>DASRUE010000122.1:0-16399 GCA_035687895.1 Bacteroidota bacterium | reverse complement strand
GGCGTGTGGTGAAGAATACTCCTTCATGATGGTGTCGACAGTTTGCTCGGCGGTGCACGAAGAAAGGAAAGCTACGGTAAGAATGATCAACGTGAGTTTTGAGAAACAATCTATCATGGCGGCAGTCTTCACGCTGCTTCCTTGATACTGTATAGCTCAATCTCCTCCTCCTTGCCGCGGAGTTTGATCTTCCCCATATTCTCGGGCGTAAGGTATTCGGAAATCGAGAGCTGGCCAAGCAGATGGCCTGAGAGCAGCAGGTCCCGCTTCACCACGGTACACTCGGAGCGGATGCGCGAGGCGGTGTTGACGGTGTCCCCATGGAACACGATATCGCGCTTGATATCGCCGATCAGGCCGGCGATCACCGTCCCGTAATGGTAGCCCGCTTTGAACGCAGGCAAGCAGTCGTACTTCCGCTCATATTTGTCGGCGACCCTCGCGATCGCTGCCGCAATGCGGAAGTAGCAGTTGATGCAATTTGCATCGCGCACGCCTCGCTCCTTCGGCCACGTCACCACTACTTCATCGCCAACATATTGATAGATCTCCCCCTTGCTTTCAATGATAGCGGGAGTGATATCGAAAAAGAAGTCGTTCAGGAATGCATGGTAGCGTTTGTGCCCCAGCTTTTCCGCAATCGAGGTGGAAGCTTTGAGATCGAGGAACATGAACACCCGCTCCTCCTCCACGGGTTTGTGGTACTTGCCGGAGAAGAAATTCACCAAGGCATGCTGTCCCAGCATCCGGCTCACCTGGCGTATGGAACTCAGGATGATGATTACGGCCAACGCATAGGCGTTGATCGGCAGGAAATCACTGCTCTGAAAGAACGCTTGAAACACCGATGACTTTGTTTCTTCTTCAAAGGTGTGGCCGTGAAGCATGATGTAGTGGCTGCTCATCACGCTAATCACAAAAATGTTTGTTGTTACAACATAGTAAAGTGCCTGTACGATGATAAAGAGGTGGAATCGCAGGCGGCGTATCCTTGTCCTGAACAGGTACAGCTCGCCGAAGGATAACGCGAGCCCGATCAGGGTTCCTACCGCGATACCGTTAATATGTGAATGCCATGCAGGACCTGCCGATTGCTGTGCCGGCGGAAAAATGAAAGGGTACACAAAACCACTGAACGCCGACACAAGAACCGCAATGGCACTGGTGGCAAGCTTCCGCTTCGTGCCTGTCATAAGTTGCATGGGGAACTCGCAGAGTAGTGAGAAGGAGTATTGTGCATGAACAGCCGAATCAAACCCGGGATGCAAGCGCCAAATCCACCCGCAGCCAATTACGGAAGCCAAGAATGAAGGATTTGAGGAAATAGAACATGGGATGTTTCAGATACTGACCCCATGGGAACCTCGACTGAGGAAACAAACGGGCCGGGATCCATACAGTGAGGACAGCAAGTCGTATATACATACCGAATCTATGCGGGGCGCACAAGAAAAGCAAGTCGATGGCGAACCAGATAAACGGTAGTTGGATCAAGAAAACGCCCCCTGCAACAGGCAGGCGGCGTTGATGAGTCGTTGACGGTGATGTGTTTAACTAATTGAATCTGTACTGTACACCTATGGTCAGTGTCGGGACGAAGGACGTCATGCCACCCTCCGCGGAATAGAAGAAGAGCATCGGTGTCTCCAAGCGTAACTCAAGACCCGATCCCGTGGTCAACCCGAGGCCGAGGTTGATGACGTTGCCTGCCGACACAGCTTCAAAGTCTTTTTCGCTGGCATCATAGCTGAAACCCGGAACATAGTTTGCAGCGTAGTACTTTTCATTGTAATCTATGCTTGCAACAACGAAGCCGACGCCGGCCACGAAGAACACCCCCGTCTCACCCGGATAATAGTTAAACAGACCATTCCCCCTTACACCAAAAACTAGAAGGTTGAGAGCCCATTCTGAAGTTTCACCAAAGGTATTGTTTTCGGTTTCCTTGCCGCTGGATTTATGGAAGAAGATATCCGCGCCGATTTCAAAGGCTGTTCCCCCCGTAGAAGGACGCCATGTGTAACTCACGCCTCCGCCAAATCCGATCCCGAGCTGTATGTCAGTGCCGACCGAGCCTCGAATACTGAAGTTGCCTGGGAGGGGCTTATGCACATTCTGTAGTTGTGACGAGTAATCTTGCGATGGAGAGGTTGTTGCATTCCGTGGTTGCCGTCCCGCCGTCTGTACTGGCTTCTCCGGCAAATCGTTGGACACGACAACGACGTCATCGCCGAGACCAAGGTTCTCTTCGAGCTGGACTTTCTTGACTTGCGCCGCTTTGATAATGAGAACCTTTCCCTTCGTTGTCTTAACCTTCACGTGCTTTGTGGGAATGTGTTCGAGAACCGTGCCATCGACTGTGCGACCATTCATCAGAAACACACGGTCCTGGGCGTTCGTGCTAAAGACAATCCCAATGACGAGGCCGATGACCAGAAGACCGAGTGCCAAGCTATGACTTTTCATGATATCCTCCTGTTGTGTTATGGTGTGAAATTGACGATGAATTTGTGATTGAATCTGGGGAAAAGATAATCTGTGAAAGCCCTTGAAACTACTACGCGATCACGTGGTTCTAGGGGCGAAACAGGAACAGCAAAGGGGCATCTAGGTAATGGCAGGGGTGGTTGTCGGCGGAAAGCTAAGTAACACAAGAACTTAAGAAGAACCGGAGGAGATCAACGACCGTCCATATCCGCGTTGGTCCCCCCCCGGTCTCGCCATTCGCCCTTATGTTCTCACTTCAGCAGCAGCATACGCCGGGAAGAAACCCGCGCTCCACTGTGAAGGACGCAAAGATATACTCCACTGGACATGCCAGCAGCGTTCCAGTCAACCGCGTGGCGTCCCGGAGACATGTCTTCGTCAACAAGAGTCGCTATCTCCTTTCCGAGCATGTCATAGACCCTCAGAGCAACATGGGCCCGCTCAGGTACTTGAAAGCCAATCGTGGTTGAAGGATTAAACGGGTTGGGATAGTTCTGTTCCAGAACGAGTGACTTCGGGATTCCCGGCCCGTTTTCAGGGGTGCTGTTCGGTGGCGGAATCCGTTGCCGCCAATTCGGGAAGAACCCTATCCCCTTTGCCACTACGCTGACGGGGAGTCCGTTCGCGCCAAGAGTAGTGAGCCACATGGTAGATGTATTGTTGACAATCTCAGCGTTGTATATCTTTGTCCGGTCAGGTGACAGAGTTGGCGACCAAAGACTGCCACCCGGATCGGATTGTACAATCACTGTGTAGGTGGAACCGCCGGTTGTTTTATCAATCCGCAGCAATACCTCCCTGTTAGGATATGCTGACCAGTTTCTGATGACTGTATAAATGGAGTTGGCGTTTTTCCAAGCCACATGTGTCAATCCAGCAATGGCCCCTTGAAAGGTGAACCATACGACGTCGTTCGTCCCATTCAAATTCGACACACGGAGCCGCGTATTTGCATCAAAAGCGGTCCCTGTGGAAATGTATGCATACCGCTGGCTTGCAGTGAGCGGCTCATATTGGGAGTAATTCCGGAGAAAATCCTGCACGTAAGTGTAGTTCTGCCCATTCCTTCGGATGGTGCAGACAAGGAAGTAACTGTTCAGCTGGCTATCGTCGAACGCGTAGTTGAACATGATGAACTGATGATCCCACGACCATGAAATCGATTGGATCATGCTGTTGAAGTACCCGTCGTTCAGGACGAGGATCACTGTGGGGTTTGAGCCATCGGCATTGGCAACGACCAGATCAACCATCCGGGAATCATTCCTCTGGGCAGCGAAGGCGATTGACTCACCGTCGAGCGACCAGGCTGGATACGTGAAGGCTCGGTACCCGGTTCCCCGGCTGATCAGCAGTCGACGCCCCGATCCATTGGAGAACTGAACGTTGATGCCGTTATCAAGTGAAAAAGCGATATCCTCCCCGGCGAGTACCAACATGCGCCCTTCTTGCGCTTGACGCAACTCGGCGGTGTGCTCAGCCGCGATTTCGCTTTCAGCAAAGTAAGGCTCAATGGTTCGCGGTTCCTGGGCGTTTCCGTCAAAGGTCAGAAGCGCAAGGACAATACACGATAAAGCGAGCATGAGGCGGGGTGTTTTCATTGATGTTCCTCCTTTGTGATGATTGTTGGCAGCTGGAGGAAAAATAGGAGTCCATGTGGGGACATACCACTACGCAATCACGTGGTTCTGCGAGCGGTTAAGAATACCAAGGGGGGTTTTATTCCTGGAGGGGAGAAGTCTAGAGGATTCGCTCTTTGAGTGTCTTGGCCACGGCGCCAGCCTTACTATGCACGTGAAGTTTGTTGTAGATGTTGCGGAGGTGGAAGTCGATAGTATGGTAACTGAGGAAAATCTTCTCAGCAATCCGCTGTTTGGAAAGACCTTCGACGAGGAGTTGCAGGATCTGTCGCTCCCTTTCGGTGAGCCCATAGTCCGCTTTGGGTGCGTTCACTTTTGCAAATGCGTCAAGCACTTTTCGGGCAATTTGTGGGGTGATGGGGGCCCCGCCGGCAAGCACATCGTTAACGGCTTCGATGATCCTATCCGATGGGGCTGCCTTCAGGAGATAACCCGACGCACCTGCACAGATGGCACGGAAAATGGCATCTTCTTCCTGGTTAACTGTGAGCATAACTATCAGGGATGACGGGCAGAGCGATTTGAGTCGTTGTGTTCCCTCAATACCATCCATACCAGGAAGCCCGACATCCATAAGAATGACCTCGGGGGGCGGATACTGTTCAAGTGTCTTGAGCGCATCCTCGCAGCAAGTGAACGCATGCTCACAGCACATTCCCTTTGCTTCGTTGATAACTGCCTCAAGATTCTTCCTGTAAAGGTCGTTGTCTTCGACAACCCAGATTATCTTTTCACTCAAGCTCGATGGCATACAATTCCCTGGTTGAGTCGCTGGATAATACGCTTTCCAAACGTGAATTTCCACTCTCTGAGCGAAAACCTGGGTTTTCGCGCACTCTCTGCCTGTTTGATTCTTATTCGGCTGACTTCCTAACTGAGCTTTACCCAAACGACACTGACGCTATCTACAATCATTTGAATCCTACTGCTGTTGTCGAGAATCCTCCCGGATGCGAACGGTTCTCCATCCTCCGAGAAGTTGATCGATGTTCCAGTGAGAGAGTATGTGAATGGACTTCCCTCTGAGTACGTGCTCACCGAGCCATTTGAGTATCTCATTTCAAACAGAAGTGTCATTCGAGAGTTTCCATCCGGAACAAAGACCAGAGAGCCAGAAATCAGCCGCTCCGTAAGCGATGCATTGCTGTTGATCACTATGGGAGGTGCGGATCCATCAATGCTTTCAAGGGCAAAAGTTCCCGAAATACCCTGAGGCTGTTGAGGGGCGATTGGATTGTTTTCTTTCTTGCATCCCCCAACGACAAGCGCTGCCACAAGCAGAGGGATTAACGAGTGCAACTTCACAACATGCTCCTTCATACTGCCTCCAAGTTTTTGTGAGTTGTTGGTGTGTTAGTAATTCTGGGATTAAGATATGATCAGACCGAGCCCTTACCACTACGCAATCGCGTGGTTTACCGGCAGCTCCTACGGTAAGGGAGTTTCTGGCAGGAAAGAGATCTTTGGAGAATGTGCGCGGAGGAGAGAAGTGACCGGGCGATGAGAGTGTCTTGCTTTTCTACGAGACGTTGAGCTGCTATGGCCGGCTGCGCACAAGACGGCTGGTTCTCGCCGTAAGGAGAGCTGATGAGCCTTTCCCCGGAGTACTCTCGATGGTAAGTTCAGCGCCTATCGCGGATGTCCTCTTCTGGAGGTTGTTTAATCCTTCCCCCCGCTTGATGGTCTCGCGGTCAAACCCCACTCCGTCGTCACTGATTTTCATCCGGAACATCCCGCCTTCGACGCGAATATCGATATCCACGTGTGTTGCCCTGGCATGCCTGACGATGTTATTGAGCGCTTCTTTGAAGACCAGGAAAATGTTCCGTCGAACTTCGGGGGTGAGATGGATATCGGGAACCGCATCGGGACTATGGAAGGCATAACTCACATCACCCAACATGGCAATGGCAACATCTTTCATTCTGAGCAATAGATCGTCCATGCGGTCATGTTCGGGGTTGATGAACCAGACGATTTCGCGCATGCCATTGGCCGTCTGCAGGGCCGTTCGGGCAATATCATTCAACTGCGAACGGTCATGTTCCTCCAACTTTGCCCTACGGCCGATCATGTCACTTGCCACCACAATGGTGCTCAGGTTGCTCCCAATTTCATCATGCAAGTCACCTGCGATACGTAGTCTCATCCTGTGCATTTCCATCAGCCGGTTGATGCGGTAGCGGTAGGCCGAATAACCAATAACAACAATCAGCACGGCTGCTCCGACGCGGAACCACCACGTTTGCCAGTAAGGAGGTGTAATTACAACTCTGATCGAAGCCCCCTCGTCATTCCAGACGCCGTCGTTGTTCGAACCCCTTACCTTGAACAAGTACTCGCCCGGATCAATGTATGTATAGCCTGCATAACGTCGCGTTCCAGCTTGAACCCAATTCTCGTCCACACCTTCAAGGATGTACTTGTATTGATTCTTCTCCGGTATGGTGAAGTCCAGCGCCGCGAACTCGAAGGAAAAGAAGTTCTGATTGTACGAGAGGGTTATATCAGTCGTCGTCTCGTGTGACTGCCCGAGATTGGCGACGACATTGAAGACCTTGATGGAGTTTATGACGACCGGCGGTGTGTGCGGATTGTCGGTGATGCTATCTGGATGGAACGCGTTGAAGCCATTGACCCCGCCGAAGAACATCTCACCACTCTTGCTCTTGAAGCATGAAGACAGGTTGAACTCATTGCTCTGAATGCCATCACGGGGATCATAGGACCGAAATGTCCGCTGCCGCGTATCGAACTTGCAGAGCCCTCTGTTCGTGCTGATCCAGAGATTGCTCTTGTCATCCGCCAGACAACCGTAAATGAAGTTGTTCGGTAGTCCGTCTGCCACGGTAAAATGGTCGAACGTATTGCTCTTCCTGTCAAAGCGATTCAAGCCTCTGTCGGTTCCGAACCAGAGAACTCCATCCCGGTCCTCGGTCACAGTCGTCACCGCATCGCTGCTGATGGACGATGGGACTGCAGGGTCATTCCTGAATCGTGTGAATTGCCGCGTTCCGGTATCGAAGGCATTCACGCCTCCTCCATCGGTTGCAATCCACAGGACCCCTGTTCCATCCTCGTAGATTGCCCAGACATCATTGTCACTGATGCTCGCCGACTCGTCCTCGCTGTGGGTGAACCGGGTGAAGGAGTTGGTTTTTCTGTCAAGGAGGTTGAGCCCACCACCACGCGTTCCGACCCAGAGGTTGCCTGACCTATCCTTGCACAGGGCGGAAACGACGCCCTCTCCAAGACTCAAAGAGTTCTGCGGGTCATGGCTGAAGCGAGTGAATTTTTGTGCGACCGGATCAAAACGATGGAGTGCCTCGTTCGTACCGACCCACATGGTATGACTATCCTCGCCGAGAAGGGCTTTCACCTCATTGTCGGCCAGGCCAAAAGGATTTCCCGGCACATGCGTAAAGTGCGTGAATTGGTGAGCCCGCCTGTCGTGGCGATTCAGTCCTCCTCCGATGGTGCCGATCCACAGAACTCCACCGGGGTCTTCGAAGAACGACCACACTATGTTACTGCTCAGACTGTTGGTGATACCTTCAATCTTTCTATAGTGAACGAACTTCCGCCTGTGGGGGTTGTAGTACTGCACACCTGCACGAAGGGTTCCGATCCACACGATCCCGGCTTGGTCTTCATGCAAAAATCTGATGTTGTCATCCCGCAACGCGCCGGGCCGTTTCAGATCGGTGTAATACCGGTCGAACCGACCCGTTTCGTGGTCGAGTGTGTTAAGACCATGCGAGGTTCCCACCCAGAACATTCCCCTGCTATCCTCAAGAACAGACAACACCACATCGTCACTGATCGACGATGGATTCTCCGAGTGTTGATACCGATGAAACCGATTGCCCGCCTCATCGAATCGATTGAGACCGCCTCCCCATGTTGCGATCCAGATCCTCCCACGGCGGTCCCTGAATGTTCGCATGATGCGATCGTCACTCAAGCTGAAGCGGTCACGCGGGTTGTGGCGAAATCGGATGAAGCGGTTCTTTGAGCGGTCAAACACAGTGATGCCGGATGCTGTGCCAATCCACAATCTGCCGGAAGTATCTTCACATATCGACCTAATGCTGTTATGAATCAGGGAATTGGTGTCCTGAGGATTGTATGTGTAGCGTATACATCGTCGCGTTTGCCGATCAAACAGGTTCAGTCCGCTGCCGGTCCCTATCCAGAAGTTGCCACGGGTGTCTTCATACATAGCAAAGATCCGATTGTGGCTGATTGTTGTCGAATCCCGTGGATCATGTGTGAAGCGGACGAACCTGGAATGTCGGGGGTCGAACAAGTTCAGCCCCGCGCTGTACGTCCCGATCCAGAGGTTGCCTTGCCGGTCGGACAGAAGCGAAATGGGTGTGCTCTCCGAAATTGAGTTGGAATCGGATGGGTTATGGTAGTACACCGTTGTGGCGTATCCATCGTACCGGTTCAGCCCGTCTTCGGTACCGAACCACATGAAGCCGCCCTGATCCTGTACTATGCTGTAGACGGAGACTTGTGAAAGTCCCTGGTCGAGGGAGAGATGCTGGAATGAGATTTCACGGGGTTGCCCCTGCGTTGCGCGAACAAGAACAATGGTGGAAATCAAGACGTTGACCAAGAGGCTGACCCTCATGGCATCATCCTCTTTCGTCAACCTGGTGCGTTACCTGTGGGCTCACTGCCAGATCCTTCCCACAAACTCCGGGTGGTCGATGAAGGGGTTGCGATTGTTCTGGAGACCGAAGATCACCGAGTTTCGGTACCTTTCATAATTATCCACCGGATCCTGCGTGTGCCACTGGAGCAACACCGAGACCCTGCCGTGCACCGGTTTCTTGTTCAGTTTGCCGACGAGACTATCAACCAGAACCAGGTTGGGTTCGCCATCGTCTCCCTCGTACCGGACATCCATATAGAACATCATACGGGCGACATCACCTTTCACTTCGTCCCGCGGTTCCCACGCCCAGGTGTTCGTGCTGGTACTTGATGATGTGGGGCCACTGTACGTCCCGGAGTTGTCCACGTATGGTTGATTGCATTCATCGAACGACCTGTTGTTCCTCGCGGTGTTCGTGGAAACATCCTCCACCCGGATGTGGTGCAGATCCGTCCCGGCACCTTCGGTTGTTCCAAAATCGCCGAACGACTTTGCCCACACATGCTCGCGGGTCCATCCCCTTCCTCCACTGTACTCCGAGTCCGCCAGCATGGAAAACCCCGAATAAATCCCGATCACGCGCGTGGTGTCCCTGGGGTCGAGGTCCGTCCTTTTCAGATAATCCCAGAGGCTTCCGTAAGAGAAACCATGGTGATTCCGTATGATCGTGTAGAGAGCTGCCTTCAGAGCCCCGTCTTCAAGCCCTTCTGTCCCTGCATAATAGCCGGGGGGCGCCGGAGTAAAATGCAGCACGAATCCTGCCCCGGGCATTTCTCCCTCATGCCGACGGACGAGGGTGCGATAGATCCACCCGTCCTGCGCAACCGATTTTGCCCTGACCCTGTAATAGCCGTTTTGCTGTTGACCATTGTTCAACAACCTCAGGAAGTCACCACTCTGCACCCGCTCGATAATCCCGGCATTACCCGCCGGCTGCTCCTTTACGATTGCGGCACGGCGCACCTCGAGATACTGGGAAGATGCGGCACTGGCGAGGAGCCCGAAAAACAAAACTGCCGATGCGATACGTTTCATAGCGTCCTCTGTCTACTTCTTCTTTCCCTTGTCAAGTTCCAGTCTTTCTTTCTCGGCGTTGCTCATGAAACCCAGCACGTCCCGGAAAAACTTGATGGAGGCCTTGCTCCCACCGGCGATGATCGCTCCGGTGAGGAAATACCCCGGTATGCGCATCGTTTCGTGCGCCACGATCATGATGGAGAGCGCATCGAATTGCCAGAAGAAGCAAAGGGCGATCGAGACAACCAGAGCAACGAGCTCCTTCACCCCTTTGCGATTCTCGTTGGCCTCATACATCGCGATAAACCATCGCGACTCGAATACGACCGACAACGCACGCTCTACAAAGAACGAAAGAACAACGATCGTGGTTAGCACCTCGAACAACCTTTCGTAATCAAGATGAAACAGGTTGGGATCCATTGGTGTCCCTTTCAATGGTGATGGATGGGGGAAAGTCAGTTCATCGCAGCCTAATACGCTATGCCCGGGGTCTTCCGCAGGTAGGTATCCTCGGTCAGCTGCTTCAACATAAAGTCGGCAACATCGGCGCGCGATATGGTTACCGTGCGCCACCAGCTCCCCACTTGAGCACCGCGGCGGTAGGCGCCTCGTTTTCCACTATTGGTGAGCTGGCCGGGGCGGACAATAACCCAGTCCAGCCCGCTCTCTTGAATGTACCGTTCCTGTCGTTCCTTATCCTTGAAGTAGAAAAAAACAATGACGGGAATGACGAACAGCGTGTAGTACAACCCGAGCTTTCCCCTGGTATCTCCAATGCCGAGCGCGGTCTCGCACACAAATCGCTTTACGCCGTGCTTCTGCATCGCGGCAATAATGTTCCTTGTCCCTTCGGAGAGGATGCTCGTCTTGATGAACCATTGCTTGTGTCCGAGTGTGGAAAGGACTGCATCCTTACCTTGTACAGCTGCGCTGACGGACTTCTTATCGAGCACGTTACCTTGCGCAATCTCGAGTCGTTCGTGCCGGAGCGTGACCTTTTCCGGACGGCGGGCGAACGCAGTTACATGATGACCTTGGGCCAGCGCCTGCTCGACGATGGCACGTCCGGTTCCTCCGGTTGAACCTATGACAAGAATCTTCATGGCGCAGTTCCTTTTAGCACAAGTGCCCGACGAGCGCTCACTCCTCTAGCGGTTATTTTGTCAGCAGGTCTTCAGTTTCTGTTAGTAAACAGGAACCAGCGTATAACCCTGTGCCTGGTAACCGATGATCGAGATGTACCCGTTTTCCACCTTCGTGATCTCCGGCAGCACTGATGCAGGTTCGACCTTGTGTATTTTCGCAGCGAACAGGCAGAACTCAAGTCCGATGCCGTCCCTCGAGAGATCCCTGACTGCTTCGGCAATCTCATCGAGCAACGGCAGATCTTCGGGGGCAAAGCCTTCCCTGCTGCTCGAGACCAGCTTCACGGATTGACCGATGAACACTACGTTCGTGACCGGCGCCTTTTTCTCCGCGATCAAATCCTTGTTCGTCTGACGGATGAGCTTGAGTTGCAGGGCGGCCACTTTCGGGATACCCGTCCTGACGTCAAAGACGACTTTTGTAGATTTCACTCCCTTGAGCGCGGCATACTCCTGGGCAAAAGCAGCTGAAGAGGCTACTGGAGAAATGGAGAACGCCACAACAAGAAACGTTACTCGTGTCGCTTTCATAGATGAATCCTCCTTGTTTTTTGTGAACCTCGTGAGTAGCTCACACCTCATCGGTTGCGGCTACCTTGGTTTGCTCTTAACGAGATGGTGTACGCTGTTACCGGATCAGTCGCTCGATGTGGTCGGTCTGAAATCCCAGCTCCTCGTCGGCAATGTGTGCGTCGTAGTCGATATACACAAGACGTGGGAACCCGAACCGTGCATCGTACTCGACCCTCAGATCAGCCACGCTGTCCGGGTGCACCGACCCGGCGAACGCAAACAATTCATCCACGGTCTTATGAGATTGGCCGACGTCCGCGTAGAGCGAGACCCCATCCGATTTTCTTATCACGTCGGTAACCCGGTTGCCTTCAATGATCACTCGCACGTCACCCGGGTACGGACAGAAACAGAGAACCGACTGTTCGAGCACATAGTCGCTCAGGTTATAGGCGGCCCACCTCGCGCGGGGATCAGCGATGCTGCTGAAGTCCTCCGCAATTGGTTCCGTCCGAAAGGGAACGTTCACATCGAGTGGCACATCCTCCCTGCAACTGAAGGTTACCAGGCACAAGGCTGCGAAGGCAACCACCCAAGAAATCGGGGATTTCATATGGACGAGATGCCGCATTTCTTCACCTCCAAGTGAACGGTACGTTTATAGTGTGGAGAAGGGACCGGTCAGGCGGTGTCAACTGGTTGGAAGTTGAGGGAAGCACCTATGGCAGGAATCTATTCGACATTGCGGAGAAATGCAAGCGGAAAATATGAAGAACGGCGGACGAGAACGGGAGAATGACAGTGTAACCCCTAACATGTTGCACCTCCCTTTCTCGCCGGATTGCCTCGCCGGTCTACTTCACGACCAGCATCTTCCTTGTGAGAACTGATGAATTCGTAGTGAGACGGTACAGATAGACGCCGCTGGCAACGGAACCGGCGTCCCACTCGATCTGGTACGTTCCTGGATCCCGTTCCTCATCAACCAATGTGGCGATTTGCTGGCCGAGCAAATTATAGACCGCCAGAATTGCTCTCGTGCGGTGAGGGATATCGAATGAGATAGTCGTCGTCGGGTTGAAGGGATTGGGATAGTTTTGTGAAAGTGTGAAACGCGATGGCAATTCCGGGATGTCTCCGACCGACACGAAGCCCGATTGCACATACTTCACGATGCTCCACACACTCCAATTAGACATGCCGCTTGTACCGACCACATACACGTTTCCTGATTCGCCGACAGAAATGCCCGATGGTCTATCGTTTACTCCCGTGCTGTCGAATTCGTAACGAATCACCCACTGTTGAATTCCAGCGTTGTTGTATTTTATCGTTGCATAATCATCGCTGGTTCCCAAGCCATTGCTGTGGCCTGTTACGTACGCGCTTCCGGCGCTGTCAAGTGCGATATGAGTCGCCACATCACCCGAGTTTGTTGGACCGTCATACAGCGAGACCCATTGTTGAATTCCTAAAGAACTGTACTTGATCGTCGTATAATCGTTGCCTGTTCCGGCTCCGGGACTATACCCGGTTACGTATACATTGCCAAAGCGATCGACGGCAATCGCATTCGCTTCGTCAAGAGAACTTGTGGGATCGTCATACCGGGCCACCCACTGCTCCACACCGGCAGAGTCGTATTTGATCGTCGCATAATCACGATTAGTACCGTTCCCAACACTCCAACCGGTGACATAGATATTGGCTGTAGCGTCGATAGTCATTGCGAGTATTTGATCAACGTTATTTCCAGGGCCGTTGTAACGAGCAACCCACTGTTCGACCCCGGAGGAGCTGTATTTCACCGTTGCATAGTCGCTCATCGTTCCTAAACCGGTGCTTGTGCCGGCTACGTATGCGTTCCCCGCGCCATCAATGGCAAGAGAAGAAACAACGTCAATCGCGTCTCCGGGCCCATTGTAACGAATAACCCATTGCAGTTGACCGACCGCGTCATATTTGAGGGTTGCATAGTCATGTTCAAATCCTGAGCCGATACTGTTGCCTGCTACATAAACGTTCCCTGTATTGTCAACAGCGATTGCAATTCCGTTATCGATGTCGAACATAAGGCCGTCATATCTCGCAACCCATTGCTGCACACCAGCCGCATTGTACTTGATCGTAGCGTAGTCCAGATCTGTCCCCGACCCTTTGCTTCCCCCGGTCACGTAGACATTACGGGCACTATCAATTGCAATTGCATACGTGAGATCGATTGAACTTGCCGGACCATCGTATCGGGCTATCCACTGCTGGTTCCCGGAGGCATCGTACTTGACGGTAACGTAATCGAAATCCGTTCCGGACCCTGAAGTCGATCCGGTGACGTACACGCTACCCTGGGGATCCAGAGTAAAAGCAGACATAGAGTGCACTAAATCATAACCAGACCTGGCAACCCACTGCTGGCTCCCAGCGATGTCGTATTGTATCGTCGCAAAGTCCCGGCTGTTGTCGCTGCCAACACTGGTTCCTGCGACATGCACACTCCCAAGGACGTCAACGGCAATGGCCGCTGCACCATCACTACCATTCCCGGGACCATTGTACCGCGCAACCCACTGTGGCACACCTGAAGAGTTGTATTTGATCGTGGCATAGTCATTAGATGTGCCCGAGCCAAGACCCCCTCCCGTCACATATACATTCCCGAAGCGATCAACGGCAAGCGCGTATGCATAGTCACCACCATTGCCGGGCCCATCGTATCGGGCAACCCACTGTTCGACCCCAGATGCGTTATACTTGACTGTGGCATAATCATAAATTCCACTTAAAGTCCCACTCTCACTTTCTCCCGTCACATACACATTGCCAGAGCCATCAGCGGCAACGGCAAGAGCGTGTGGATAGTCATAAGCAGTGCCGGGCCCATAGTATCGGCCAACCCACTGTTGGACTCCGGATGGGTTGTATTTGACTGTGGCATAATCATAATAAGTGGTACCTAAAACTGCACCACTTACTCCCGTCACATACACATTTCCTGCGCCGTCAACGGCAAGGGCGGTTGCAAGGTCATAACGGTCGTCGCCGGGCCCATTGTATCGGGCAACCCACTGCTGGAGTCCCGATGCGTTGTATTTGATCGTGGCGTAGTCGTAATCTGTGAAAAAACCAAAACTTCCTCCCGTTACGTACACATTCCCTGGACCGTCAACGGCAAGGGCGTATGCAGCGTCATGATAGTTGCCGGGCCCATTGTATCGGGAAACCCACTGTGGGAATCCGGATGGGTTGTATTTGATCGTGGCGTAATCGTCGGATGTGCCTGAGCCAGCACTTTGTCCCGTTACGTAAACATTTCCTGCGTCGTCAACGGCAAGGGCGTATGCATAGTCTCTACCATTGCCGGGCCCATTGTACCGGGCAACCCACTGCTCAACTCCAGAGGAATTATATTTGATCGTGGCGTAGTCGTAATCTGTGCCTGAGCCAACACTTTGTCCCGTTACGTACACATTCCCTGAGCCGTCAACGGCAAGGGCTAATGCAAAGTCTCCATAGCCGGGCCCATTGTATCGGGCAACCCACTGACGAGTGCCACCTGAGTGGTATTTGATTGTGATGTAATCTTGAGCCCCGCTCCCCCCGGCATATCCCGTTACATAAACATTCCCAAGGGCATCTAGTACCATATCGGTAGCTACTTCGTTAATGCTTGTATCAGGCATAGGGTAGTGGCTTACCCAGGCTTGGTACACGCTATCGATCGTGTTGTGAGTATCCACCACGCCTTGTGGTTCAGCGCGGGAGACACACACTAGCAGAGAGACAAGAAGCAAGGGTCGCATGGGATGATTTACTTTCTGATTTTTTCTACCGGCAATTGCACAACGTTTGTGCAAACTGCGCTGTTCATTACACCACCAAACGAACTTCCTGTGTCTTCACGGATGTTTCGATCTCTGACTTCAGGTACGCATTGGGATCATGACGTAGCACCCTTTGAGGGAGCCATCTCCACATTGATCCTAGATCCCTTTGCACCTGGTCGACATAAAACCGGGGAAGCACAGTCGTTCCTTGTTCAAAGAAACGTCGGAACTGCGGATTCCATGATTTTTTCGTCCTGGATGATTTGTCCGTGCGGCGGGAGAGGAACCTGCACACATGCGCAGGTTCGCAGTACGTTGTCGGTTTGCAACAACTCATCGTTATCTTAACAGGAGATGCTTTCTTGTTCCCACAAACGCACCTGCCTGCAGCCGATAGAAATACACTCCGCTTGCAACCGCTGAATCCCTTATCTGCTTCCTCTCCCTGCTGTCACCGGGATCGGTTCGGAAAACTCCGAGTAGTTGCCCGACGTATCGTACGCCCGAAGGCGGTAGCGATAGCTCTCTCCCTCCCTGACATCACCGTCGACAAATGTGGAAGTCTGCAACAGCCTACTCTTCTGTACGAACTTTCCATTCTCACCAATCGATCGAAACACAACAACACCACGAAGCGTGTTGTCCGAAGGACGATCCCAACTCAACAGAATACGATGCCGTGTTGAATCATACTTCACATCAATCGATGCAGGCGGCTTAGGCGGATCGGCGTCATAACGGCGGGCAGCAACAATCATGGATTGCTTGGAGATATTGTTTGCATCATCAATTGCCTGAAGCATGTACTCGTACTGGCTTCCTTGTGCTGCGCTCGTGTCCGCAAAGTGGGTTGTTGCTAAGGAAAGCAACGTGGTATTCAATTTCGCCCATTGAGTTTCTCCACGAGGTCTTCTGTACAGGGTGTATCCAGCGATATCACGTTCTGGATTGCTGGCCCACGAGAGTTGAATTCGATCCTTGTGGACTCTCAAATCCTTCCAGATCGGTGCAATCGGTGGGACAATATCCGGAAGCTTCCCGCTGACGATTGGTGAAAACCCACTGAAGCTGTACGTCGAGTCTACGGCAACGAGCCGATAGTAGAAT
>DASRUE010000121.1:0-11981 GCA_035687895.1 Bacteroidota bacterium | reverse complement strand
GGCACTCGACTACAATCAGGGCGACGAAGAGAAGATGAAGGCAATTTCATCAAAGCACTTCAAGACCATGGATGAGCAGAAGCAACGGGAAATGACAGCGAAGCGATTTGATATGAGAGACTACAAAGGTACGCGGTACCTTCGTGAAGTCACCCTGAAGCCGATGCAATAGTCTGTTGAAGCAACAGCAATCACTCCCTCTTCCGACGAGAGTCGGGGAGGGAGTTTTCATTTAGAGACCGACCTGCTGCAAAAGGTGTTCGCTCATCCCGTTGGAACGCCCCTCACAGAGGTGCGAGCGATTGCCGTACCCCTACTTCCGGTACTTTCCGATAAACTCCTCGACCTCGGGGATACCTCCCTGAAAAATGAGATACCCGTTGCTCGGCTCACGCTCCGTGGTTTCACCCGCAATCGGTGTCAGCATGATTTCTTTCACCTTCTCCAAGTCGTCTGTTTGCCCGAGCGCCCAACCGAGCTTCACGTATGCAACCTCCGGAAGCATGTTTGCCGTCGGGACGACACCGAGTTCCATCATGTCTCTCCCGGTGTCGTAGACATACATCTGCACGTAGCCCCAGAGTGTTTGCACGGTCATGAAGACTGCGATGTTCTTCTCTCGCGCACGCTTCAGCGCAGGATAAAGAGGTTTGTTGACGTGACCGAGCCCTGTCCCGGCAATGACTATTCCCCTGTAGCCATTGTCGATGAGCGAATCGATGATGTCCGGCCGCATGTTGGGATAGTAGTACACGATGCTCACCTTTTCTTCGAACGCGGTGTTGACGACAACCTCCCTGTCCTGCCGCCGGCGTTTGTAGTCCTGCCGCAAGGGTGTGATCTTCTCCCTGCTCACCATCGCCAGCGGGATATCACCGATGGTGCGGAATGTGGAGCGATAGCTTGAGTGCATTTTGCGCACCCGCGTTCCCCGATGGAGCAATCCATACGTATCGGAGGTCGGGCCGAACATGCAGACCATGATTTCCGCCAGGTCGCTCTCTGCGGCAGCCTTGACGCTGTACATCAGGTTCAGAGCGGCATCGGAAGAGGGGCGGTCACTCGAGCGTTGCGAGCCAACCATGACAATGGGGATGGGAGAATTCTGCACCATGAAGGACAGAATAGCGGCCGTGTGATGCATGGTGTCGGTTCCATGCCCGATCACAATGCCATGGACACCTTTGCCGATCTCTCTGCCGATCGCTTCTGCCGTCCCCCGCCATTGCTCCGGACCCATGTTCTCGCTGAACACACCGTAGAGCTTTTCCGTCTCAAGATTGCAGATGTCTGCAAGTTCCGGGACCGAGCCATACAACTCGCCCGGTGAGAAGGCGGGAATGACCGCGCCGGTGCGATAGTCGAGGCGACTTGCGATGGTTCCACCTGTGCCAAGAAGCTTCACGTTTGGTTTCTTCGGATCGAAGGGGAACTCCTTCTCCGGAATCTTGTAGTGCGCCTCTTTCCGCCCCTTGATGGTAATGGACTGGATTCGCTTGGCAGCAATGCCGATGTTGTATCCGACGGGAATCTTGAGGACGATATGATGTGGATCGGCGGTTTCCGAACGCGGAAGGATAATCCCGGAGTACGTTCCACGATCGGTGGTAATCTCGACGTCGCTCCATATCTGCGCATCGAATTGCTTCAGAACGTCAAGGGCCTCGCCACGATAGCCTTTATACGACTCGTTCGCCATTACCTCACCTCCTGTTGTACGCGTTCGGCAACGAGGGCACCGTCGACCCTTCCCCGCAGCTGGTTCATTACCCGGCCCATCACAATGTCGTGAAGTCTTTCGGGATGTTTGATACGCATTGCTGCCACCTCCTCCTTTGCCTTGCTGATTTTCTGCATGAGTTCTGTATCCGAGCAAGGCGGCGGCAAAGACTCGGGCGAGAACACTCCTTCCCGCGCAACCCGTTTCATCACGTGATAGATTCCCTCCTTCGCAAGTCTTCCTGCTTTGTACGCCTTTAGAATTCCGACCACCGCATCTTCCGGGAGATGATCGACCGGCAATCCCTCCCTCTTCATTTGTTTTGGATACTGAATGAGAGTACGTGCTGCCAAACCCGGCGGAATAAGATGATCACGGATTAACCGCTCGAAGAGTGGGGCGAGACGTGAGATGGTCAAGGGTTGGATCAAATCGTCTGGAACACCCAGTGCGCGGTAGCGGGACTCGCGGTTCCAATAGTCGAGAGGGAGAGTCTGCCTGATCTGTTCCAGCCTCTCGTCGGTGATGCGCTTGGGTGGAAGGTCCGTGTCCGGGTACATTCGGTTAGCTCCCGGGAGGATTCTCTCGAACCCGTTGGTGCCATCACGCAGCGCCTGTCGGGTTTCGGAAGGGATTCCGATCGTCGCCTCGCGTGCACGGATGACAATTTCCTTCGCGCCGGTCGAAACATCTTCCCCGTTCCCCCAGACCAATACGAGGGTGTCATTTTCGGTTGCATTGACCGCTTTCTTGATCGCCTTCCACTCGGACGATGCGATGGTTTCACTCGGAATGTCCGAATGGATGATATTGGGGAGGGTCGTCAAACAGGCAATCACGCGCACACGGTCCGAGATCTCACGGGAGAAGAATGTTCCCGTTTGCGTCTCCCAACGGAGCAACCCACTGAAACCGCGCAACGTCACGCAGGCGACTTCAAGCCCGGACTCGAGCGCATCCTGCACAGGTTTGTAGCGCGTCTTGCGCAAGAGCTTCGTTACGTTTTCCGTGTGTGATTGGAACGTGTCCGTCGTGATTCCTCTCCTCTGTAACTCCTCACGCAAGCGCAACAGATTCCATTGCCGCTTTGCCTCGTTGTAGGTAAGCAGCGGTATGTGGGGAATCCGGGGCACGCCCTTGATCTCAACACGAGTGCCGCCGGTGACACTGACGTTCACATCCTGCCGCGCCGCGCCAATGCCTGAACGTACCAGGCCGGTGCTGCGCGTCATCCAGCGACAAACTTCGGCCACTTGCGCAACTTCTTGAGGAGTCCTCATGTCGGGCGCCGTCACTGTTTCGACCAACGGCATTCCCAGTCGGTCGGTGACGTATACACGCCGATGGCCCACATCGCTCACCTCCCGGCACGAGTCTTCCTCGATCGACATTTGCACGATTCCCACTTCGCGGCCGTTGAACGGTATTCTTCCGTTTAAACAGAAAATTGCGGTCCGCTGGAATCCTGTCGGGATGCTGCCATCGAGGTATTGCTTGCGTGCAATGTGAATCTCGTCCACGATGTTGCATCCAAACATTATGCCCAATCCCAGCACGACGTCAAGTGCCTGATCGTTGATCTGGAATGGTGGTGTGTCGTCCATCTCGTATGTGCACACCGTGTCCCGATGGATGCGGTAGATGATTTCCTTCTTTGTTTTGAACTCCATCAGTGCGGTCCCGTCGTATTCGCCGAGCTCGGAAAGTGTCGGGCGCATATGCCGCAGGATTTCGGCGTGGTAGTGATCGCTGTACTGTCCGGCAGGACATCGGCAGAAGAGCTTCTTCGTGGTCAGAAGTTGTTGGTGGATCTCAAGACCGGACTTGAATCCCACCGCTTCGTAATCCGCGGATGTCATGGATTCAAAAGGTTTGAAAAGGAAATCAGTCATTCAAATTCTGGATTTGTCAAAACCCGATATGGTTTGATTGTCCTGTCTTTGAACAGTGCGGGCGAAACACACCGATACCGGATGTTGGCAACGTTAGAGACAGGGAAGAACGCAGACGCATAGAAGAGCTACTGGAGACAACTTATCCTGAAGCAGGTGAAAAAGCAATGGACAGAGCCAGAAACGATGGCAGAACCGGATAATCTACTTGATGTTGAAATAGCGTGCCTCCGGGTGATGCACAACGATGGCATTGGTGCTTTGCTCCGGGTCGAGCGAGTACTCATCGGTCAAGATGACGCCGATCCGCTCACCGTCAAGCAGAGCAAACAACTTGGTCTGGTCTTCAAGGTTGGGACAAGCGGGATAGCCGAAGCTATAGCGCGAACCCTGGTAACCCTGCGAGAAGAGCCGCTTGATCTCCTTCGCATCTTTGCCCGCGATTCCAAGCTCTTCACGGATCCTCTTGTGCCCCAGCTCCGCAAGCGCCTCGGCGGATTCGACGCTGAGCCCGTGGAAATACAAATAGTCCTTGTAGTTATTGGCCGCGTAGAGCGATGCGGAATGCACCGAGGCAACCTTCCCCATCGTGACAAGCTGAAATGCAACAACGTCCATCCTGCCGGAATCAACGGGGGCAAAGTAATCAGAGAGACAAAGATGCCGGTCGTTGGTCTGCCGGGGAAAAGTGAACCGGAGCCACTCGGTCCTCATGTCGTCACGATAGATGATCAGATCATCGCCTTCCGACTGGCATGGGAAATATCCGTAGACAACCTTGGGCTGAAGCAATTTCTGATTTGAAATTTGAGATTTGAGATTTGAGTAGTCGGGATAGACCTTCTCTTCCAGCATCTTCCGGTATTCATCGTCTTTCATCTTCCCTTTCCGCACCTGCCACTGACCACGGATGAGAGCGATATCGTTGACGTACCTGAATACTTCATCGAGCGGGACATCCTCCACCTTCGTTCCCCAGAATGGCGGCGTTGGAATCTCAACATCGGTCCGGACTTTCGACCTGAACTTCCCGCCACTCTCCCGTCCCCGGTCTCCGTCCTCCGGTCTCCCTTCTCCCTTCTCCAGTCTCCCTTCTCCGGTCTCCCTGTATCTTCCATCCTCCTTCTGCGCCAGTGCTATCTTCGCTTCCGTTCCTGTCAGCTTTTCGTCTTCATCTTCTTTCACTTCAACAGTGGCTGGATAGTCCAGCTTCCCCGTCGCAACCTTTCCCATGAAGTGGAGCCCATCGAACGCGTCATTCGCGTAGAAGACTTTCCCTTTGTAGACGTTCCGCATATCCTGCTCGACGTACCGTCGGGTTAACGCCGCACCGCCAAGGACCACCGGAATCGTGATGCTCCGCTCGTTCATCACTTCAAGGTTCTCTTTCATGATCAGCGTGGACTTCACCAGCAAGCCGCTCATGCCAATCGCATGTGCCTTGTGCTCATCTGCAGCGTGGAGCATCGTATCTATGGCGCACTTGATACCGAGGTTGATCACCTTGTATCCGTTGTTGGTAAGAATAATATCCACAAGATTCTTGCCGATGTCATGGACATCTCCCTTCACTGTCGCAATCACCATGACACCCTTGCTGGTGGAATCGGCTTTGTCCATGAATTGCTCGAGGTATGCAACCGCAGACTTCATGACCTCCGCCGATTGGAGGACGAACGGTAATTGCATCTGTCCACTGCCGAAGAGCTCCCCCACCACTTTCATCCCATCCAGGAGAATCGTGTTGATGATATCCAGTGCGGAGTACTTCTTCAGCCCCTCATCCAGATCCGCTTGCAGACCCACCTTATCCCCATCGATGATCCGGGTCTTCAGACGCTCCTCAACGGTACCAGCCCTGACCGCTTTCTCCTTCTTCTCCCCCTTGTGCTTGGCATAGTACGCCATCAGCTCGGTAAGAGGGTCGTAGGTTACTTTGAGTGTTTTCTGGATATCGGTCATGATGTGAAAATCCGCCGAATCAGCGTTTGTTAAGCTGCAGCTTCCTCAAACTTGCGTTCATCGAATATCAGTTGTCGGCATAGCTCCCGTCCCTTCTCGTCAATTTTGTAAAGCGGCATGATCTTCGAAGCATGGACGATGGCCATATCGAGTCCTGCTTCGATGGCATAATGCAGGAACACACTGTTCAGAACGTGCCGCATGTGAGCAGAGAGACCGAACGAGATGTTGCTGACGCCAAGGATCGTCTTCACCTCTGGCAGCTCCTTTTTGATCAGACGGATTGCTTCGATGGTTTCGATTCCCGCTTTCCGAAATTCCTCGTCACCTGAACCCAACGTGAATGTCAGCGTATCGAAGATCAGGTCGTGCGGCCTCATCCCGTACTTCCCCACTGCCAGGTCGTAGATTCTCCGGGCAATGGCGAGCTTGGCATCGGCGGTCTTCGCCATTCCCTTCTCATCAATTGTCAGTGCGATGACGGCTGCTCCATATTTCTTGCAGAGAGGAACGACGTCGTCAATGCGTTTTTCACCATCTTCAAGGTTGATGGAATTGACGATGGCCTTTCCACCAATCCGCTGGAGCGCCTCCTCGATCACGTTTGCTTCGGTCGAGTCGATCACAATGGGAAGCGTCACCTGTGTGTTGAATCGCGAGATGATTTCCCGCATGTCTTTCGCTTCATCTCGTCCGACATACGCCGCACAGACGTCAACCATGTGAGCGCCTTCCTTGACCGCCTCCCGTCCCATCGCCACAATCCCTTCCCAGTCTTCCTTTGCAAGCAGGTCACGGAACAACTTGCTGCCATTGGCGTTCGTTCTCTCTCCCACCAGCACAGGCGGTGGGTCGATATGCAACGGTGCGGCCTGGTAGAGACTGGACGCGCTCGGTATGAAATCGACGTTACGAGCCCTGGAGGCGAGTCCACCGACGGCGTTCACAAGCTGACGGATATGCTCTTTGGTTGTTCCGCAGCAGCCACCGACGATACTCACGCCGAGATCCTTGACAAAGTGTGAGAGGTATTGTACCAGTTCTTCCGGTGAGAGTTTGTAGTGCGCGTGGCCGCCAACATTCTCCGGCATTCCTGCGTTGGGCATTACGAACACAGGCTTCGGGCTGCTGTCGCAAAGGACGCGTACATGCTCCGACATTTCTTTGGGGCCGGTAGCACAGTTCATGCCGATGACGTCAATGTCGTATGGTTCGAGCGATACAAGAGCTGCGGACATTTCCGTTCCGAGCAGCAACGTTCCCAACGTCTCGACGGTCACGGAGGCAATCACCGGCACCCTCCTGCGGGCTTCCTCGAAGTATTCAAAGATTCCGTACAGAGCTGCCTTTGCCTGCAAAACATCCTGGCACGTTTCCACGCATAGCAGATCAACCCCACCTTCCATCATTCCCTTTGTCTGTAGCTTGTATGATGCTGCCATCTCTTTGAACTGGATATGGCCCAGTGAGGGGAGTTTTGTCGTCGGGCCGAGAGAGCCTGCCACAAACCTGGGGTGATCGGGAGTTGAGAATTCCATGGCCATTCGTTTCCCCAACTGTGCAGCTTTCAGACTGATATCGTATGAAAGGTGGGCAATATTGTACTCGGTCAGCACAATTGAAGTCGCCCCAAATGTGTTCGTCTCGATGACGTCGGAGCCGGCATCGAGGTAGTCCCGATGGATCGCCTCCACCGCCGACGGCCTGGTAATGATCAGGTACTCATTGCAACCGTTGTACTGTTCACCGCCAAAATCATCTGCCGTCAGACCCTGGCCCTGGAGATGCGTCCCCTGGGCGCCATCGAAGACGACGATTTTTTCTTTGAGGATGTCGAGGAATGATTTCATAAAATCTTACCACCAAGACACAGAGACACAAAGAAGGTCACAAGATGATCCGTTTGATACCGTCTTTCATTACAGGAACATTGAAGTTAATAAGCAAACCAAGTCTCTTGTTCGTCAATCGCAGATACGATCCATTTCGACAGGGATATTCTCAGACCTTTTCATTCCCAGTGCCTTTGTGCCTTGGTGGTTGGTATTACAAACAGCAACGGCGAGCATCTGCCCGCCGCTCTACACCGGTGGCTCACGCACACCGTTCAGTTGTTCGAGATCAGCTCGGGGATGACGCAGGAAACAAACGCGAAAGAATAGAATGCAAAGCCTTTGGTCATCATGCTCAACTTCAACATATGCTCGCCGTACTCTTTGTTCCGCACCAGCCGATACATCCGCGGTTCATCAACATGGAGATAGGTTCTCCCGTCCGCCGCGAGAAGAACGTCCTCGCCTTTGTTCTCTCGCGTCAGGAACTGGTCGTCCTGGTAGATTGCAACTTCGCAGGGCTTACCAGCACCTGGTTTGAAGACCGCATTAACTTCAAGAGCTTCATACTGAAGTAAAATCTGACCCGGTTGCTCTCCCCCCTCTTCCAGGGAAAGACAATTCTTGTCGTTCATCCAGTTGCCATTGGCGTAGAATCTCCCCTGGAGATATATTTTGGGGTCTTTGTAATCCACTATGGATTCCGGACTGTACCCCTCGATATTTCCGATACTGCCACGTAAATAGCCGGCAAACAACTCAGGAGTGGCCCGATAGCAAACCGCCCCCGGCTTGTCTTCATCACGGATTGGTTCCATTACAAGAGGAAGTTCTTCGCCGACACCCGCATCATAGAGAAGGGTCTGTATGGCATGTTCCGTCGCTCCATAGTTTCCTTCACCCACACTCTCATACCGGATGAACCCGTTCTTGTCAACGAGATACAGTGCCGGCCAAAACCGGTTGCCGTAGTTCGAGGCGATCAGGTATTCGTTGTCGGTCACAACGGGATAGGGGATGTCAAACCTACGGATGGCTTTTTGCACATCTTCGGGGTTCTTACCAAAAGGGAACTTCGGCGTGTGGACCCCGACAACCACCAAGCCGTACTTCTCATACTTCCTATACCACTCTTTGATGTACGGGAGGGTTCGCTGGCAGTGGACACAGGTGTAGTCCCAGAACTGGATCAGGATTACCTGTCCTCGCAACGCTGAGATTGGAACGGGCTCCGAATTGAACCAGAAGTCACCATACAACTCGTGGGCACGGAGGGTTTGAGGCTTTATGTCTTTTGTCGTCATTGGAAAGTGCCAATCTGTTGGAAAAATATATCCAAAAGAGGGTTGAATTGCAAACTACCCTACCAACAGGGGAGGTGGAATGTTACGGAAGATATGGCGGATACTATCAACGGAAAGAGTGCGTGAGGCTCCCATCCATTAAGAAGTCGACGCAACCGCGATTCCTATTCGAACCAGGAGAATTCCAGCGCCAAAATAGTTTCCCTCCGCCACACTTGGGTCACCATCCGCGCATCCCACGTATGAGTGTATTGGCAACATGAGAAGGAGATAGGGAGCGATCTTGCTTCATGCGCGCATGAGCTTCTTGTATTTGATCCTGTGAGGTCTGTCCGCTTCGATACCGAGGCGTTTCTTTCTGTCCTCCTCATACGCTGTAAAGTTACCGTCGAACAAGACCACTTTGCTTTCCCCTTCGAACGCAAGAATGTGTGTGGCAACCCGGTCAAGGAACCAGCGGTCATGCGAGATGAGGACGGCACAACCGGCAAAGTTAAGAAGAGCCTCCTCTAACGCGCGCAGGGTATTCACATCCAGGTCATTCGTCGGTTCGTCCAGGAGAAGCACGTTGGCGCCTTCCTTCAGCACCTTGGCAAGATGGACGCGGTTGCGCTCACCGCCGGAGAGCATCGAGGTTTTCTTCTGTTGATCTGTCCCGCTGAAGTTGAAGCGGGCAACATACGCGCGCGAGTTGATTTCCCGGTGCCCGAGCGTCAAGAGCTCCTCTCCTCCAGATATCTCCTGCCAGATGGTCTTCTCGGGATCAAACGGCCGATTTTGGTCAACGTAGCCGAGCTTCACGGTATCACCGATCCTGATGGTTCCGGAGTCCGGACGTTCATTCTCTGTGATCATTCGGAAGAGTGTCGTCTTTCCCGCCCCGTTCGGTCCGATCACCCCAATAATGCCTCCTGGCGGAAGCACAAAGTTCATGTCTTCATATAACAGATTGTCGCCGTACGCTTTGGAGACTCCCTGTGCTTCAATGACGACGTTACCAAGACGGGGACCGGGCGGAATGAAGATTTCGATCTCCTCACTCCGTTTCTCTTCCGCCTCGGTCAACATCTTCTCATAAGCACCAATGCGAGCTTTGCTCTTGGCTTGTCGTCCCCTGGGGTTCATTCTGACCCACTCAAGTTCGCGCGCAAGCGATTTTTGTCGCTTCGATTCTTGTTTCTCTTCAATGGCAAGACGTCGCTGCTTCTGCTCAAGCCACGAGGAGTAGTTTCCTTCGAACGGAATCCCTTCGCCGCGGTCCAATTCCAGAATCCATCCGGCAACATTGTCAAGGAAGTAGCGGTCATGAGTTACCGCAAGCACGGTACCTTTGTATTGAGCAAGATGCTGTTCGAGCCACGCTACTGATTCCGCATCGAGATGATTCGTAGGTTCGTCGAGCAGCAGCACATCGGGTTCCTGCAGCAGCAAGCGGCAAAGGGCAACGCGGCGGCGTTCACCGCCGGAGATCACCGAAACCAGCGTCTCCCCTGGTGGACAGCGAAGTGCATCCATCGCCTGTTCCAGCTTGCTGTCGATGTCCCACGCGTTCAGGTGGTCGATCTGCTCCTGCAGCTTTCCCTGCTTCTCCATGAGCGCATCGAAATCCGCGTCGGGCTCGGAGAACCTGGCACTGACCGCTTCGTATGCCTTGAGCAACGCAATGGTGGCGCGGGCTCCTTCCTCCACCACTTCCTTCACGGTTTTCGCGGGATCGAGCGCCGGTTCCTGAGGCAGATAGCCAAAGGTGATTCCCTTTTGCGCACTGATGTCACCGAGATAATCTTTGTCCTCTCCTGCAATGATGCGGAGAAGCGTGCTTTTGCCGGCACCGTTCAGGCCGAGCACGCCAATCTTCGCTCCATAGAAGAACGAGAGGTAAATGTCCTTGAGAACCTGTTTTTGCGGCTTGTGAACCTTCCCCACGCCAACCATGGAGAAGATGATCTTGTTGTCGCTCATGTCGTTCCGGATTGATGAAACCTGGTGGGATACTTCTTCGTGCACGACTTGAATATAGGCATTTCCGCCGTCAAAGTCAGTGCCGGTATGACGCGACCATTCAGGCATTCCATCTTCGGGCGGTTTTTCTTATCTTGAGACAGAAGTACTTCTCAGCGGAACTCTCTCCATGCATTCCTTCTCGGGCGGTGCTCATCACTCAACAATACAATAGTTCATCAACAGACATCCTGTTCCTCCGACCATGGGAATGAAAGAAGAAATCCAACGCAGACGAACATTCGCCATCATCTCGCATCCGGACGCCGGCAAGACAACGCTCACCGAGAAGTTCCTTCTGTATGGAGGCGCCGTGCAGCTTGCAGGATCGGTGACTGCGCGGAGGAACCAGCGCCAGTCCACTTCCGACTGGATGGAATTGGAGCGGAAGCGTGGGATCTCCATCAGCTCCACCGTTCTGCAATTCGATTACAATGGATATCGCATCAACCTGCTCGATACTCCCGGTCACCAGGATTTCTCGGAAGACACCTATCGCGTGCTCACTGCTGTCGATGCAGTCGTTATGATAATCGACGCAGCGAAGGGTATTGAGTCGCAGACGCGCAAACTGTTCGAGGTTTGCCGGAGACGCGAGATTCCCATCTTCACATTCATGAACAAGCTGGATCGTCCCACCAAGGAACCGCTCGCCCTTCTTGACGAACTGGAGCATGTGCTCAACATCCACGCGGTTCCGATGAACTGGCCATTAGGCACTGGATTCGAGTTTCGAGGTGTGTTTGACCGGCAGACGCGGCAAGTTCATTTGTTCGAGCTAACCGCCGGGGGCGCCTACCGCGCGCCGGAGGAGATCTCTGACCTTACCAATCCTCTTGTCAGCGAGCGGCTCGACGCAGCATCGCATGGGCGGCTTCTCGAAGAGCTGGAGATACTCGATCACGCGGGGGCTGTGTTCAATCCAACCCAGGTTCTCGCGGGCAAACTGACGCCCGTCTTCTTTGGGAGCGCAAGGAACAACTTCGGCGTCCAATTGCTGCTGGATGGGTTCCTCCGCCACGCGGAACCACCCCGTCCGCGAAGAAGCAATGGTACGCTTGTGCCGCTTGACCAGGAGGCCTTCTCGGGATTCATTTTCAAAATCCAGGCAAACATGGACCCGCGGCATCGGGACCGGATTGCATTTCTGAGGGTATGCTCGGGAAAATTCACGCGGGATATGTCGGTGAGTCATTCACGTACCGGGAAAAAAGTACGTCTCTCAAACGCCAACAAGTTGTTCGGTCAACAACGGGAAACGGTGGACGAG
>DASRUE010000120.1:0-13216 GCA_035687895.1 Bacteroidota bacterium | reverse complement strand
GGTTTGAGGTTATCGTCGAGTTCATAGAGCAGCGGAATCCCGGTGGGAATATTCAGTCCAGTGATGGCGTCGTCCGAGATGCCGTCCAGGTACTTCACCAGCGCGCGCAAGCTGTTCCCGTGGGCAGCAATGATCACCCGCTTTCCGCTCTTGATCGTGGGAGCGATGACCTCGTGCCAGTATGGGAGGAAGCGCGCCACGGTGTCTTTCAGGCATTCGGTAAGAGGGATATCCTTGGGAGACATGTCCTTGTACCGTGCGTCCTTGCCGGGATACATCGGGTGCGTGGGTTCCAGGGCTGGTGGCTGGATGTCGTAACTCCGGCGCCAGATGTGAACTTGCTGCTCTCCATACTTCGCAGCCATCTCCGCTTTGTTGAGTCCCTGGAGTGCACCGTAGTGGCGTTCGTTCAGACGCCATGAGTGATGAATCGGGATCCACATCTGGTCCATTTCATCGAGCGTGAGCCAGAGTGTCCGGATGGCGCGCTTCAAAACAGACGTGTACGCCACATCGAAGACGTATCCTTGTTCCCGCAGCGTCCGGCCTCCCTTCCGCGCTTCTTCCACTCCTTTGGGCGAAAGATCGACGTCCACCCAGCCGGTAAAACGGTTCTCCAGGTTCCATTGTGATTCGCCGTGACGGAGAAGAACAACTGTGTACATAGTCAGGTCCTTCGTAACTATGAGAAGTACGTATGAGGCAAGCATAGAATAGGGAAAACAGATGGGAAGGTCAAGAAAGATGCGTGACCGCAGACTGAGCCAGAAAACGGAAGGGGTCAGGAGGTGATACTACTCGCCGCCACAGTTGCCTCCTGCAATACGACCGCAATGAGCTTCTCCATTGAGTTTTTCATGGATTCACTGAGACCAATTCCCGGCGTGTCTATCCGCTCCGGCACGGCACCGAGAATCACAATTTCGGTTTCCGGCAGATAGCGTGAGCAGTAGTGTAGCAGCTCATGGATTCCTGATTGGTGAAAGGACAATGGGGATAGCTCGCGACGAACATCTTCCGGGTTCAGACGTACGACCGTCCCCGCGGAAGCAGGAGCATCGATCGCATCAACAACAATCACCTTGTTCTTGCCGAGCACATGTTCCAACAACTCAAATCCACCGGTGGCGCCATCAACAACATCCACGTTCGCAGGCAGAGGAAGATGCTGCAGGTGCTGAGCGATGTGAACACCGATCCCTTCGTCACCCAGCAGCAGATTTCCAACACCCAGCACGAGAACTTTCTTTTCAGCATTCACACGACACGAAATCCTTTTGATGTCCCGTTTGGCCCAACAATATGCACTGCACACGCAATGCATGGGTCAAATGAGCGGATGATCCGGGCAAGGGCAAACGGGTTGTCGGTGTCTTCAATCTCAGTACCGACCATGGCTTGCTCGATGGGGCCTGGCTTGTCTCTGTCGTCATGTGGTGAAGCATTCCAAGTGGTCGGGACGACTGCCTGGTAGCGCGCAATCTTACTGTTCTTGATTTCAATCCAGTGACCCAGCGCTCCTCGCGCTGCACACCAGAGTCCCATCCCCTGCGCCGATTCGGGGATCTGGTGTTCTGTACACACAGGTGCTTCAAGCTTCACCTGCATGATCATATCTGTCATCTCGTCGGCGACCACCTTACATTCGACCGCGCGAGCGATGTGTCTTCCCATCACGGAATACAAATCGTCCGGCTTCACGCTCAGCGTTGAGAGAACTTCGTCGACAAGCTTGACAACCTTGGGGTTCGATTTCGTTCGATACGCCATCATGATGCGTGCGAGAGGGCCAACCTCATACGCCTCGTTGTCGTAACGCGGAGCCTTGAGCCAGGAATATGCTCCTGACTTTGTTGGGTTGGGCAACGTTTCCTCTTTGGTTGGGGGTCTATGACTCGGAGAATCGTACCATGAATGCCTCACGTCTTCTGTAATCTTCGACGGATCTACAGCCTCAAGGCTGTTGTTCTTCATTCTTCCCATGGGGAAGTACCGCTTTCGTTTTATCACGTCGGGCGTACTGTCGAGATCAAACAACCCAAAGGAGAGAAGCTTCCTGCAGCCTGCACCAATGCTAAAATAGTCCCTGTACACACCCGCCACTGTGATGACATCAGGCAGATAGACATTGTCGATGAATTCCGTCAGCTCCTTCAATCGCCAGAGTGAGGTAGTGATGTTGTCAATGCGAGGTATGATAGAGACGCCACCAGGAACAATCGAGGCAAGGTGTGGCATCTTCCCCGCCCAGATCGCACACAACTCATGGGCCTTGAGTCTAATCTGATAGGCCTTGATATAGTGATCGATCAGCGCGTCCTGGACCGCCTTGGGAACACGATAGTCCGCCTCGTATCTCGGCACAAACGGAGGAACATCCGGGCCGCGGTAGTAGTCGAGAGACGCAAGGTGATAAAAATGCAACACGTGCGACTGGATGTAGTTTCCCCCCTGCATGATGTTCCTGATGATCCGTCCGTTTGGAGGAGGTGTTATGCCGAAGGCATTCTCGAGCGCCTGTGCTGAAGCAATCGCGTGCGGCGTAGGACAGACGCCGCAGAACCGTTGAGTGATCTGGATTGCATCGAGCGGATTACGACCCTGAAGTATCTGCTCAAACCCCCGGTACAGGGTGCCGCCGACTCTTGCATTGACCACCTTGCCGCTTTCCACCGTGGCTTCGAGCTTCAAATGACCCTCGATCCGCGTCATCGGATCGATCACGATATTTGTTTTCAGTGTATTCATTTCTCACTCACCTCCGTTGATAGATTGGTGAATGGGCATCAGGGAATCCGCTTTCCGCACAACCGATACATGGTGCGCCTGCACCGATGCACCAGTTGACGCTGCCATTCCATAACCGGATGGGACAATCCGCATTCGTGAACGGTCCCTTGCATCCAAGCTCCAACAGGCAGCCTTCTTCACCGAACTTCGTTGCGAAAATTGCGTCATCAAGATAGTCGCGATTGATGCACCTGCTGTGCACCGAGCGGCCGAAGAACAACTTCAAGCGTCCCTGGTCGTCGAGCTCGCGGGCCTGTGGCAGTCCATACAGCAGGATCTTTGACACCGTTCCGATAAACCAATCAGGGTGGCATGGACATCCCGGAATGTTGATCACCGGTGTCGTGATGTTCAATGTCTTGTACACATCCGTGACTCCCTTGCTGCCACTCGGGTTGGGATCCGCCGCAGACAGCCCCCCGTACGCGGCGCATGTGCCGACGGTGAGCGTTGCCATGGCATTGCGTCCCAGCAGGTCAACCCATTTCAACATCGTGATTGGCGTGGACCTCTCTTCGCCAAGCGTTCCATAGATGCCGTCATCTTTCGTTGGAATTGCGCCTTCAACAATAAAAACGTACTTGCCTTTGAACTTGTCAGCCGTTGACCGCGCAACGTCAAGCGAGAGCGAACCCGTCGCTGCCATGAGGGTGCCGTGATACAACAGGTTGAGCTTATGACCCGGAAGAACCTGCTCAATAATGACGTTCTTGATGCTGGGATGAATCGTGTTGATGACGGAAACCGAACAGCCACTGCATGTTGATGCCTGCAGCCAGATGATGGGATACTCCTTCACAGCTTCCTGCAGCGCAGCAGCCAGGCGTGGGAGGAATGCTTCAACAGTACTGTAGGCCGCTGGAGCAGCAACTGCCCACTGAACGAATTCCCTCCTGGAGATCAGGTGTTTCATACACTGCCTCCTTTTGACGACGAATGTGGCGATGAGACTTGAAGAACGGTGACAGGTGATGCAATTGTCTACACGACAATTGAATTATTCAGCAGTTGCTCGAAGGTATACAACACACCCTTGACCAGACACACTGCAAGAACAGCTAAATCTGGAAGGTTGCGTGCCGGACGGTGAAGATCTACTACCTAGAGATAACAGGTTGCATGCCAGCAGGGGACGGTGGAACAGATGGAGGGACTTGCAGAATTGTATGACAATTGCTCACTCACCCGGCCCAAACAGGAACACAAGCAGAAAAGCCAGAGCCGTTACCAGCTCTGCGGCGCGTTTCCACTTTCGCTCGCCGCGTTTGATCCTGCTCCATACCAGAGCAAGACCATACATCAGAACGAGAAGAATGGCGGTGGTGATGAATGCCTGCATATAACCGAACGTGTGATTCACCTCGGTCCGAAAATTGAACGTGCCGAAGTTGCCGTAGATGAGGAGAAGATGCGTTGCGTAGACGATAAGTGACTCGCGCCCAACAAGCGTCACCGGCGACGTAGCAGCAACTCCTCCCTTCTGCTCGAAGAAGAACATTCCTCCCAGAAGGAAGAGAACAATACCGAGACGGAGCAGTACAAAGCTCGGACTAAATCGCCAGTAGTCGTATGTGGGATAGATGCCCCCCGCCAGCGGCTCGATGATGAACGACAGGAGAATGATGCCTGCACCTCCCCACATGAACGACCGCATCACCCCGCCATCGTTCTTCATTGCTCGCACGGGTATCCGCCCCTCCTTCCCTTCCATATAAAGGTACCCGCAGATCGCGCCGGCAAAGAGAAACACAGACCAGGGAAAAAGTGGAAACTGGGAGAACCGGAGACCATTCATGTAGGCGGCAAAAGGCCAGGGAAGAATTGTCCAGAAGTCGACCCCCCACATCACCGGTGTTGCGAACAAGATCGCCAGCGTGAGTACACCGGTAACGGTGTAGAGCTTTCGTTCAGTTTTCAGAATAAGAAGAAGCACTTGCAGGATGAGCAGACTGACAGCAATGCAGTGGAGCACATCCGCCTGCATGAATATCTGCCACTGACCCTCGGTAGTTTCGGTCAGAAGCTTTGAGAGAGAGAACTTCGGGAGATGAAGAATGTAGCCGATGAGGAGCACGAAGAGAAGGCGACCGAATTGTTTCGTGAGCTTGGGACCAAATGCAAGGTAATTGCTCAGCTTGCGGCGCGTAGTAACGGCGAACGCAAGACCCGACGCGAAGAGGAACGACGGGGCAACAAGTCCGTTGAGGAACTTGACATACTGAAAGGGATCGCTCTCGAGGATTGCCTGGGTGAGTGTTGCGTTTACGACGTGCGTCTCAATCATGACGATCACGGCCCAACCACGGAGAAGATCAATGAACTCGAGCCGGCGGGTCGGCACAGGGGACACGGAGCTACGCGGGACAACGGTCATGCTTGTGTCTCCCGGGATTCGGGATGGAGAGCGTTGACTTACCAGGGCTTCGTGAAGAATAAATAGAGCAGCGAGCTCGCGAACCCCGCTTGCACCACACGTGAGGGGACGTAGTGGTGCGTTCGAAGATAATTCCAGCCGTGAACGAGAGCAATCATCAGGAACAGCACCAGCGCCCCGACGACAAATGCCTGATGATAGGCCAGCGTCTGGCCAACGATTTGCGCCAGGCCATCGTTCGCGGACGAGCCGTAGACGAGGATCAGATGCACAGCATATACCATCAGAGAGGCCTGTCCAAGCGTGACGAGGTGTCGTTCGACAACATCAGGGAGGCTCCTCAGCAATGCAAACCCTCCTGTCACCAACAATACGGCGCCGATCCTGATGAGGAAGAAGTTCGGGCTCGTTTTCCAGTAGTCATGCGGGGGGTAGAATGTCACCGGCAACACATCAAACACAATACCGCAGACGATTGCAGCGACGCCCGCAATCACCATACGGAGGATCATCACACGTTCCCTCCCTTCCCGCCGTGCGGCAAGGAACAAGTGTCCGACGACAACCCCGGAAAAAAGGAACCCCGCATAGGGGAAGAGCGGGAAGATAGAGACCTGTTGCTGATTGAAATATGGCGACAGGAATGGAGAAACGACCGATGCGAGATCCACACTCCACACCAATGGACTTGCCATCATCAGAACGATTGTCATGATCAGCGTTGTCACGACGAACCTTCCCGGCGTCCGGGCGAGAAGAATCACCACCTGTAGCAGCAAAATGCTGACGGCTAAACAATGCAGGACGTCCACCTGGAAGAACTGGGCATATTCCCCGGGGCCGGTGTCGTGCACCAGTTTTGCGAAAGAGAAGAACGGAAAGTGCAACACGTAGCCGAGCAGGAGAAGCAAAAACATCTTTGTGACGCGTCTCAGCACAGGCCGACCCAAAACGACGAATTCATTCCACCGCTTCCGGGTTGCAACAATGAATGCATAGCCTGCGACAAAAAGGAAGATGGGTGCGGTGAAACCTCTGACGGCATCGTACAGGCGGAAGATCTCCGTTGCGCGGGCATCCATACTGAGCACGGAGTCGATGCTGTGTCCCACTACCATGACGACCACGGCAAAGCCGCGGAGGTAATCCAGGAAATGGATGCGGTGTGAAGAGTCCATAACAAAAATCCCGCGTGGAGAACGGGATGACCAGTACACGTTGGCATCGGTGAGCTGTTACTCGCCGATTTTGTCTTTGATGATTTGTTCCAGCTCGTCGAGATCGACCGGCTTGGTAATGTAGGCCGCACCGCCAATCTCCTGCCCGAACTTCTTTGCGTAATAGTCGTCCACCCCCGTGAGGAAGACAAACGGGAGGGTTCGGTATTCCGCCTCCTTCTGTACTTCCTGGAACAGCTCGAACCCATTCGTCCCCGGCATCACAAGGTCGGACACTACGATGCTCGGCTTCAGCGAGTGGATGGCCTTGATTGCGGCTTCCGCTCCTTCCACCGTCTTGACATTGTATCCACGATCCACCAATCCCACCTTCGTGGCCTTTAAGATTGATGGTTCGTCATCGACGAGGAGTATGAGTTTGCTTTTCAACATGGACAACAAATCTCTGTGTGAATGTCAGCCAAAATATCCGCATTTCGGGGACGAAAAGCAATAACGCCAATTCTCGCTTCGGTTTGAGGTTATCCCCGGAATTGCGAATTACATAGAAGGGGGACGCACCACCTCTTCTACCAAGACGACACACAACTCCGCGCTGGCAACGGCTCCTTCGATGGTCCCTGGAAAGCCCGTCCTCGTCCAGTCACCGGCCAGAAACAGGTTGGGGATCGCTGTCCTTTGTGGTGGGCGGAGACGTTCGTTCGATGGAGTGCAGGAGAAGGTTGCGCGCTTCTCTCGAATCACCACCGTCTGCCGCGGTTCCACATCAGCGTCCGGATACACACTCCGCAGATCCTCGACTGCAATCCGCACGAGTTGTTCGTTCGTCAAACCCGCGTAGTCATGTGCCGCGCTGATCACGGTGGAAATGTGGCCACCTTTCCCCTGTTCACCATTTATCAGACGCTTGTTGAAGATCCATTGGATGCGCCGGCCAATCACCCCCACCACTTCGTGTTTCATCCAATCGCGTTCATACCAGAGATGAACCGACACGATCGGAGAAGACTCCAGTGAAGAAAGGGCTGCATTCATGTCTGCGGCCAGTGGTGTTCCGGCGAGAAGCGAAGCCAACTTGTGGGGGGGAACGGTCAGGATCACCGCGTCACTGGAAATGGGAGTGTTGCCGCGGAGACGGACACCGACGGCACGGTCGTCGCGGATATTCACGCCATCCGTGTCCACGCCGCACAGAACCTTGCCGCCGCCGCGGGTGATGTACTTCTGCGCCCCCTCGGCGTACAATTGACTGAGGCCAACACGGGGAATGGCCAGTGCTGCATGGCGATGACCACCGAGGAATGCCATCTTGAGGGATCGGACGAACACTGCCGCCGATGCCCGCTCAATGTGTTCGTTCATGATGGAAACACCCAGTGGCTCCCAGAAAGACATCTTGCACTCTCTCGATTGCCCCAAAGAGTCCAACCATTGTGCAATCGTCATCTGGCTAAGCGCGGTGTCTTCCGGATTCGATGTGAGAAGCGCCATACCTGCTCGGAGTAGCCGCAGCCGATCCCGCAGTGAAAAAAGAGAGAAGCCGAGAATGCCCCAGACAAAGTGGAACGGAGATGGAAAAGAAGGAAGACGAAGCTCGCGGAAGCCGCGTGCGGGGTGATGAAAGAGAAGCGACGGATTGTGTTGGACGGTCACCAGGTCTCGCGTCCCGATCATGTCGAGAAAGCGCATCGTTCGTTCATACCCTGCGATCAGGACGTGCTGTCCGTTATCCACCGTTTCTCCGGTTGTCGCATCAACAAACGAATATGCGCGACCGCCGAGGGCAGGCTTCTGCTCCAGCACGGTAACCATGACTCCCCGGGAGGTGAGCAGGACTCCAGCCGCAAGGCCGCTGATACCGCCACCCACTATGATGACGTGCGGGCGCATCCGTCAGCGTTCGAAAGATGACATGAACACTCCCTGCATCAGGAGTACTTCAACTGGTGACTGAGCCAGTAACGGAAAGTAATCAGCAGCTTGAGGAATCGGGGAAGAGAAATGCGTCGTTCGAAGACGTTATAGTTCGACCGTTCGATTCGCCGGAGAAGATGGGCATAAATTGACCACATAATACGCGCGGCAAAGAAGTAGTGCTTATCTTCATCCTTCAGTGCATTGTGAGCAAGGTCGAAATACTCCCGGGCACGATCACACTCAAAGCGCATCAGGTTGATGAACTCCTCTGTGTACCGGCCATGCAACAAATCGTCCTCGGTATACCCGAACCGTTGCATGTCTTCCCGCGGGATGTAGATTCTCCCCTTTTTGGCGTCATCCTGGACGTCGCGAATAATGTTTGTCAACTGGAGTGCAATGCCGAGGTTGATGGCATAGTCACGAGTTGATTCGTTCTTGTAGCCGAAGATCTGCCGGCACATCAGTCCGACCGTAGACGCAACCAGGTAGCAGTAGTCACGCAGGTCGTCGAATGTCTCGTAACGGTTCCTGGTGAGGTCCATCTCCACGCCGCGGATGAGCTCGTAGAAGTGTTCAATGGGGATGTTGAACCGACGGGCCGTGGCGCTGAGCTGGTTGAGGATGGGATAGTCGGACTCTCCGCGAATAGCGCGTGCAAGTTCCCGGCGCCATTTCCGCAGCATCTCCACTTTCCCCACTTCATCGGCGCCGTCGTCCACGATGTCGTCTGTAAAGCGGCAGAATGCATAGACGGTCTTGATTGCCTCCCGCTTGTGCTTCGGCAAAACCGAGAATGAGTAGTAGAAATTCGTATCGGTGTTTTTTGCTATTGTCACCGTGGATGCGGTCATAACCCCCTGCGAGTTATTGCCCGAATAAGAATCCCCAGCGCTTCACCCCTGGAGAGCACCGGGCGCCGATGCAAGATCTGACCACTGAGTCGTTCGACCTTCTTCAGAATGGACATCCCCCCCAGCCACGTGAGGCGGAGTTCGAACCTGAGGTCCGGTGCCGCCACAGAGAGGAGCGGCTTCCCGGCGGTGAACAATGTCTTCGTCCGCTCCAGTTCACACGCCAGCACGTCGAAGAATGGTTTGTTGGTTCTGCCCGCGCGAAGGTCCGCTTCAGTATAACCAAATCGCTCAAGATCTTCAAGAGGAAGATAGAGACGTCCCTTCGGCCAATCGACAGAGAGGTCCTGCCAGAAATTCACAAGCTGGAGCGCCGTGCAGATCTTGTCCGAAAGCGTGAGGTGACGCTCCTCTGTGTCGTTGAATATATACAGCACCAGCCGCCCCACGGGGTTGGCGGAGTGCTTGCAGTAAAAGAGCAGATCCGAGAAAGTGGGAAATCGTTGAAGGGTAACATCCATCCTGAATGCTGTTAACAGATCCTTGAGCAACTGCCGTGGAATGCCGCATCGGGCAACGGTCTCTCCAAGCGCAACAAACACCGGATCGTTCGCCACACCTTCGTAGCACAAATCGAGTTTTCGTTCCCATTCGTCAAGCATTTGTAGACGTGTCGTCGGGGAGTTGTTTCCCTCGTCGGCAATATCATCGGCAGTGCGTGCGAAGGCGTAGATGCTCGCAATGAGGGGCCGCTTCTCTTTGGGCAAAAAAAGAGACGCTACCGGGAAGTTCTCGTAGTGACGTCGTGCGATTTCTTCACAATGACGGAATGCTCGGTGAATATCGCCGGGGTCCCTGACCGGTCTCGGTGCCAGGGAGAGATCAGTTGAAGTAATACCGGCTTTCGCCTCCTTCCTCGTTGCCGGGCAGCGGGGAGCCGTGGTGGTGAATCATTTTCCATTCCTTCCCATTATGTTCGAACACGTTGGTTGTTGCCAGGAAACCCGATCGGACGGTCAAACCTTCCCCGTAGACAATCTCCTCGATCAGGACGATAATCCCAAGGGTCCCGCGGACCTCCGCCAACACATTCCGCAGGGTGAACTTTCATCCTAAAATCCTCTTGGGAAAATAGTCTCCCAGCTTTGTCGAACCTCTCCCCACCCAACCATTGGAGGCCGGCCGGGGTGAAAGCATTCCACTGTTGGCTGGTGTGACCAGATCGCGTCCACAGTAAATGTCTCCATGCTCGAACGCTTCATAGAACTGGGCGTTCTGGAAGAGTAGTGCGTCTGTCTGTTTCATGGCGGGGCTCAGGTCCGTGTGACCCGGAGAATATATTCAATCAGGTTGCGAATATCAACGCGAGGGTGGCTGTAACTCCTTGTTTATCCTTGCTCTTTAAGGGTTTTACTCGTATATTTTTTGCATTACTACTCTCTTCGCCTGCTCCACTCCTTCCTTACGTACGCGCGCAGGTGATATTTGCATTCTTGGAGAGTGTTCGCACATGGCGGGATAGCTCAGCCGGTTAGAGCAATGGAATCATAATCCATGTGTCGGGGGTTCGAATCCCTCTCCCGCTACATTGGACAATCGGTCGTACTCCCCTTTCATGAACAGATACCGACACCGGTCCGCGTCAGATGACCCCTTCTCTGATGGGACACACTTGCTGATCACGGTACGTATCACGAAGGGGAATTTTTCTTAGGGGGAATAACTACAGACCATGTTCTCGTCAAGAGCGTTTCTTACGCGGTTCCATGAGTTCAGCCGCCGACGGCGGCTGATCGAAGAACGGAACAAGATCGTGGCGGCAGTCAGCGGGGGGGCGGATTCGACTGTGCTGTTGGATCTGCTTGCAAAGGAGCAGGAAGCCTTCGGGCTGACGATTATTGTTGCTCATTTCAACCATCAGCTGAGGGGAGGCGAGTCAGAGGGCGACGAACTTTTTGTGGCGCAGCGTGCGCGCCATTACGGTTTTGAGCTGTACGTGGAGCGGGCAAATACCGCAGAGTATGCACGGCATAACAAGCTCGGCATCCAGGAAGGCGCCCGAAAGCTCCGATATGACTTCTTTGAAAAGCTCCTCGTCTCCAGCGGTTTTGACAAGATTGCCACCGCCCACAACGCAGACGACAATGCCGAGACCATCCTGTTGAACCTGTTCCGCGGTGCAGGAGTGCAGGGACTGTCGGGCATCCCGATTCTTCGTGAGGATCGAAAAATCATCCGTCCGCTCCTGTTCGCGCAGCGGAGCGAGATCGAGGAATATGCCACCGCTGAGCAACTGACCTTCCGGACCGACTCGTCGAACGAGAAGGATACGTACACGCGCAACTTCATCCGGCATCACATTCTCCCGCCGGTGAAGGAGCAGGTGAACCCGAACGTCGTGCAGACACTCCATCGCTCCGCTGAGTTGTTCCGTGAGCTGGAGGCCTTTCTGACGTACACCGCTCGACAGAACTTTGAGCTGATGATTGCGAAACGGACCGATGAAGAAATGCATCTCTCCATCCCCAGGCTCCGCAGCAATCCGGTCCTGCTGCAACAGTATATCGTAATGCTGGCAGGCGACCAGTTCGCTCACCGGAAACTCGAGTACGAACAGGTCAACGCCATTCTCGAATTGACGGAAGGGCTGACGGGGTCGTGGGTAGCTCTCACCAAAGAATATGTGGTGTTCCGCGACAGGGAACATCTCGTGATGCGGAAGACCGAGCCGGTCTCCGACTTCAAGATCGTGGTTCAGCCGAATCACCGGTATGAATTCAACAAGTTCCGGTTCTCGTCAGAAGTCATGGAGGAAAGCAACGTATCGCTGAATGGTCGCGGCGGCGCTGAGTATGTGGACGCGGATAGGATTGAATCGGGCGAGCTTGTGCTCCGTACCTGGAGCGAAGGCGACGCGTTTGTCCCTTTAGGGATGAAGACCAAGAAAAAAATCAGCGACTTCTTCGTCGACGCTAAGATTCCCATCTACGAGAAGCACCAGATCCCAATCCTCGAAACGCGGGATGGGAAGGTTGTGTGGGTGTGCGGCCAGAGGATCGACGACCGGTTCAAGATCACGAGCGATACGAAGCGGGTAATGAAGCTGGAATTTTCACGTGCCACAGACAAGGCGAATGACAAGAAACGTTAGGGTAAACGGCGACCGCTTCGTCGTCATGATCAGTGAACGGCGCATTAAGATAAGGGTCGGGCAACTCGCACGGCAGATCAGCAAGGACTATAAAGGGAGCGTCCCGGTCTTCATCGGGATTCTCAACGGTTCGTTTATCTTCTTTGCAGACCTCATAAGGGAAATGACCATCGAATGCGAGATGGATTTCCTCAAACTTTCCAGTTACGGCGACGCCAAGATCAGCTCCGGTAACGTCCGGATGCTCAAGGACTTGAACTGCCAGGTAGAGGGAAGAGACATCATCATCGTCGAGGATGTTGTGGATTCAGGGTTGTCGATGGAATACATCAGATCCCTGATTTTGAAACAGAACCCCCGGACGTTCCGGGTTGTTACATTGTTGTATAAGAAGGAAGCAGTGAAGAGTCCCATCCATCTGGATTATGTCGGCTTCACCATCCCGCGCGACTTCGTGATCGGATACGGTCTCGATTACGCACAAAGGATGAGGAATTTGAAGTCGATATACAAGCTATCTGAAAATACCAAAGCAAAGGCCATGGCGTAAGAGAGGAGCAGGAGAAAGTTCATGCAAGACAACAAGAAATCAGAAAACGGCAATTCCCGATTTAGCGGCGACAGGAAGCGAGGCTTCCAGCGTCCGGGCAAGGGAAGGCGCCCCGGGTCCTATCGCCCGGATGACGATTTTAACTGGAACAAAGTCCTGAAGGTGGTCCTGAGTTGGTCGGCAATTATTCTGCTGGTCTTCCTGGTGATGACTCTGTTCAAGGGGACCGAGCCGACCGAAGTTGAGGTTACGTATTCCGAGTACCGGGCCTTTCTGGAAAGCGGCGATATCACCGAGGCCACGATCATGAAATCGGAGCTCACCAACTACGACTTCCACGGGACACTGAAGGAATCTCGCCGGATCTCCCGTGGCGGCAAGGAGGTCACGTTCCAGAAATTC
>DASRUE010000119.1:0-6423 GCA_035687895.1 Bacteroidota bacterium | reverse complement strand
ACGGGATATCGTTTCAACTACGACACAGAAAATTGGAGTGGTGGCGTGGGGCTGAACCTGAGCAGTCTCGGGATCAAAGGGACGCTGGATTATTCATACACAAACTACAAGTTTCTGCCCGGTACCCACATGTTCACCACTGAGATAGGATTCTAAGAATGAAACACGTCACATCTGCTGTGGTACTTTTTCTCTTGGCGATTTCGCTTTCCAGTTGCGAATTGCAGACAAACACACCGGACCCGCCACCGCCGAGCGCGACGAACCACATTGTGATCAACGAGATCTTCTCTCTCCCACTGACGAATCAGAACACGTTTCGCTGGATAGAGTTCTACAATCCGACAAATCAGCCGGTTAGTATGAAGGGATGGTCTTTCTCCTTCACGACCAGGCGCACGGTATTCACTACTGATAGTGCGGGAAACTTCACAGGATTCGAAGTTGACACCGTGGACAAGTACTATGATGTACCCATTGCCCCCCGGGGATTTCTCACCGTTCCTCCCAGCGGGTTTCTGACCGTGGTGGATGACGAGAATCGATTAGAAAACTATACGGACTATGGTCCCGGCCAGGGCACCATCCTAGTCCCGGGGAATACGATTTTCATCACGGATACCGTGACGGTCGATTCCATTCGTACCGAACTGTATGAGTTCATATTCCGCTCGACAGATCAGTTGGTCCTCAAAGATTCATTGGGAATCGTTGTTGATGTTGTCCGCTATGGCAACTATCAATGGCCGGGCCCGGGGCCTGATACGATCGCTGCAGGTAACAGATCCATCGGGTTTCTTCCGGAGTATCAGTCCTTTGCTCGCTTTGCAGGAGCGTTCGACACTGATGACACGATCAACGATTTCTATGTTACCGGTGTTCAAATCCCGTTGACCCGTCCAATCCCACATTGGCTCAGTCAGGCATACAAGCAGTGACCATCGTGTACGGTCCTTAATCGAGAACGGAAGAAGAGAACCTTCTTCCGTTTTCTTTTTCAGTCAAAATCTGGACATGTCACCAATCCGAAGAGTCGTTGTTTTTGGAGCAGGGTATTTCGGGAAAGTCCTTGCACAAGCATTGGCGAGGAGTGGGTATGAGGTCGTCACGACGCGAAGATCACCCGATTCGAACTCGTCAGGCAGTATCGTATTCGATCTCAAGAGGCCGAAAACATGGGTGGCCGTTCCAAAGTCGTGGGGATATGTAGTTACGTTTCCAGTTGAACCGATGGAGCTGATTTCTCAGTTCTTCGGCAGCGTTGTCCCCGTAGCGAGCCGACTGGTGGCGATATCCACCACGTCGGTTTTTGTGGTAGACGAGGAGGATGCGCCGGTAGACGAGGATTCGCGGATCAACATGTCTTCACCGCGTGTGCAAGGAGAGGAATACCTGCTTCAGCGCGGTTGTGTTGTGCTGCATAGTGCCGGGATGTATGGCCCCCGCAGGAATCCGCTGGACTGGGTGCGGAAGGGACTTATTGCGGATGGACGGAAGCTCGTCAATCTCATTCACGTTGAAGATCTCGCAGCCGCAAGCATCGCGGCTCTTGAATCATCTGTTTCGGGCCGACGATATGTCGTGAGTGACGGTACCCCGCGGCGATGGGACGATATCGTATCATGGGCGGTGGCACGGGGCTTTCTCAAGACAGCGCTTCCCAAAGGCCCATTGAGGAGAAGCTCGCGTCGTGCCTCTCCCCAACGATTGTTACATGAAGTCAGTCCTCACTTCACACACACTGATTTCCTCGCCGAGCTTGCCCTCCTTGAAGGAATGAGTGGAAAGACCCCGGTCTAGATGTTCAGCATCGAAACGTCACCTGCTCCCGATCGGACCACTCTCGGCTCATCGCCGGTGAGGTCGAGCACTGTGGAGGGTTCGGAGAGAAGGACGCCTCCGTCGATAATCAAATCGACGACGTTCTGGAACGTGGAAATTATTGTCGCGGGGTCATGAAGGATCTCGCCATCATCTGATGTTACGCTGGTACTCAGGATGGGATGGCCGAGCCGGGCAACCAGGCTTAATGTGATGGCGCTGTCCGGCACCCTGATGCCAACGGTCTTTCGTTTGGACACGAGGATGCGGGGAAGTTGTTTCATCCGTGCCGCGGGGAGAATAAACGTGTATGGTCCGGGGATCAGATGCTTCATGATCTTGAATGCCGGGTTGCTCACGTGGGCGTACTCGCTGATGTGTGTTAGATCGGAACAGACGAAACTGAATGGCTTGTCGTCCCGCTGCCGCTTGATATAATGAATCCGTTCTATGGCATTCTTGTCTTCGACGCTGCAGCCGATGCCATACACGGTATCAGTGGGATAGATGATAATCCCGCCGGCGGCAAGGATCTCGGCGGCCCTGGCAATGTGGCGCGGCTCAGGGTTCTTCGGGTGAACTGCGAGAATCATGGTTTGGAGATTAGGCTGACGTTCATGATCATAGGTATATAGGTGTTCCATCGGAGAATTTCAACATCAAAGGTCGCCGTCGCAGAAAAGACCTTACGAGTGGTTCTGGAAGGCCGGGAGGTCTTGTGTCGTCTTCGCCAGACCCGGCGCGCACGCCGTATTGGTCTGGTTCTGGAATTTGACGGGACGCTTACGGTTGTTGCTCCGCCGTGGGTGGTTATCACCAACGTGGAGGTGTTGATCAGGAGTAAGATGGCGTGGATACTCCGGCGGTTGGATGTCCTCCAAAAGGCTGAGAGCCATCGACGGGTGTCGGACGGAGAGATTCTTTTCGTGGATGGACGTAAGTTCATTCTCCGCATTGAATCCAGTCTATCGCGCCGGCCGCGTGTTCTTCCGGCTGACGGAATGCTCGTCATTTCGGTGCCTCGCCTTGACGAACGGACAGTGATTGCGGTACTCGAGGCCTGGCTGATGTCAGAGGCACGCAACAGCATTCCTGCCCACGCACAACGCATTGCCCGCCAACATAGTCTCGAATACAAGCGTGTGCTTATACGGAACCAACGCACCCGGTGGGGGAGTTGCTCGAGCAGGAAATCCCTCAGCTTCAACTGGAGATTGATCCTTCTCCCTCCACATGTGCGCGATTATCTCATCATCCATGAGTTAGCCCATCTTTCCGAGATGAACCACTCCAGCCGTTTCTGGGAAGAAGTGGAGCGCATGTGCCCGGGCTTTCGCGCTTCGGAGAAATGGCTGAAAGCAAACGGGCGCCAGCTTCTCTTGTAGCGTCTCGTCCCATTCCTCTTGTATCTGTCCAGGAATTTGGTAAATTGCACCGCATGATGAGCGACCTGAAGATATTGTTGGTGGAAGACAATTTCGAGCATCTTCGCCTCACGAAATACATCCTTGAACAGAATAAGGTTCCGGGTGAGCTGTTTGTTGTGCGGGATGGTCAAGAGGCGATCGACTATCTCTATCATCGCAACCAGTTCTCCGACCTCGCTGCAAACCCCCGCCCGAACCTCGTCCTCCTCGATATGAACATTCCGCGTATCGACGGGAAGGAAGTCCTCAAGATTATTAAAGGTGATCAGGGACTGAAGGACATCCCAGTGGTTGTCGTTAGTTCGTCCGAACGCGACGAGGACGTCCACTACGCGAAGGAGAATGGCGCGGCCGCATATATCTCCAAGTCCGGAGGTTTTGAAAAATTGAGCCACGCGCTCGCCAGCATTCACACCTACGCTTCACGGAAAGAGTAACCTCCTCTGCTTCGCCTTGATACTGGCGACCCTTCTTCGTACTTTGAATTTAAACTCTCTCGTTCACCATCCCGTACCCCATGTCCCGCTGGCTTGTTGCAATCGTCGGTCGTCCCAATGTTGGCAAATCCACGCTCTTCAACCGTATTATTGGCGGGCGAAATGCCATTGTCCATGATATGCCCGGCGTAACCCGGGATCGCAACTATGCGGAAACAGAGTGGGCGGGGAAGTTGTTTACCGTGATCGATACTGGCGGGTTTGTTCCAAAGTCAGAAGATATCATCGAAACCGCAATCCGGGAACAGGCACAGATTGCCATTGAGGAAGCGGACGTGGTTCTGTTCGTCGTGGATGCCCTTGCGGGTCTCGTCCCCGCCGACCTTGACGTTGCCGATATTCTCCGAAAGTCACAGAAGAAAGTCATCCTCATCGTCAACAAGATCGACAGCGAGAAACGGGAGCCTGAGTTGGGCGACTTTTACAAGCTTGGCCTTGGTGATCCCATCCCCGCCTCTGCGCTCGTCGGCCGGAAGGTTGGCGACCTGCTCGACATCGTCACGGAAGGTTTTCCGGCAGAGGAAGGGGGAGCGCGGGACCCTCGCCTCAAAATAGCCGTCATCGGCAAACCAAATGTCGGGAAGTCCTCATTCGTCAACGCACTTTTACAGGAAGAACGGAACATCGTGACTGATATTCCGGGCACCACACGCGACCCAATTGACTCCATCGTCAAATATCACGGTGAGGAGATGCTCCTCGTCGACACGGCCGGTCTGCGACGCAAGAGCAAAGTGAAGGAGAGCATCGAATTCTACAGTACAGTGAGAACCTTGAAAAGCATCGAGCGGTGCGATGTGGCCATCGTGCTGATCGACGCGCAGGATGGGCTCGAGCATCAGGACCTCCGCGTTGTCGAGATGGCCATCGAAAGGAACCGACCGGTCGTTCTTGCGGTCAACAAGTGGGATTTGATTGAGAAGGATGACACGACAGCGCGGATGCTGGAAAAGGGGCTGCAGGAGAAGCTTCGCATCCACAATTACATTCCCATCATTTTCATTTCCGCATTGACGAAGCAACGCGTGTACAAAGTTCTTGAAGTTGTGAAGGCGATTGAGGCGGAGGCAAACAAGAGAATCACCACGAGCCAGCTCAACGATGTGATGGGTGCTGCGATCAAGGCATTTCCACCGCGCAGCAGGTCGGGGAGGGAGATCAAGATCAAGTACATCACGCAGGTGAAGTCCAAGCCGCCCGTCTTTGCATTCTTTTGCAACGAACCCAAAATGATCGATGATACGTACCGGCGGTATCTGGAGAACAAACTCCGGGATGCTTATGGCTTCACCGGCGTGCCGGTGGTTCTTTCCTTCAAACAGAAGAAGAAATGAGTGTGGGACGGAAGATTGTTGTCGTCGGAGGTTTGGCCGCTGGGCCGAGTGCCGCGAGCAAGGCGGCACGTGTGAACCCTGACGCCGAAGTTGTTCTCTTTGAGCAGGGGGAACACGTTTCTTACGGGATCTGTGAGATCCCGTACTATCTTGGCGGCGAGGTGAAGAAGGAAGGGCTGGTTACCTTCACACCGGAGACGCTGCGGGAAAAGAAGCGCGTGGATGCGCGGGTTCTCCACCGTGTGGAGGAGATCCTCCCGACGAAGAAGCTTGTCAAGGTGCGTGACCTCAGGATGGGGAAGGTTTTTGAAGAGAAATACGACCGGCTCATCATCGCGACGGGCTCCAGCCCACGCTTGCTTGGACTGTCTGGCGAGAATGCCCGGAATGTCTTCACCATCAAGTCGCTCGATGGGGCGTTCACGCTTCACAAGTATCTTGACGAGGAGAAACCGAACCGAACTGTCATCGTTGGCGGCGGCTACATCGGAATGGAGATGGCGGACGCGTTGCGGGCACGCGGCCTGGAGGTAACGCTGCTCCATCGCCACAGTCTTCCGATGGTGGGGCTGGAACGCGACACCCGCGAACGCGTGCGCGAAGAGCTGGAAGCCCACGGGGTTACCTTCGTTGCCCATGCAAAGACGGAAGGGTTTGTTCTGGGTAAAGACCAGCGGGTGACTCACGTGGTGACATCGGAAGGATCGTACGAGACCGATCTTGTTATCCTCTCACTGGGCGTTGCACCAAATAGCGCTCTTGCCCGGAATGCCGGCGTTCGCACGGGAACCACGGGTGGCATCATCACGGACCAGCGCCAAGAGACGAACCTTGACAATATATACGCTGCAGGAGATTGCTGCGAAGTCAAAAACCTTGTGACCAATAAAGGAATGTTCCTTCCGCTTGCTACAGTTGCCAGCAAAGCTGCGTGGGTCGCAGGAGAGAATGCCGCGGGAGGGAAGGCCGAGTTCCGTGGCGCAATCCGCGCTATTGCCGTGCGCGTGTTCGACATCGAGGTGGTGCAGGTGGGGATTGGCTCCGAGGAAGCAAAGGCAGCAGGATTTGATGTGCTGACTGAGACAATCACTGCCTGGTCAAAGGTCGCGGTGATGCCCGAAAGCAGCCGTGTAACAGTCAGGTTGATCGCCGATAGGAAGAGCAAACGGCTTCTCGGCGCCAACCTGTACGGCAAGGAAGGAGCGGTTCTCCGCGCTCATGCACTTGCTGTTGCTATTCAGCACCGGATTACCATTGATGAGATGCAGCAGTGGGATCTCGCCTACTCACCGCCCTTCACGCCTCTCTGGGATCCTATTCTGGTGGCGGCGAACGCGATGAAGA
>DASRUE010000118.1:0-7197 GCA_035687895.1 Bacteroidota bacterium | reverse complement strand
AGAGACTAAATTGGAACATTGCTAAGTATCTTGAGGAGGTGAAATGAAGCTTGTGTTCGTAGATGAGAGTTCAGATGCACACAACACAGACTATCTAGGAGTTTGTGCTGCCCTGATCGATTCTTCAAAGTATGGGGAGCTAAAACGTGAGTACCTCTCCAAGATCACTCGTTTCGGATGGGACAAATCGATTGAATTCAAAGGGACGATGATCTTTTCGCAATCCCAAGGTTGTCCAAGTGTGACAGTCGAGCAAAGGATCGAGCTGACGAAGGAGATTATCGCGATGAATACCTCGGCTTCTAATTCCCGGATCAGGTTCTGTTACGCATCTTCCACAGGAGGTTCGACAAACGAGAGCTATCTCAGGCTTGTCAGTGTGGCAGTTTCATCAGTGCTTGGGACAAGCACGACGACAAAGGGCGGCAAGGATGTTGTGTCCATCTGCTTTGATCAACGAAGCGATGTCAATGCAACAGGCCTTAGGATGAGAATTGAACCAATCCTGCAGAGGAAGCGGCTGATTCTCTTCGAGGATGTAATCCTGTCGAGGTCTGGCACAGAGACCATTGGACTCTGCTATGCAGACATTGTTGCCTACCTTATGTCCCGAAAAGACAACATTGAGGTAAACCATGGAAGAATTGAAGACCTTGATCCAGTTGCTACTCGCACAAACGGACAGATGCGGAAACTGCTGGCCTCAACAGAAATTGTGGGAATGATACGGAGCATCCGGATGATACCTGTCATTGGGACTATTGACGTCGATACAAATGGAAGAATACAGCCAAATGCTCGCAGTCGTGATCAGTTAGCAGGTAGAGGGAGGTGAAGGACAATGCCAAAGTACACGCGCAATACCGGCAAGGCTTGGACATCAAGTGACGAAAGAAACCTCAGTGTCCTTGCTGCGCAAAACATGCCAACACGTGTGATCGGTTTGAAACTGGGTCGAACTGAAAATGCAGTGCGTGCAAGGGCGAGCGATCTTGGGGTCTCGCTCAAGCCAACAAACCGTTCGCCATACAACCGTAGCAAGTAACCCGTGGGGGCGATTCCTGTCGACAATCCCGCCCTAGGCGGGGAATCGCCCCCACAAGAAACAACAAACCCCACTCGGCCAACTGGGCGGGGTTTTATGTTTAGATGCGCATCAGGCGTCAGCCCATCACCAACTCATCGAACTGCTGACTGCTCGGCTTGATTGTTCTCTGGATTCTCCTCGTCGAGTGCCCATTGAAGGGGGTTATTCTGGATATAGGTCCGGATTCGATGGAGATCGGCATCATTGCGGACGATATGCTCGTAATAATTCCGTTGCCATTGGAATCCTGCAAGACCAATGTCATGAATCGTTTTGGTTGCCCTTGCCTTGAAATGGCGTACAATCTTCCCCAGGGTGATATCCGATGTCTTCATCATTTGCCATTCCTTCGTAGGGGTTTGATTAATCAAACCCCTACGGGTGTCATTGATGATAACAATGCCATGAAAATGATTCGGCATGACAACATACTCATCCAATCCGACCGATGGAAAATGCTTCGGAAGGCCTCGCCAACATTCTTCAATGATTGTCCCTGCCTTGAAGGAACCATCGCTTCGCCAACGATCTTGCCGAGCGTGCGTTCACCATCCTTGGTGCATATCGTAACATAGTACCATCCCACCCACGAGTAATCATACTCTTTCAACCGCATTGAACGACGATGATGTTTTGGAGCTTGAGCCTGCATCACCAATCTGTTTGTCCGTGGAATCGATCTGGCGCTGGACCAATTCAGCAAGAAACCCATATCCGAGGATTCCATGGAGTTGAATCAATGGAAATAATATCGAAAGTCAACAAGAAGCGCAGTAGACGCGATTCATGTCGAAGATCCCGCCTCAGGCAGGGAATCGCCCCTACAAACAACAACAAACCCCGCTCGGTCAACCGGGCGGGGTTTCGTGTTCTTACCCTGACCAATACGCTTGACATTCACTGGATTTTCCATACCTTTATCTGGGTCATCAGAAGTATGACACAGGTTGTGAAGGTTCCATTCGACGCTCTTTGTGAAGATGTCTATGCGAACATCCCCCCTGCCAAGGTACGGCCTCTTGTTCCTCTTAGCGGGATGTCAAACGCACCAACCCTCGCATCTGCCGGTCCATTTCCTCGCCATTACACACTCTGCGCTCAACAGGATAACGTTCTTTGATCTTGAACGTCGTGAGGTTGTCGGTGTACTTCCGACTCAAAAACTCCCCCACGACATGCTGCTTTCGCTCAGCCTCAGCATCAACAAACACACATCAAAGCATTCCCCAACATTCAAAGGACTCCTGCAATGAAAACATTTCTTCTGTTGCTTCTCCCCTTTTGCATCACCGGCGCAATGGCGCGAACCGCTTACAACAAAGCGGACAAAGTCGCTCAGGCGGGCTTGGAGGGTTCTATGGCACATCGAGCTTACCGCTGAGATTGTAACGCAGTCACCGACGTGATTCTCTTTGAGCTGCAAGAAGCTTTACTCTTCACAGATGTCCCATCATAAACGCAGGGGTGCAAAATGAAGTCCTTTCTTCGTTTGGTCGTTTCGTTGTCTCTCACCGTTGTTATCGTGGCGTCTGCGGTCGCACAAATCTCGATTACCGCCGCTGACGTTGGCGCGACACTGGCCCTTGGCATCTCGATCACGAGTAGAACTGACACAGCTACTCATACCGCGAACATCGGAACGCTCGGGGCTACATCGTGGAACTTCAGTACGCTGGCCACGAATTTCATTGGAACCGTTATAAGCGTACGTCCGGATACCACGCCGTTCTTCAGTCTCTTTCCCGGTTCAACGCATTCGCAGCGCTACGGCACCGGGGGGGTTGGAACATTTTACTCTTACCAAAAGCTCGGAACCAATCTTCTTTTTCCAGGATCTGCGCAAGCAGGAAGTTTCCAGTTTCGATCAAGAAACGTTCCCGACGCAATTCTGTATCAACTGCCAATGACATTGGGAACGAGTTGGACATCAGCGTATGCTGAATCGTCCATCATTACCCTTCCACCTCCGTTGCCACCAAACGTTACGATTAACAATCACACGGTCATCAACACGGTTGATGCATACGGTAATCTCACGCTGCCTGGAGGTGGAGTCCATCAAGCTCTGCGCATAAAAACGGACAGGCGTACTGCCTCAACTATTCTTTCGAATCGAATAATCATTTATAGCTTTCTTGCGCGCAATGGAGCGTCCGTCACGGTGGTCGCCGCCGACACGCTTCAACCGAACACCGGCACGATCAACGTCGGCAGTGTTTCGTGGAGCGGACCGGTCTCGTCGGATGTTCGTTTGAGCGATGCTGTTCCCGCCGACTTTGTGCTGATGCAGAACTATCCAAATCCGTTCAATCCGTCAACGCGTATTACATATCAAGTTGCCCGCGAAGGGTTAGTCTCTATGAAAGTGTTTGACGTGCTAGGCAGAGAAATTGAAACGTTGATAAGCGAAACGAAATCTCCCGGCACGTACGCAGTTGATTGGAACGCTGACGGAATTCCGAGCGGGGTGTATTTTTACGTCATGCATGCCCGCCCCGGGCAAGCCGGTTCGTTTTCATCGGTGATGCGGATGTTGGTACTAAAATAACTGATGTTACACAAATCCACTCTTGCAAAGTTTCGTGGGGACACGACTCAGTCGTGTCCTGTTTAGATGCAACGAAATTCATCCAAACGAAAAAGCTCCTTCTGCAGAAGTAACGACGCAGGATTCGCTGTCTTCCCAATTGACAAACCCCGCTCGGCCAGCCGGCGGGGTTTTATGTTACATGCTGTCTAATCTGTGCTACCGCAACACGATGAGTTTCCTCGATGACGCGAAATCATCGGTGCTTAGTCTGTAGAGGTACGTGCCGCTGGCAAGGTTGCCCGCATCCAACTGCACCTGATACTCCCCAGCCTTCTGCAAACCTTCCGCCAGAACAGCCACCTCCTGCCCAAGTAGGTTGTACACCCTGAGCGATACAGAGCTTTCCTTCGGAAGCGTGTACCGGATGATTGTTGATGGATTGAACGGATTCGGATAATTTTGAGAGAGAGAGAATACTCGGGGAACGTCCTGTTCGCCTGTTCCCGTCAACGCTCCAACAACCACTTCTACGGCATCGGTATAATGAACAGACCCATCCAGATCGATTTGTTTCAAGCGATAGTACAATGTGCCAGGGCTGACATTGTCATGTATCCAGGAGTAGTCCTGTGGAACAAGGGTGGTGCCATGTCCCGCAACGAAACTATTTGGCACGTCCGCAAAAGAGGATGGCATAGCCACACTTTGTTGGACGAAGAATCCATAGTTGTTCGTCTCACTGATCGTTCCCCACGTGAGAAGGATGTCGTTCGAGTTGGCAACAGCTGCTCCAGTGAAGTATATTAGCTGAATCGGAAGTGGGTTGTCAGACGCGCCACCGATGCCAAACTCCGAGAACCCGGACATACCGGTTCTGTGGACAACAGGTATTGAATTGGAGCCTGTCCCTGGAGAATGAGTACCGTCGAGTGTCCAAGCACTGAGAGCATCGGCACGCTTGAGAATCCTCAGCGTCGTAAAGTCGGACACGTTACCAAAGCCGTCCGCAGTCAAGTCCAACGAATACGTTCCTCCTGTTAAGCCATCGCCAGCAGTGAGGGTCCAGAAACCATCTCCACCGCAATTCACGATGCTTGTTCCAGCATCATCCAGCGGTAGCCCATTCGTGCCGGGGTTCGATGCAGTAAACGACGCGGTCAGGGTTCCACCGGCCGAAGGTGCCACAGTGAAACTTGTATTTGCCGGACGATAATTGGTTGCGGTTCCTGTCGGAAACAACACGTTACTTACTGTTGCCCCGGCAAACCACCTTCTGAAGTTGCCGACTATTGTCCCTGAAGTTCTCGAGAGTGTTCCCAGCGATGACGTGCCTGTACCAAGTGTGAGCGCGTTGGATCCCGTGGCAATATTCCCACTTGTCATTGTCAACGTCGCCGACACTGTTGCGCTGGTGTTGATCGTGATCCCACTTGAGTTGTTTGCCGTCATACTTGCAAAGGTGGTGGACGCGGTTCCTCCGATGACCTGATTGGCCGCGCCGTTGAAAGCTACTGTCCCCGTTCCCCCGGTGAAGGTTCCGCCGTTATTTGTCCAGTTGCCTGCGACGTTAATAGCACTTGCTGTTCCGGCCGAGAAGGTCCCTGCGGTCAGGGTCAGTGTTCCATTGAGCGTCAGCGTGGCGGTGCTTCCTCCCACACTCAGCGTTTGTCCCGATTTGTTGACCGTGATATTCCTGAATGTTTGGCTGGCTGCTGTTCCGTTGATCGATTGCGCTGCCGTTGTACTGTTGAAGGTTACTGTCCCCGTCCCCGGGGTGAAGCTCCCACCGTTGTTGGTCCAGTTCCCGGCAACGGTGAGATTAAAGTTGCTAGCACTCGTACTCAAAGTACCTGAAGAGAGTGTGAGATTGCCATTGACTATTGTGTTCCCGCCAAGCGTTGCAGTCTGTCCCGTCTTGTTAACCACCAGATGATGATACGTTGTTGCCTTGACAGTTTGCCCCAGAGTTGTACCATTGTAGTTTATCGTGTTTCCAGACGCTGTGGCAGTCAACGTACCGGTCGAGAGTAAATCCTCACTTACGTTCACTGTAGAATTGGCGGCATTAACCCAGGTCGACGTAGCACCGGCGTCCGTAATTCTCTCCAACGTTACAATACCATTGTTGGTCACTGTATTGCCAGTCCTTACATCTATGCGCTGATTGGTTCCAGTGAAGGTGAGATTAGCGGTGGCCAGGATGGTTTTGCTCCCTGTTGACATGTCCAAACGATTTGCGTTGTTGATTGTGCCCGTCCCGTCAAGCGTGGCGCTGGCACCCGTCATGACCAATCGACCAGCCCCACTTCCGCTCCAGGTTCCGTTGAGCACTAGATTTCCGGAAACGGTCAGGTTGAATCCGCCATCGGCCAGAGTGCCACTGCTGTTTATGGTGAAGTTTGTTATGGAAGTTGCAACTGTAAGTGTGACGGTATGCCCGCTTGCAATGACTGCGTTATCTGCCGCGACAGGTGCGACTCCTCCGACCCACGTTGGTCCGCTATTCCAATTGCCTGATTGTGCAGAGGTAATGGTGGCCGATTGTGCTTCCGAAACGAGGAACACGATTAAGAACAGATATGTATAATGCGCGCATAGGCTGCTGTGCATGCTGCCTTCCTATATATTTCTGCTTGTTCTCGTAGAGAAACCGGTCTAGCCTTTCTCGAGCAGCTCCTTGGCATTTATGGCAAATCACATGCCACCAACTGAGCCAACTTTTTTTTGCAATCGGCGCTGATTTGGCTTGGAAGTTCTACAATATGGTGTCGCGGAGATGTAAGAATGATTCATCGAAGGTCAGGATTACGTCGCAGGATCCTCCGTGGTGAACAATCAAGAGGCGAAGAATTCCATATGAAATGTAGCAGGAAGAATTTTTTTGAAGAAAGTTTTTTTGCGGAAACGCGGCCGAGCGATTGAGGAGTGATGCCGAGGCAACTGGGAGGAAAAACCAAGAAAGAAAAAACCCCGCTCGGCCAACCGGACGGGGTTTTATGTTACATGCTGTCTAATCTGTGCTACCGCAACACGATGAGTTTCCTCGATGACGTGAAATCATCGGTGCTTAGTCTGTAGAGGTACGTGCCGCTGGCCAGGTGGGCCGCATCCAACTGCACCTGATACTCCCCAGCCTCCTGCAAACCTTCCGCCAGAACAACCACCTCCTGCCCGAGTGTGTTGTACACCTTGAGCGATACTGAGCTTTCCTTTGCAAGCGTATACCGGATGAGTGTTGAGGGATTGAAAGGATTCGGATAATTTTGAGAGAGAGAGAATACTCGGGGAACGTTTTGTTCGCCTGCTCCCGTCAACGATCCAACAACCACTTCTACGGCATCGGTGTAATGAAGAGATCCATCCAGATCGATCTGTTTCAAGCGATAATAAAATGTGCCAGGGCTGACGTTGTAATGTATCCAGGAATAGTTCTGTGGAACTATGGTGGTGCCGTGCCCCGCAACGAAACTATTTGGCACGTCCGCAAAAGAGGATGGCATAGCCACACTTTGTTGGACGAAGAATCCATAGTTGTTCGTCTCACTGATCGTTCCCCACATGAGAAGGACGTCGTTCGAGT
>DASRUE010000117.1:0-24798 GCA_035687895.1 Bacteroidota bacterium | reverse complement strand
GGTCAACCCACTATACACTCACAAAACAAAAGGAGGATATATCGATGAAATCGATCACCGTAATGCTTCTTGTTGTGGCGGTCTCCATTTCTCTGGCAGCTCCCGTTGCCTCGGCGCAGGTCACCGACCCCGTAGGGGAGTATGCTGCCCTTAAGGGAGTGGAAACCACGAAGATCGTCTTTGATGTCAGGACGGGCGTCCCTAAAATTGCAGCTCTGCAGCTGAAGCTCATCAGCCAGACGCACAAGGATTTGATTGCCGAGAAGAAAACGCCGGTATCCACTGTGGTGTTCATCGGTCAGTCCGTGAAGCTGGTGTCGAGCAACAGGGAAGGATTCACCCCGGAAGAACTCCTGCTCCTGGATGAAATTGCCTCGACGGTGTCGGCTCTCTCCAAGGATGGCATCGGACTTGAGCTCTGTCTTTTTGCAGCGAAAGTCCACAAAGTTGATCCTGCATCGGTGTTGCCGGCAATCACGAAAGTGGAGAACGGCTATATCTCCGTCATCGGCTATCAAGCGAAAGGGTATTCACTGGTACCCGTGTATTGAGTGAAGTAGAGTGAGGGCGTCGCAACAGACGTCAGGCAAGAGGCATGTCATGTATCAAACGTGGCGCGCAGCCTCGCAGCAGCTCGCGTCAAAAGGTGTAGCCTTCCACTCGCTCCACAAAGCCACGTCAGTCAACCTGAGACGCACGAAGGGCTGAGAGTTCCGGTTGTGGTGTCGTTCATCTCCCGAAGCAGAAGAGCGCCGTTGCCAGCGCTCTTCTGTTTTTTCCTGTGCAAAGCTGCTACTTCACCATGCTCATCTTTGAGGAAGCTACGAACGTTCCTGCATTCATGCGTGAGAAGTAGATTCCGCTCGAGACACGCTGTCCTGCGTTATTCGTCCCATCCCACATAATCTGGTACACTCCGGGCTGGTAGTCCGCGTTCACGACAAGATTCTTGATGAGCTGGCCGTGAACGCCGTACACCGAGAGATTGACCGTCTCCTGGTTCGGGACCGAGAACCGAATTGTTGTTGAAGGATTGAATGGGTTCGGGTAGTTCTGATGTAAGAGGAATGATGTCGCAGTTCCGCCCACAGCTTCCGCGACTGCCGTTGTGTGAGGTTCGGTCCCATGGCATTGAGTGCATTCCATTTTTGCTGCCACTTTGTTCATGGTTCCCACTCCATGGCAAGACATGCATCCGGCGATTGTAGCTGGCGGAACATAGTGAGGCACGAAGATTCCACCGAGCTCATCGTTCAGTATCTTAGCAGCGAATGCGGCAACGTCTCCGGTAACTCGGGCGCAACGTTCTTTCCTTTGCAGGGCATCCTGTGTATAACCGGCAGTGTTACACCACTCAGTTACTGAAGCATGACAGAGAATTGACCCAGATATATTCTGCGGCAAAGTGATATCGCAACGATTGTCGGTGAATGTGTGGTTCACCGCATACTGATTGCTGATGTCTGTGGGGAACAGGGTTTGCGTGTACCATCCGAAGAGTTCGTTATTCAGAACGCCGGACCGTGCGCTGGCCAAAACCAGTGAAATGAGAGCGGCAGGACCGTTAATGGCGCCACAAAGTCCACCCCAACCTGCGCCACCGCCGCCACCATACAGCATGATCTCGGAGGGAAGTTCGTTCCACGGATCAGGAAGTACTTCGCGAAGCTTTTGGGCAATGGCATGGAAAGCGCCGTGCGAACATCCTTTGCCTGCTGTCCAATACGTATCATGACCGAGAATACGCACCTGTTCCACGTCTATTGCTTGGTATGGCCACGGCCAGGGCGTGAGCAGTTTGTCCGCCCGTGCCCCTGAATTGGAGAGTAGCTGGATGGCGCCAACACCGAGGGCCGCTCCTGCAGCGATCTTTGTCCCGTTCTTCAAAAATTCCTTTCTGGTAATCGACTGATCCATGGGAGGATTCCTTTCTATTTGTGTTTGGAGAGGGTTGTGATATGACGGGTGATGGTATAGTGTCAACTTCCGCACACAGCAAGGTTTCTCAAGATACAGTCATATAGTGTACCAATCGAGAGTTGGCCAGATTAGCAGATTTGTTCTTGACAAAAGTTTAATGAGTTCTCAAATGAGAGAGTACAGGTCTCACCTTTGACAGAAGAAGAGATCTGCTCAGGATGGAGATGGAACTGTTGAGATAGTCAACGCTTGGTGAGCCCGACGGGACTTCGCATCATCATCATCGAAACCTTTCATCTGCCCTCACTGTGCGGGCACTGTCTGAACAACTGGAGAGCCACCCGATCCTCTCAACCTCCCGAACATCAAATTCCGGGACGTACGGTTTCATGTCGAGGAGGGGAGTTCCATCAACAACGTCTACATCTTCGATACGGACGATGTTGGATGTGACGGTTAGAAGCCGAACGACAGATAATCCTATAGCGTTGGGACGCTTTGGTGCTCGCGTGGCAAAAACTCCGTGGGGGTTGTCGTCCAGGAACGGCTTCACATGCAATGCATAGTCAGTAGAGAGATGAAGATGATACAGGAGAATAACGTGAGAGAATCCTTCAATGTCCTTCCAGCCTTCGGTGTACTCGGGAAACAGTTCCACTGTGCCGGCAACACCTCGTGCGCCCAGATGGTTGGATGGGCATTCCTTGAATGTCTTGAAACGGAGAGTGAATTCTTCCGATGGGTTTGTAGTGTATTTCTTTCATGGTGCATCCTTCCTTTTTCCGTGCAACTTGCCGCCACGCGGGGTTACGACATGTCAGAACATCGGTGTGGGAACAGTTCCCCAGCCGCTCCCACCCGGCGTGTCCTTCACTTGAAGAATCTCTGCTGTGTGAAGGTGTACATCCACGAAGAAAAGCGGGATTCGCTGAACGTTGACGTCAAAATCGTCGAACGGGGAATCCAGATGCTGTCCGTTCCCTCGAACTTCCAGAAAAATCACTCTTCGTTTCATTGCCGGAAGGGCATACATTTCCGGACCGTGTTGCATGTTTGCCATATGATGCTCGTGACCTCCGGTGAGGTGTGCGAAAGGATGGAGGACAAAGTCGGTGATCATTCCAATCGTTTTGTGCTGCTGAAAGAGCTTCCATTCATCCCCGGTATTGGCGATCATTCCCTGCATTACGTAGTCGATCGGGATGAAATAGGCGAGAACCCGATGATCCTCGCTCGTTAATGATGTTAGCTTTGCGGCGACCACACTGTCTTCAAGAACCGCAGGAACGAGATCAGCACCGGTTGTTGTATCCTCAGACGTTATAGCGATGACGTCAACACCGTGGATCTCCTGGATCGGCAGATGATGAACAGTGTACGACCTTAGGATGAATCCGGTTCCTACGATGATGACGCAGAGGATCACAAACATACCGGCAACCTTCACCACGCCGGGACGTTCTTTGGAGCTTGGATTTCTTAGAAAGAGCCTCTCGACCGGACGTGGAAGGAACATGCCTGTTCGATTCTGGTAAGCGGTGTAACTCTCGGCGAACCGATTCGTCATCCGCCGTTCTTCGTCCCTGGCAAGAAGGTAGTAGAGTAGGAGCATGACCGCAAAGAGGACGAGCGTCAAGAATCTGGGCCACATGATTGCGAGCCCCAGGGCAGCGAGTGCAAGTCCGATGTATTGCGGATGCCGCACGAAGAGATACAGCCCCTTTGTTGCCGTTCCCTTGCGAAAGAGTTTGCCCATGTAGACCTGTGCAGCGCAGGCAAGGAAGACCAACATTCCACCGACAAAAAAGATTGAACCGAGAACACGAATGACGACCAACACTTCGTTCGGCGGGACGATCATGTGAGGAAGAAAGAACGCTGTCAGCCATCGAGTGACCGATGACTGATTGAGCGCGAGCAGGAATGGGTTGAAGAGTGCATAGAAGAAGGCGGCAAACGGACTTATCATGATCACGATCTCCAGTGCCACGATGAACGAAAGAACGATGGCGCTGTCGGCGGTGAAGCGGATGATTCTCTTGCTGGACGGGTTGTGTTTTTCTGACATTTCATCGTCTCCTGAGTGTGAAGCTCATCTGATGAACGTCTAGTTGCAAAAGTGGACTCAACAGTTGGGATTAACGAGGCCAAATGTACGGAACCGGAAAGCTTGTTTCACCGGCGCTGAGTAAATTCCCACTCACAATAGCTGTCAGTCACGGCATCGGGAGGGGCGTGAACGCACTTGGTTTCTATGCGCGGGTCCACCGTGTGTGCAAACTGCGTGTACTCCACTAGTCCCACCGACTTGCATGGGAAAAGGGGCAGTCCCTTTCGTTGCCTTGCCTGCTGTACACGGCACTCGACCATCCGAAAGCGTAGTGTGTGCTCGTTCACGCGTTGGGCTTCCTGTCGGTTGACCGCGGCATACAGTCTGTACCCGAGTGCTTTCACGAGCGCATCCAACCCGCCACCTTCGGGGATATCAAACGTCTGCATGATGCGTCGCGCTTCAACGGGGGAGAAGCATGCCCACGATTTTGTGTCCAACTCGATTGCCGTCTCCATGCCGAGCTTTTCCTCAGCAGCAAGAAACCAGCAGCCATCGTGTGCTAGCCAGTTCTTGGCATAGAGTTGCACGAGCTTGAGTAGATCGTCGCGTGAAAGGTCATTGATTGTCATGACGGTTCCTTTAGTGGTGTTCACATTCTGAGTGTGCGGTCCGGATTCAGGGACAAAGATGTGGAGCTGACACCTCTCCTCTTTCCGGATTCTTGAAGTACTTCTTCTGGAACCACAACGCCACGCCAACCAGACTCACCAGCACAGGCACCTCCACAAGAGGGCCGATCACTGCAGCGAATGCCTCGCCTGAGTTGATCCCAAACACAGCCACCGCAACCGCAATCGCCAGCTCAAAATTGTTGCTCGCGGCCGTGAATGCGAGTGTGACCGTTTTCGAATAGTCCGCTCCGAGCTTCTTTCCGAGATAGAACGAAACGAGGAACATGATGATGAAGTACAGCACCAGCGGAAGTGCAATGCGCAGGACATCCAGCGGTATCTTGACGATAAACTCACCCTTCAACGAAAACATCACGAGGATGGTGAAAAGCAGTGCAATCAGTGTTATCGGACTGATCCTTGGAATGAACTTCTTCTCGTACCACTCTTTCCCTTTGACCTTGAGCATGACGAAGCGCGTGAGAAGTCCGCCGATGAACGGAATGCCGAGGTAGATGAATACACTCTCTGCAATCTGCCCGATGGTGATGGCGACAGCGAACGTCTTCAGTCCGAGCCATCCGGGGAGAATGGTGAGGAAGACGTATGCGTACACGGAGAAGAAGAGGACCTGGAAGATTGAGTTGAACGCGACGAGACCCGCGGCGTATTCGGTGTCTCCTTTTGCGAGTTCATTCCATACAATCACCATTGCAATGCACCTGGCCAGTCCAATCATGATGAGCCCCGCCATATACTCCGGGTAGTCTTGCAGAAAGATCACGGCGAGTCCAAACATCAACAGAGGTCCGATGATCCAGTTCTGGACAAGCGACAACCCAAGGACTTTGGTGTTTCTGAAGACATCCCCGAGTTCTTCATACTTCACTTTCGCCAACGGCGGATACATCATCAGGATAAGTCCGATCGCAATGGGGATGTTGGTGGTGCCGGACTGGAATGAATTCCAGAAATGAACGATCCCCGGGAAGCTGTATCCCCAGAGAACACCAATAGCCATCGCGAGGAAGATCCACAGCGTCAGGTATCGATCAAGAATGGAGAGCTTCTTAAGTGTTGAGGACATGATTGAGTCATGTGTTGTTGTGTGCAGTCTTGACGTAATCGCGATAGAACTGAGCAAACCGTTTCCGGATTTCATCGCGCACCAGTCTGAAGGTTGCGAGGATTTCCTCCTCAGTACCAACTGCTTCTGCCGGATCGTCAAAGCCGATGTGGAGCCGGTGCTTCACTGGCCCGACAAACACCGGACAAGTCTCCTTTGCATTATCGCACACCGTGATGACGTAGTCGAACGGCTGGCTGATGAACTGATTCACGCTCTTTGGTGATGAGCCTGTGAGATCAATTCCGACCTCCTTCATTACTGCTACGGCCTTGGGGTGGACGCGGGCGGCTGGCTGAGTGCCAGAGGAGTGCACCTCCAAAGTGGAATCGAATGACTTTAGAAATCCTTCCGCCATTTGGCTGCGGCACGAGTTGCCTGTGCAGAGTATGAGGATTCTCGTCACAGCAACAACTCCATGCATGCAGCGTGAGATGGGCAGGCCCCCGTGAATTCCACAGAGCTGGTGATGGGGCCGGTGACGCTCTTCTGGTCGATTTTCTTGAAGCCTTTCCGCTCAAAGTATTTCTCGGCAGTGTTTGTGAGAAGGATCAGCCGCTGCACGGCGAGCCGTTTGGCCTGTTCGACAATCTGAGCGTAGAGGAGACCGCCGATTCCCGTTCTCTGCAAACCCGAAGCGACAACCGCGGATCGTAGCAGCGCCGTCTCGCCATATACTTCCAGTCCAATTGCGCCAGCGATCTCTCCTTCCATTTCCGCCACAAGAAAGTGCCGAATGTGTTCCGATACCCCCAGAGTCGGCAGGGATGCCGACTCAAGGAGTTGTTCAATGCCGGTCAGGTCTACGCGAGTTGCCTGACGAACAGTCGGGTGATTCATTTGGTTGCAGTAAGTGTGATGCTCTCGAGTCCGAATGACGTGTTGCCTTCGAGGTTGTACGGTTTCTCTGCCGAGATTGTCAAATCCCGAAAACCAGCTTCCCTCACGATCCGAAGATACTCTTCTTTGTCAACGGCTCCTGCGATGCATCCCGCCCAGAGTTCCATGTTCCGTCGGACGTCAGCGGGAATCTCGCCAACAGAAACGATGTCAGAGACGGTGAACTTCCCGCCGGGCTTGAGCACCCGGTGCATTTCGGAGAACGCTTTCCTTTTATCGGGGACAAGGTTAATAACGCAGTTGCTGATGATCCGGTCGATGGATCCGGACTCGACCGGCATGTCTTCAATCTCTCCCTTCCAGAACTCCGCATTCGTGATTCCGAGCTTTGTCTTGTTTGCCCGCGCCCGTTTCAGCATCTCATCAGTCATGTCGAGGCCGATTGACTTGCCGGTCGGGGCGACCGCTTTGGCAGCAATGAACACATCTATTCCCGCGCCGGAGCCGAGATCGAGCACTGTCATGCCGGGCTGGAGATCGGTGAATGCTGTCGGTGTGCCGCATCCGAGCCCGAGGTCTGCCGCTGCCACAATCTGCTTGTCCACATTTGTGTACTCATCACTCATCAAAACAGAGATAAGCTGTTCATCGGTGCTCTCGCAACCGCAATTTGGGCCACAGCATGTACTGCCTTCCGCAGCAATCTTGCCGTACCTCTCGCGGATGGAGTTCTTTATCTCTGCTTCATTCACAGAGAGAGCCTTTGTGTCTGTCTCCGTTTCACAGCATGTTGGTCCACAGCAGGCTGCGTTTTCTTTTTCTGATGGAGTTGCCATGATGTCTGTTCCTTTGTAATTAGTTAAGTTCGAGTGTGGCCGGGATCTGATTTGGTTTTATGGTTGAGAATGTTGTGCAGCAGCCGTTCTTGATGCTCTTTCCCAACTCCCGGGCATCGCGCTGTGCCGTAGGGTTTGTTTGAAGGATCGTCCGAAGAAAATTCAACAGCTGTTCGTGCTCGTTGTTCCTGGGGTTGGCGATCTTGTACAGCATCCAAAGCCCCTGTTGCCTGGAGTCGAGAAGTCCGGCATTCCTGAGATAAGAGAGATGGCGGGACACCTTGGTTTGTGTGAAACCTGTCGTGGCCTCAATGTCACAAACGCACAGTTCGCCTGTCCTGAACAGCAGATTGAGTATCCTCAGCCTGGCCTCATCGCTGAGGGCTTTGAATACGGCTGTAAGCTCCTTCATGACGAATCCTTCTCCTAACTGTATTTGCTTAGACGAATATAGTTTGAAAAGGTTTCAAGCGCAAGGACTTTTTTTAGCAGGGGAGTGATTGACCAAAAGGCGAGGAAACAGGGGAGATCAGCGTTCGAAGGCGAGGAAATTCTGCCAGCGGTGGAAAAGTTCGGTTGTTGCCCTCACGTCGCCAATGCAGTATTCCGCAATCTCACGGAACCTGCCCGATTTGTAAAGCTCAGCAAGATCGAGCCCGGTAATACCATCGCTTTTGGGACTCTTAATGCCGAAGCCTTTGCAATAGAAATCGAGATTGAACTTGCGGAACGCGCCATAGAAGGTAAGCTGTTCCATCAGGTCGCAGTGTTCATTTGCACTGTACCGGTAGGGGAGGAGATTGCGTGTGGGCTTGACACCCAAGATCGCTGACCGGAGCATAAGAAACGGGCAATCGAATGATCGGCCGTTGAAAGTAATAAACTGACTGTAGTGGCTCACGGTTTTCCAGAACTCCAGCAACATCTCTTCTTCAGTGCACGCAATGAACTCAACCATTCCGTCTGCGGACGACCACGGTGGCTCCTTGGGAGCCGAATACAAGACCTTCCCCTGGTTTGAATCCGGGTTCAACATACCGATGGCGATGATCTGTGCGGTGAATGGCGTCAGATTAAGCTTCCGTATGGCCTCGATTTTCTCTTCATCGGTCCTGGCAAACTTCATCAGGTATTCCTGCTGAACCTCATCAAAGGACTCCAGCGGGAAACCGAGCGTCTCGATGTCAAACACGATTCTATTCATTGCTTCAGCTCTTTGAGTCGCTCGTCTGCAAGAAGGGCCGCGACGGCGCTTTCGATTGCATCCCAGCCAAACCCGCGGCGGACGAGAAACTGTGTAAGCTTTGAGCGAAGCCTGGGCTTCTCCTGTGCCGGGCTGATGGCGAGAGCCTTTCTTAAGAACTTCTCTCCTGCCTGCTGGGCATTCTCCTTCTGGTCAACATTCTGCATCACCTCCGCAAGGGCTTCCTCGATCGTTGCTTTGTCAACACCGAGCATGAGGAGCTTTCGCTTCAAGAGGATACTGCCTGTTGGTCGAAGCACCAGGTGGTCGCGTGCAAACATCCGCGCAAATGCCGCATCGTTAACGAGTCCGGCTCGCTCAAGGGAATCGAGTGCTTGATTAATCTCCTCTTCGCCGAACTCCTTCTCGCGGAGCTTGTCTTGGATCTCTTTTCTTGATCGTTGTCGGTGACTGAGGAATCGGAGCGCAACATTCCGGGCACTGGAAAGCTCCTCAGTTTGTTCCAGAGCTTTCAGTTTATCAGCACCGATTTCGTCGCCGGTGCGAAGGCCAAAGCGAATGAGGGTCTCGGCTCCTACGCCCACGGCGAACTCGCCATCGAGGTAGATGTTCCTTCGGGCTGGATTCTTTTTTTGCGGTTCGATCTTTGTGATGCGCATGGCAGTGCGGGGCGACGATGCTCGCCCCGAGGGTTAGAAAAAGCTTCTTGTTGGAACGGTCCTCTATTTCTTTCTTGCCAGCTCAGGCTTGCCAAGTACAAGAGGTTGTGGCGCTGCTTTTTGTGCGGTAGCGACAGCCGGGTTGCCGGATTTGATCTCCGGTGTCTGGTGGCCGTTTGTTGGAACAAGACCCAGCTTCTTTCTTGTCTCCATATCGATTGTCTTGGCGATTTTTTCGTTCTCCTGGAGATACTTCTTCACAGCATCGCGGCCCTGCCCAATACGATCTTCCTTATACGAAAACCATGAGCCGGATTTGGCGATGATGTTGTGCTCCACAGCAGTGTCCACGAGATCACCGAGTTTGGAGATCCCTTCGTTGTAGAGGATGTCGAACTGCGCCTCACGGAAGGGAGGGGCAACCTTGTTCTTGACCACTTTGACGCGGGTTCGATTTCCGATGACACTGGTGCCATCCTTGATTGCCTCGATGCGGCGAACGTCGAGGCGAACCGAAGCGTAGAACTTCAGCGCGTTGCCTCCGGTTGTCGTCTCGGGGTTGCCAAACATGACGCCGATCTTCATCCGGAGTTGGTTGGTGAAAATGACGCTCGTCTTGGACTTGCTGATCGCCGAGGCGAGCTTGCGGAGCGCCTGCGACATCAAGCGGGCCTGTACACCCATGGTCGGGTCTCCCATCTCCCCTTCGATTTCCGCCCGGGGGGTCAGTGCCGCGACCGAATCAATCACAATCACATCCAGCGCACCACTACGGACCAGGGTCTCGACGATCTCCAGGGCTTGCTCCCCAAATTCAGGCTGCGAGAGGAGCAGATTGTTCACGTCAACACCGAGTTTCTTTGCATAGGCGATGTCGAGGGCATGCTCGGCGTCGATGAAGGCACAGATGCCACCGGTCTTCTGCGCCTCAGCAATGATATGGAGACAGAGTGATGTCTTGCCGGAGGATTCCGGCCCAAAGATCTCAGTCACACGTCCTCGCGGAATGCCGCCAATGCCGAGCGCCGCATCAAGCGAGATCGAGCTGGTGGAGATCACCTCCACTTGCGCAATCGGCCCTTCGCCAAGGCGCATCACCGATCCTTTACCGTGCTGCTTCTCGATCTGCTCAATGGCGATCTTCAGTGCCTGAGCTTTGGAATCCTTTTCGTCTGACATGGCTATCTCCCCTCGTGTGAAATGATTTGCTTTTGTAATGTTCGGCCATTCGATCCATCCTTCGTCAGAGGATGGGATATACGGAGCTCATGGAACCAGCGGTCTTAGGAACCGAGTGGAATTGAGTTTAGGATAGTATAGACGGACCCGCTGGCGTTCAACTCACTCTGCATCAGTGCAATTTCATGCACTGTCACCGGTTGGCTCTCAAAGGTAATGGATTCCATCATGCGAAGCAAGCTATGGATCTTCTTGTTGCTCTTCACTCGACCCAATGTTACATGTGGATGAAATCTCTTTTCTTCTCGTTCGAATCCCAGAGCAACCAATCCTGAGTCGATCTCGAGATGCAGAAGGTTCAAGTTTCCGCCGGGCTCGTCCATCCCCACCCAGATCACTCGGGGAGTTCGGCTATTCGGAAAGCATCCGACTCCTTTGTACCTGATCTGGAACGGTGCGAACTTCTGGCACCCCCCCCTAATATAAGAAACGATTTCAGGTAACAGGTGGTCGTCCGTATTTCCGAGGAACTTGATGGTTGCATGGAGCTTCTCGTTTGGCTCCCATTTCACATCTGCGTCGGAAGCCTTAAGCCTGTCACGAATTGCAGCAATTTGTGGCCTGAGGTCGGGAGGGGTTTCTATGGCAATGAAGAGGCGGAGGGAGGGCATGATCAGAAATTCTCGGGGTTTTCTCCGTCCAAACACCAGCGCATCGGGTTATTGGCTATATATTGCCGGATATGGTGTCGGTCGGCGTCCTTCCGGATGATGTGTTCGTAAAAGCCTCGTTGCCATACGGGACGAAAGGGTGTGGTACGGGTAAGGTTAATGCGTTTGGTTGAGGAAGATTTGAATCCACGAATTATCGCGCCGAGGGATTGGGATGGTGACCTGAATCCCTTCGTAGGGGCGTATTGCGATACGCCCCTACGAGTATCATTGATGATTGCAATTCCATGCAAATGATTTGGCATTACAACGTATTCATCCAATTCGACATTTGACCTGATGGCCGGTGTCTTGAGCCATTCTTCTTCAACGATCTTGCCGATTTCATTCAAATGCATTTTATCTGCGATGATTTCGCCAAAGATGGACTGACGGTCCTTTCCCACAATCGTCACATGGTACCATCCGGCCAAGAGCAATCATACTCCTGTAAACGGATCGAGCGACGGTGATGGAGTTGTGGATCGTATGGCATGTGGATGGGGAGTTCTTTGTCCCCTACCATAAGAAACGAAATCGGGCAACAAGTCTCCCGTGGCTTGCCCTTTCGAGGTCATGCGTGTTCAGTGTGTCTACTTCAGCCGCCTTTCTGCTGAACCTTCCGGCGTTCAATTCCTGAGCGGGCAACCATTCACTCGATCCTCAGCACCCTTCTTCTCACCAACTCCAGCGCAGCTTGCGAGGCTCTCTCTTTGAACCGGAGCCGGTTGTCGCCGAAGTTGAACTTCAGCGCAATGGTGGTATTGGTATCAGAATAGCCAATCCAGACGAGTCCCTCTGGTTTCTCGGGTGTTCCGCCGCTTGGGCCGGCGATGCCCGTTGTTGACAGTCCGATGTCAGTGTGGGCGGCCTTTCGTACTCCCTCTGCCATCGCTGAGGCGACTTCCTTGCTTACGGCACCGTGTGTTTCGATGAGCGCTGAAGGAACGCTGAGGAGTTGGGTCTTGGAATGGTTGCTATAGGCGACGACGCCTCGGTCAAAATACGAGGAACTCCCGCTCACATTGGTAATCCTGTTGGCGATGAGCCCTCCCGTGCAGGATTCGGCAACTGCAATTGTGAGCTTCCGTTCGGTCAGGATTTTGCCAAGGGATTCCTCCAGCTCTTCCTCACCTGTGCCGTAAATATACTTCTGTGCCTTTGCTCTGATTCTTTCTTCGACTTGCCGGATTATGGCATTTGCTGTCGCTTCGGTCCGTTCCTGCACCGTAATCCGAAGCCTGACGCCGGTGAGGGAAGGGAGAAACGCCAGCTTTGCACCGCGCAGGATCTCGTCCAGGTTACCCAACTGCCGGGCGAGCAGGCTTTCGGGGATTCCTGTTGTTCTGAGAGTAAGGTGGCGGATGACCGAGCCTTTTACCTTGGGAGCGAGGAAGGGAATGACGGACTGGTCGGTCATCTCTTTCATTTCATATGGGACCCCGGGGAGGACAATGAAGTACTTCTCATCCTCTTGGAACAGCATGCCCGCGGCCGTACCAACAGGGTTTGGGATAATCTGCGCCTTGCGGGGCACCATCGTTTGTTCCTCTGTCGCAGGCGTCCAACCGATGTTCCGCCTCTTCATTATTCCCTCGATGTGCTTGCGCAGGTCAGCATCGCTGACGAGATCAGAATCGAAGAATGTGCAGACCGCCTTCTTGGTGACATCGTCATGCGTGGGTCCGAGGCCGCCTGTGACAATTACGACGCCGCTTCGTTTCCATGCCTCACGGAAAGAGTCGAGTATCGACTCAAGTCCATCCCCCACGGTCGTCATGCGGTGAACAGGCACACCGATGGTACCCAGTCTCCCCGCAATGTATGCCTGATTGGTGTTGATGACCTGTCCGATGAGGAGTTCGTCGCCGATCGTGATGATCTCAGCGTTCATACCCTGGCTTTTTTCATCAAAGATTTGGAAGGAAAAGGGAGAGCACGAACAAGGCAATGCGCGTTGCGATGTTGGCGTACACACCGGCTACGACGTCATCCAGCATGATTCCCCATCCATCGGGGATTTGTTCGACCTGTCGCGCAGGAGGTGGCTTGAGTATGTCAAACGCTCGAAATGCAAAGAAGGCTGTAGCCACACTGAGAGGGGAGAGTGGAATTGCAAAGAGCGTGATCCAGACGCCGACAATTTCATCGATGACCACGATGGAAGGGTCAGGATTGCCATGGCTCCCCGATTGAAACGTTGCTTTTGCCAACTCAGCCGATCGAGTAAGTTTGTGACCGACCGCGTGCGCCACGCGACTTGATGTTGCAGCTCCTACAAAGAAGAACACAACAATGAGGACTCCCAGAAAAACGGAGTCTGAGACACCTGGAATCAAGCAGACGATGATCCCCACCAAAGTACCGAATGTTCCTGAAGCCCACGGGATATATCCGGAGTAGAGCCCCGTCGCGATCAGACGAGTGAGAAAGGAAACCGGGGCTGGACTACCGGCTGGTTCCTGACTTGAAGACGTTGACATAAAGCTCACGAAGAAATTTTCTATTATCAAACAGGTATGCCAGCCCTGTACCGACAGTGGAAAGGGTTACCACCAGCATCATTCCGAAAAGCACTTGCGGGTGCATGAGTGCATCGATGGTGGAGCCCCACTGTTCGTCAATTGCAGGCACGCTCCGTGCAACGTAGAGGATTAAGATGTAGTAGATAACCACGAACTGTCCGAACGTCTTTGCCTGGGCGCCCTTTGAAGTAATGATCGGTTGGTCTTTGTATTCCGCATAGCTGCGAAGGCCGGTGATGAGGAAATCACGCACGATGACGATCCAAACCATCCACGCGTCCACCAATCCCAGTCCGACATACACAAGCAGCGCCGCTGAGGAGAGGATCTTATCCGCAAGAGGATCGAGAAACTTACCCCACCGCGAGGTGTAGCCCATCTTCCGGGCGATCCAACCGTCATACCAATCGGTGAGTGCCGCGACAATGAACACCCCGAGGGACGCCTGCCTGTTGAGGGAAGAATCAGACATCAGCAGAAAGGCGAACACCGGAGTAAGGGCGATCCGGAGAAGGGTGAGGGAGTTCGGGAGGTTGAGTTGCAGCTCGATTTTTTGCATGGAAAGAATGATGCCACTAAGTCACAAAGGACACAAAGGTGATCGAAGAAGGGAGATATTGAACTTGCCCCGGTCTTTGTGGTGTTTTCTCTTGCCGGAACAAAAAAGCCATCACCAAACAATGATGGCTCGCGAAACCAAACTCCCACCTGCCGCCGTCAGGCCGCCTTCAAGACCTTGTTCGACTTAATGCAGGTGGTGCAAACGGTAAGGCGCTTCGTCCGGCCGTTGACATTCGCACGGACACTCTGGAGATTCGGGAGCCAGCGACGGCGCGTCCGGTTGTGTGCGTGGCTGATATTGTTGCCGCTGACCGGCTTCTTCCCGCAGATATCACACATCTTTGCCATGGGATTTCCTTGCCTTGGATAAATTGAGTGGGACAAATATATGGAAAATACCTTTGCCTTGCAACCGGAATTTTGTCTTCCGGGATCGTTGGATGTTAATTCATTTCTTGATAATCAGCCCTCATTTGGTTACCATGCGGACAATGAGCCACACGTTGTGCTTATGAATCGCGCTCAGACACTATTGTTCATTTGATTATATTGACATGGTCGTTCTTGGCATTGAGACATCGTGCGACGAAACCTCGGCCGCAGTTCTTGTGGATGGCGTTGTAAAGTCCAACATCATCTCTTCGCAGTTGGTGCACGCTCAGTATGGTGGCGTAGTGCCCGAACTTGCCTCCCGTGCCCATCAACGAATGATCATCGAGGTGGTGGACAATGCGCTGATCAAGGCGGGCGTTACGAAAGAGGATCTCGACGGTGTTGCCGCTACGCAAGGCCCCGGTCTCGTCGGAGCAATTCTGGTTGGGCTGAACTTTGCCAAAGCGATGGCATTTGGATTGAGTGTACCTTTTGTGGGGGTGAACCACATGGAAGGGCATCTCTACTCCAATTTCCTGGCCGAACCCAAGCCCTCTTATCCGTTTCTGTCATTGATCGTCTCTGGGGGCCACACGATGCTCGTTGTAGTCGATGAGCCGTTCAAGCACGCGCTCCTGGGTGAAACGCGTGACGATGCAGCAGGAGAAGCGTTCGACAAAGTTGCCAAGATGCTCGGTCTGGGGTATCCCGGTGGGCCAATCGTAGACAAGATGGCGAAATCGGGGAATCCCCGGGCAATTGCTTTCCCCCGATCCTACCTCGAAGAAGGTTCCTACGACTTCAGCTTCAGCGGTATTAAGACGGCGGTGCTTTATTACCTGAGGAACCAGGGTCTGTTGGATGCTGATCTCCGGCGGGGAAGCCTTGACGGTAAACATGTGGCCGACATATGCGCCAGCTTTCAATTGTCGGTGATTGACGTCCTCGTCACCAAAACATTCGCGGCTGCAGACGAACGGGACATCAAAGACGTCACGATCGCCGGAGGCGTCTCCGCAAATTCGCTCCTCCGCTCGCGTATGAAAGAGGAAGCAGACAAGCGCGGCCACCGACTCTTCTTTCCGCCTCTGGAGTACTGCATGGATAATGGCGCTATGATCGGCCTGGTCGGATGGATGAAACTGAACGCAGGCGTTACTTCCAGCCTTGAGTTAGGTGCCGTTGCGAACCTTTCTCTCTGACCCGCCTGATGAGTAACCCTTCATCGCTCCCCACGTTCCTTCCGCTCCTGGTTGTACTTCTTCTTGGCGTCGCATTTTGCGTCGCGGTGGAGCTCACGGCCATCCACGCAAACGGCAGCCCCGGTTTTCCTCTGGATGATTCGTGGATCCATCTCCAGTTTGCCAGGAACCTGCATGACTTTGGGAGCTTCTCGTACTTCAAAAACGAGATGGTCACCTCTGGCTCGACGTCGCCCCTCTTCACATTCCTTCTCGCCACAGGGTTCTTCTTCACCAGGAATGAGTTTGTGTTGAGCTACGCACTGGGCATTCTGTTCCTTGGGGTGGCAGGCTTCTTTCTCTATAGGGTGGCGCGGAATGATGCCGACCAAGAGTGGGTCCTTGCCACTGGCGCAGCACTCCTGATGGTGCTCGAACCCAGACTGGTATGGGGAGCTCTTTCCGGAATGGAGACGACTCTGTTCGTTGCTCTACTCCTCGGAGTGACCTACTTCTACAAAAGCCGAAAAACCATTCCTCTCGGAATAGTATCGGGACTCCTCCTCTGGGCAAGACCGGAAGCAGTAATCTTCCTCGGCGTTCTTTTTGTCGATGTCGCCTATCATGCATTCGCGGTTCGACCCCCTGCAGTGAAGAAGAAGGATCCAAAACCAAGCCATGTCTCTGTCGGCTGGTTGAAGATCCCGCTTCTGATAGTACTTGCGTTTGCTGTTACATACGGGGCATTCAACCTGGCGCTTTCCGGCTCGATATTGCCGAACACGTTCGCAGCCAAAACAACGTATTACGCCGGTGGTGGAGCGGACTTTCCCAAACAGGTGTTTCATTTTCTTGTTGATGGCCATATGGCCCCGGTCGCGGTTCTGGCTGGCATCGGCGTGATTTCCCTTTTCTTTCAGGTGTTCAAGCGACAACCGGCGAAGCTCCTGATCTATTTCCTCTGGCCACTGCTCATGTTCATTGCCTACTGGAAGAATCTTCCGTACCTGTACCAGGAAGGGAGATACCTGATGCCGGTGCTTCCGTTTGTGATACTACTCGCTATTGGAGGACTGAGATCAGTACTACATGCCGGCGGGAGAATGCTCTCGGTTCTTGATGCCCGGAAGGTTGTGTTGGGCGTTCAGGTGATTCTTCTTGCGATGATGTGTGTGCAGTTTGGACTCGCTTCGTGGGAAACGAGACTAACCTATGCCGACTACTGCAAGTACATCAGTGAACGACAGGTGAAGACCGCTCGCTGGCTGAACCAGCACCTCCCGGAGAACGCGATTGTTGCAACACATGACATCGGGGCAATCGCATTCTATTCAGGACGTCGGGTGGTTGATATGGTGGGCCTCGTTTCGCCGGAGATGATCGAGAACATCGGCCGGCTGGACAAGCTGCAGGGATTTCTGGTTTCCCATGGGGTCACGCATCTCGCAGTGTTGCGGAACTGGTTCGAGGTTGTGAACCGGAGTCCGATCTTCCAGACCGACGTGCAACACCCGGAGATTATGGAAGTGTTCGAGTTCGATCCTGCGGTGACACATTTCACGCCGCGGGACGTAGGACAGATGACCCAGGCCGGGATGTACTATCTTTCGATCGGTAACGTACAGCAGGCCGGACCAATTCTGCAACAGGCAGTGAAACTGGATCCCGGATCCGCACGGACACATTTTCTCCTGGGGCGGGCGTTGATTGTTGTCGGCCGGTTTGATGAGGCCGAGGCGGAACTCCGGACGGCCCGACAACTACACCCATCTTTGCCCGATGTGCCGATGGCTCTGGCCGAGATTGCTCTCCGGAAGAACCAGCCGGATGAAGCGATTGTTCGTTTAGAGAGTATTCTGAAGAGCGAGTCTTCCTATGCCGGAGCCTATCGGGCGCTGGCCGAGGTGTACCGTTCCTACAAGAAGGACACGACCAAGGCCAACGAGTATCAACGGGTCTATGACCAACTAATGACTGTTCCGAATGAATGAAGTAGAGGACGAAAACGGACCACGCCCAGGGCCTTCGCCAGCGAAGACTATCGGGTTGGTAGCTTGTGTGGTGCTGACAATCGTCGGTGCGAAGGTCTATGGTATCTTCAACGACCCGAACTATTTCGCCGGCGGGACCGAGAGGACGGTATTCGTTTCCCGCGGTCAGACATTTGCCTCCGTGGTCGATACATTAGAGGTAAAAGGAGTCATCCGCAGCAGGCCGCTCTTCGTGTTTGTCGGAAGGGTGGTCGGCGGGACGAGGCGAATTCAAACCGGCAAGTACATCTTTGGTTCCGGAATTTCCAACCTGGACATCTTCCTTGCTCTTCGTGACGGGGAAGGCGCAGCGTTGATTCCCGTGACAGTCCCAGAGGGTCTTCGTGCCCGCGGACAGGCACGGATTCTCGCCCGGACCATCGGCATCGATTCGGTGGAGTTTGTGAAGCTGGCCTACGATGAATCATTTACACATTCTCTCGGCGTCAGCTCCCACTCCCTGGAGGGTTACCTCATGCCGGATACGTACAATTTCTACTGGCAACCCAATGAGCGCGACGTCATTAGCCGGATGGTAGACCAGTTCAGGTTGTTTTACGACGATTCATTGCAGGCTCGTGCGAAGGAACTGGCATGGACTACCAACCAGGTAATGACATTGGCATCGATCGTAGAAGGCGAGGCGGTGTTGGGAGAGGAGCAGGGTCGGATTTCCGGAGTGTACCACAACCGGCTGCGCAAAGGGATGAAGCTCCAGGCCGATCCCACCATTCAGTTCATGATGGAAGACGGTCCCCGCAGGGTGCTGTATTCAGACCTTCTCAGGGACAATCCGTACAACACGTATCGAAGGCCGGGACTCCCGCCGGGACCCGTCAATAACCCGGGGCGTGCCGCTATTCTCGCCGCGCTCTTTCCTGAGAAGCACAAGTTCATTTTCTTTGTTGCAAACGGGAAAGGCGGGCACTGGTTCACGACAAATTATGCCGACCACGTGAGGTACGTGCGGAAGTATAGAAGGCAGCGCGCAATTCGCACGCTTCAGCCCATGAGCTCGACACAGGAAGGATCCGGGGGAACCAACAAGCAGCAGCGGTAGGAAAAAAACGGGGCTCATCTGGAATCCCATTGCCAACTTCACCCACCATCAACATCACCCAACTTCATCGACCTGGATTCCGGAGAGCCCCTCTTTGTTTTGAGGTTTCTCTTTTTCAATCAAATCTGTATATTGACTTCACCCTGTATAACCCGCCGCCACTCAAAAAGGTTCCAATGCTGTTGAAGAGAGCCCTGCAGTTTTCCCACATTCTCACCTTCTCCGTTCTCTTTTTTCATTGTGCCGGACAGATTCCTCCTGGTGGAGGTCCGGTCGACTCGGTCCCACCCACGGTCATCCACACCATTCCTGATTCCAATGCCGTCCGTGTAGAAACGGACAGAATTGAGCTGGAGTTCAGTGAGTATGTCGACCGGCTTAGTGTGGAAGAGTCCATCTTCATTTCACCCTATGTCGGAGACCTCGAATTCGACTGGAGCGCTACGGAAGTAACGATCATCTTTTCGCAACCCCTGAAGAAGAACGTCACCTATGTCGTCAATGTCGGTACTGATGTTAAGGACCATCGGGCGCGGAACAGGATGGCGGCAGGATACACCCTTGCCTTTTCCACAGGGGATTCCATTGATGAAGGGTTCATCAAAGGAAGAGTGTTTGACCCGAAGCCGGAAGGGGTGATGATCTTTGCCTACGCGTTAAAGGGCATTAGCGTTGATACACTAGACCCTGCAAAAGTAAGACCGGATTACATCATGCAGACCGGGACTCACGGTGTGTTCACTCTTTCCAATGTAGCCTTCGATACATACAGGCTCTTTGCCGTTCGGGATGAGTACCGCAATCTTGTGTATGACCGGCAAATCGATGAGTTCGGGGTCACCACGGGAGATGTCACGCTCAGCCCGCTTTCTTCGGTGTTGGAGAATGTCTGGCTCCGGCTTTCGCGGGAAGATACCACAAAACCGTTCATCACCTCCGTTCGTCTGGTGAACCGCTTTCAACTGGAGGCCCGTTTCAGCGAGCCGCTGGATTCGATGTCCGTGGAGCGGGGAAAGTTTCGCCTCGTGGACACGCTCAGCCTGCATGAGATACCAATCTCGATTGCCAGCAGAAACCGCAAGAACACAGCAAGCGTTGATCTCATTACCACCGGTGTGGATAGCGGTGTCACGTATCGCGTTCACGCCAAAGGTCTTTTTGATCGTTCCGGCAACCCGCTTGACTCAACGAATGCGAGTGCCGTCTTCGAAGGCATCAGCAGACCGGATACGCTGCGCCCTACGCTACAAGTCGCGGGAATGCGTGACAGCAGCAGCGGTATTTCCCTTGATCTAGTGATCGAATTGAACTTCTCAGAACCGGTCATTCAGGATCCGATAGCGAAAGCAGTTTCGCTGATGGACAGCACGAAGCGGGGTGTCCCCGCAATGTTGCACTGGCTCAGTGCCTCCGATGCGCAGATCCTGCCACAAGAACCTTTCAATGCCCGCGCATGGTATCAACTCCGACTGGTTCTTGATTCCGTTCAGGATCTGCAGGGCAACAGATGGAGGGATTCCGTGTTCATTTTCCACTTCCAGACGCTCGATCTCAGGACAACGGGAGTTGTGGAGGGTGTCGTGGAGGATCCCCGGCAGGGGGTCGGGAGGGTGTTTCTGACAGCCGCAAGCGTTGATCTGAATCCACCAAAAGAAAAGACTGTCACACTCGAGAAACCGGGGAAGTTCCTGCTGGACAAGTTGCCGGAAGGAAAATACACGATCAGTGCATTCCGGGACAGCGATGGCTCGGGGAAATTCTCATATGGACAACCATTCCCGTTCATAACCTCGGAACGGTTTGCCGTGTATGCGGACACCCTGAAAGTGCGGGCGCGTTGGAGTGTCGAGGGTGTGGTGGTACGGTTTAGGTAGGGGTGTTACTTCCGGCCGCTGGATTCAGGTGATGGAACCGGACGCGGCGGAGGATTCTTGTAGACACGTTCGGGAACAACCCACGCATCTTTGTATCCCTTTTCTGAAAGCATTTTCGCAAACTGGTCTGCCTCAAACCTGCTTGGGAAATTCCCACCTCGCAATTTGTATGAAGGGGCATCGTACACGAGGTAGAACCATTCGCCGGGAAACAACGCTTCCGCCGCGGTCTTCATCTGATTGGCTTCATCGATGTTCGACGAAGAGATCAACTGTACTCTGAAGCCCGACACGATCTCCAACTGCTGCGTTGAAGGAAGAGATGCGGCCAGGTTGTCCTCGTTCTCGACCTTCTCCTTTGCCTGACTGAATATATCTTCTACATTCTGGTTGTAGTCCGACGGCGAAAACGTTGCCTCGTAGCGACGGAGTTCCGTCATCTCCTCGGCACTCTCTTCGGATTTCACAGTTTCCCTGCCCGGTGTGCAGCCTGCGAGCAACACGATACCGGGGATAATGATCAAGGTTCTCATTCTCTTTACCTCTTCAATTGGACAACCCAGGAATCCTTGTAGTCATCAGGGAATTCCTTGTGCATGCGCTCGCGGAAGGTATATGCCGCCTGTCTTGTCTCGAAGAACCCGATTCTAATCTGGTACAATGCGAGCGTTGGATGAAAGTCGTTCAAGACCGGGAGGCCGTACCGTTCCCGCGCCAGTATCTGAACACTGCTGGCCTTCTGCGGGTCCTTGAACGCGCCAATCTGTACCATGAACCGGATCTGTCGTTCACGTTCGATGGCAGTCTTTGAACCTGAAATGCCGGTCCTTCTGGAATAGACCGTATCCGTGCGGGTTTCGAATTCCATTCCCTGCCGAACAACCGATGGAGGAGGAGGGGGGGACTCCTGGGATTCTTCCACGGTCCCACATCCCATCGCGAAGGTGCTGAGTGCAATGCCGATCAGAATCCATGCAGTGAAATTCACTCAGTATCCTTTCGTTGCTGCGGCTGGTTCGCCGGTCACGATCTTCACACTGGCACTTGCCCCGATCCGGTCGGCACCGCTTGCCACCATGGCAAGCGCATCTTCCCGGCTCCGGACGCCACCGGATGCCTTCACCCCCATTGCGCTCCCCACGACGCGCCGCATCAACGCAATATCACCCACGGTTGCTCCCCCTTTGCCGAAGCCGGTCGACGTCTTGACGAAATCTGCACCCGCTCGCTTGGCGAGGACACACGCCTTGATCTTCTCTTCGTCCGTCAGGAATCCCGTCTCCAGGATTACCTTGCTCAACATGTGGTACCGCTTGGCCGTGCTTGCAACCGCGAAGATGTCGTTCTCCACATATTCGTACTCCCCCGACTTCAGCATGCCGACGTTCATCACCATGTCTACTTCCTGCGCACCATCGCGGATCGCTTGTTCTGTCTCGAATGCTTTGGATGCGGTGGAGCTGGCTCCCAGCGGGAAGCCGATCACTGTACAGACTTTTACTTCCGTACCCTTAAGAAGTTTCGCGCAGAGGGGAACATATCCGGGGTTGATGCACACGCTGGCAAATCCGTACTTCTTTGCTTCGCCGCAGAGCTTCTCGATCTCGCCGATAGTGGCATCGGGTTTCAACATCGTATGATCGATCATTCCTGCCAGGTCCTGCTCGATCCCGCCGGCAGCCTCGATGCCCACGCCGGAGGTGACGCGGGCCGCGCCGTTCTGCACAATGTTCCGGACTCCGTCCTTGTTGTGGACAACGCAAAGGTTGTCCGAACAGATTCCGTCCTTGCAACAGGTGTGGCTTCCCTTGAGTTTCTCTTGAAGGATTTCGTTGATAATACGGTCGATGGTCTCGCGGTTCATGCGGCTGGTGTATCGAAGTGATTTGTTACCCGCCAATATACTTGAAAGATGGGAGAATGTAAACAGTTGTGGGCCGGACTGACAAGGGTTGCTGCCGGAAGTTGTATTTGTGCCAGTCTTATCTGATCACCGCGGGGCCAATGTCAATAGCCTGCTCAGGTTGATCGCAATCAAAACAGACCTCTCAGGTTGCTGGTTCCCCCCGTTTTCGTATCGTCCTGATGATGGATGTCAGCACCATGCATGTCAGCGCGCCAAAAGCTGCAAGACCCATGTCCTTCTGTGCATCCCACACGTCGCCTTGAGTTCCGAGGTACGCTGCACCGAGCTCGGGGTTGGTTGCTGCTGCGGCAAGCCACTCGATGATCTCATACAAACCGCTGAACGCCAGCGTCACGTCCAGCGGAAGGTAGTACGCCCAGAAGCCCCTCGCATTCGCTACGCGGAGGAAGATCTCCCGGATAGGATAGGCCATCAGCAGACCGAAGCTGAAGTGAACTATCCGGTCATAGTGGTTGCGGCTGAGATGAAATGCATCCTGCAACCAGAAGCCGAACGGGACTTCCGCGTACGTGTAGTGCGACCCTACGGAGTGAAGGATCATGAACACCGTGATGAGGAGATAGGAGAGGTCCGAAAGGCGAAACCGACGGTACGTCAGCACCAGCAGCGGGACAAATGTGAAGACAAGGACATTCTCCAGGAGCCAGTCATCCGGATGGAGTGGGTTGATGGCGGCCAAAACCCAGACGACAAGGTAGACGGCAATCAACACGTGCAGCAGCCGATTGTTCTTGAAGGTGGCCCGCACGCGCATGGTGGCAGTCGTGAACATGATGGCTCCGGAATATGAATGAGAACAGTTGACTACGGATTTCAAAGGCCGGGACGTTTCAGCGATGCACCCAGTTCTTTGTAGTTGATCTTCCCCTTGTTCGCCTTGAGATGTCGGACCACAGCGATCGCCCGCACCATCCGCTTCTCGGGGCTTTTCGCCGAACCGATAATGTACAGGAGCGTACGCTGCCTCCCGCGTGTGAGTGCATGGAACAGAGCATTGCCTTCCTTGTCCTGCCGGAGGAGCTCCTGAAATTCCTCAGGCATGGGAAGGCCGTACACACTGATGTCCCTTCGCAGTTTCACCTGCACTCTCATCCCGAACGTCAGTTTGAGTTTTTCTCGCAGCCCTTTGTTAACGGTGATGACGAACGCTCCATTGCCGGACGGAATGAGCGCGCATTGACGCTCCGCGATATCGTTCAATGAGCAGAGGACGCGTCGGGACTCACCATCGATGAGCTTCTTTGCGATCCTTGCGGGGACACGGAAATGACCACCCCAGAGCTTGTTATCCGATCGCTCGAGGACCGATGTAAAGCGGAGACCGGCGTTGGAACGCGCACGTTGTTTCATGTTCCGGGTGTATGAGTTGAAAGTTGGGAGATGTCTTTGCCCTCGCGTGTAGGGGAATTACCGCCCGGCGTAGCGCCTTGTTAGACGGCTAGAATTTCGGCGTAATTCGGATGCTGTCATCCTGAACGAGGATGTCCACATTGTTTCTCTTTGCTTTGATGAAGTCACTCAGTTCCTCCAAGCTCGGGTACGCAGGGTCAGTTCCGAAAAGACGTGCATCGTCGATAATGATCACATGCTTTCTATCTTGAGCGCCCAGAATGTGCACAAGTTCTTCATAGATAGGCGTATTCTTCTTTCCTTTGGCTGTCACTCCGGCTGAATAATGGCCATCAAGCCAGAACAGGGCAGGTTGATTGATATGTTTTATTACGTTCCCAAGTTCGGTCCCGCTATCGCCATGAATGAGTTCTATTTTTTCCACACCTGCAAATCTTCTGACAGCCTTCTCAAAGAGATCTTTACTGAGCTCAATAGAGTAGATTCGGTCGAATTCCGCTTTCATCGCTTCCACCATGTTTCCAAGGTAAGTTCCTGTCTCAACTAAAACCCTTAAACCATAAGTCCTTGAATAATCCAGGAGCGTTTTCTGCTTGACTATATGTGGTGGTGGAACAGGCCTCCCAGCTTTATCCCATGCAACAAGTTCTTTCTGCTGCCTGCGCTTCGCCACCGCGTTGCGCAGAGCATAGTGAAGAGGAGTGTTCTTGATGATCTGTT
>DASRUE010000116.1:0-16622 GCA_035687895.1 Bacteroidota bacterium | reverse complement strand
ATCATGCAGAACTGGACAACCCAACAATGCAAATTTACCTGGCAGCCGAGTCTTTGTGGGCCGTCTCAATGTGGACGCCGGTGGCAAATCAGTGCTTGCAACCTCGCTACGCCCTGGAGGGCTGCTTTCTGCTGATGGGCTATGCCGATACGCTTGTCAAGATCCGACGCCCCGATTCGGTGAACGTGTACCCGACGTACCCCAACAAAAACGATTCCCTCGCCAAGAAGAACTACATGGATCTGGAGCTTTCGGTGGAGTTTGCCAACACAGCCATACCCAACTACTGGGTGAAAGTGGACAAACCAGTTCTTGCCGACAGTGGCGGCCATTCTCACGATGGCAATCGACCGATGGGAAGATATCGGTTGCCGAAACTTGTCGGTCAAGGCTTTGATACGCTTGCGTCGTTTACCAGGCGAACCGATGCGAACGGGAAGCTGAGCTTCCGGTATCTCGCATCGCAGTTCGGTGGAGTGGAGAGAATCACGGCAAAACTCCTGAGTGACACGACGAGTTCTGATACGCTGAGTTTGATTACGCGCGTGCCGGAGCTACACCTACTTCCTGACGGATCGCACTATGTGAAGATAGGGGGGACTTGTTTGCATCACGGACCAAGAGATGATACAAACTATCCGAACTGCAGGACACCTGACACAGATCATTGGGGAACCAACGCATTGATTCAAGCTATTCAGGCTGTCGCGGACGCTTACGATTCGCTCCATGCAGCAATCAGATTGCGAATCAATGATATGAGCCTGCCTTACGGTGGAGGATTCGACTTGGGAGGGAATTGGGACGATGATATCTACGACGAATATCCTACCATTGACAGCTTGTGCAACGATGTGGGACATTGTACCCATCGTCAAGGTATAACAGTTGATGTCAGCCATCAGGGATTGAATCAAAGTGGGAACTATGTTACAATCAAGCTAATTGACCTTCGCAAAATCGCGCAACATAAAACAGGTCACAAAGCGCACAAAGAAGGTGATCACGACCATATCAGAGTTAACGAATAGGGGGGGAACAATACCATGAATCTTCGGTCAATTAGTCTACATATTGTTCTTGTTGAGCTTTGCTGCTCACTGCATGCATTAGCCAGTATCAATATCTGGGCCTCAGTCACAAAACAAGCAGACACTCTTGTCTATTCGTACACGATGCAAAATTCTTCTTCAGCAAATGACAAAGTCGACGAATTTGGTGTGCAACAAAATGCAGTGTTGTTTGACGCGGTTCTCCCAGCGCGGAGCATTTCACCTTCTGGGTGGGTTGGGCAAGGCATGAGCATTGCCCCTGTTTTCTCCTGGTGGGCACAAGACTCCGTTGACTTCATTCTGCCTAATGTAAGTCTATCGGGTTTCAGGCTAAAGACCTTTGGTCTACCTGCTATTTCTAATTCCTACACGTGGTACTATGTTGAACCAGAGAGTGGGGAAAGCGAAGACGATACATCGTCGATATTCGTCGATGCAATCGTGCTACGAACAATTGCCCCGCACGCTCCACCCTCTCCCTTCGTTGCCCTCGACTTTATCGACACGCTCATTGCGATGAAGAACGAGGCAAAGAGCTTGGACTGGATTCAGCAGAGCGATCTCTCCGATCTGATCGACACGAGGCTTTCCAAGGCACGTGATCATGTTGAAAGTGAAGACGAATCCGGCGCGCTGGAGGACCTTCAGGTGGCGCTGAGTGCAGTAGAGAAGGACTGCTTGGGTGTAGGGCCGGGGCCAGGGGTATCGTACCTTACCTCAGAAGCATGTGCACTGCTGAGGTACAATCTGCAGTATCTCATCGACTATCTGTAAGATCACACGGAGTGGGAAAGTCTACTTCTCCCTCTCCACCACAAAATCCGCAAATGCGAGCAGAGACTGTTTGCTCGGTGAGTCGGGGAACGAGGCGATATCCTCCTGTGCAAGGTCGGCAAAGTGGCGGGCTTTGGCAGCGGCATATTCCAGTCCGCCGTAGGTCGTGACGAAATCGACTACCGCGGCGACCTTCATTTTCCTCCCCCCGTTCTTAACCATCCCGAGAATCTCCTTTCCTTCCCGCTTGGGCGCGTTTGCCAGGGCATGGATCAGGGGAAGCGTCAGTTTCTTCTCGTTCAGATCAAGGCCGGTCGGTTTGCCGGTGATGCTCTTTCTCCCCACATAGTCCAGCAAGTCATCCCGTATCTGGAACGCCAGCCCCACGTGCTCGCCATAGTCCCGCAACATCCGTAGCTTCTCCCCGTCGCCGGTGGCGCTGCTCGCGCCGATCTCGCAGCACGTGGAGAGGAGGGACGCCGTTTTGTCGCCGATGATTTTGAGATAGGTCTCCTCATCCATGTCGAGTTGGCGACTTTTCTGGATCTGGTGGATCTCTCCTTCGCTCATCCGCCGGACGGATGTGGAGGTGATTTTCAGGAACTGGAAGTCGTCGTGCTCTAAAGAAAGCAGCAGACCTCGCGAGAGAAGGTAGTCTCCCATCAGGATGGCAATCTTGTTTTTCCAAACCGCGTTGATGGAGGCAAAGCCGCGGCGCGTGTCGGCATCGTCGATGACGTCGTCATGGACGAGGGTGGCTGTATGGAGGATCTCCACAAGCGTCGCCCCCCGGTGGCTCCTCTCGTTTACCCCGCCGCACAACTCGGCGCTGAGAAGGACAAGGATGGGGCGGACCTTCTTTCCCTTTTGTTTGATGATGTACTTGGTGACGAGGTCGACCAGTCCGACCTTCGACCGGATCGACCGGGCAAAGTAGTCCTCGAAGACTTCAATATGGTGCTGGATCGGTGAGCTGATTTCTTTGATGGTCAAGTGGAACCTGTAGTGTACTGTTCGGTGTGAGTTTCAGCTCTCCTTGTTCTTTCCCCGCCACGCCATTGCCGATATCCCGATGCTGATCTCATAGAGAACAAGGAGAGGAACGGCAAGAAGAATCTGGCTGACCGGGTCGGTCCCCGGGGTGAGGACTGCCGCGATGATGAACATGGCCACAATGGCGTGCCTTCGATAATGACGCATGAACGCGGGTGTCAGGATCCCGAGCTTCGACAGAAACCAGGAGACCATCGGCAGCTCGAACACCACCCCTGCAGCCAGCATCACGCTGATAATGAAGCTCATGTACTCATTGATGGCGATGTTGTTCTCAATCTCCGGCGATCCAAACCCCGCGAAGAATTGAAGCGCCGTGGGAAGCATCACGAAGTAGGCAAAGGTAATCCCCGCGAGGAAGCAGAAGGAGGAGAAGAACACGATCCACTTGATGTAGCGTCGCTCCTTCGGCATCAACCCAGGCGCGATGAACGCCCAGACATGGTACAGGATATTGGGGATGTTGACGATGATCCCGCCGATGATGGCCACCTCAAAATAGAGAAAGACCTGGCCAAACGGCTTGAGGTTCTGCAGGTGAATGGGCTGCTGGCCCACCGCGAGGTTCCGGTTCAGTTCCAGCACTGGGCGGAGGAGGACGTCCTTCATCAGCCAGTCGATAAAGAACCAGCACAGCGCGGTGGTCAGAACAACGCCGATGAGGATCTTGATGACGCGCCAGCGCAGTTCCTCGAGGTGGTCGAGGAAGGACATCTCCTCTTCTACCGACTCAGCCTTCTCTCCTGAAGGGGCCTTTTTCTTCTTATCGCTCATGCCTGTGGCTCGCAGAATTCGCTACCGCACTGCATGTCAAGACGGAATACATGGATCACTGGAGTTCAGGATACAAAGGAAACTTCACACACAGCTCTTCCACCTTCTTCGCCACCGATGCGTAAACGTCTCTTTTTCCCATGTTGACAATCACCTCGTCAATCAGTTCGCCGATATACTCCATCTCCTGCTCCTTCATGCCTCGTGTGGTCAGCGCGGGTGTGCCGATCCTGATGCCGCTGGTAATGAGTGGGCTCTTGTCATCGAACGGGACGGCGTTCTTATTGACGGTGATGCCTGATTCATCAAGCGCCTCCTGGGCATCCTTGCCGGTGACATTCTTGCTCCGGAGGTCAGCGAGCATCAGGTGGTTATCGGTTCCGTCCGAGATGATATGATAGCCGAGCTTTACCAACGTTGCGGCGAGCGTCTGTGCATTTTTGATCACTTGCTTTCCGTAGGATTCGAAGTCTGGTTGCAACGCTTCCTTGAATGCGACCGCCTTTCCGGCGATCACATGCATCAGCGGCCCACCCTGGATACCGGGGATGACCATTGAATCGAGTAGCTCGGACATTCTCTTCGTGCGGCCGGATTTCGGTGCAACCAGTCCGAAGGGGTTGTCAAAGTCCTTCCCCATAAGTATGATGCCTCCACGAGGTCCGCGCAATGTCTTGTGCGTGGTAGAGGTGACCACGTGGCAATGAGGGATGGGGTCGTTCAACAATTTCTTCGCGATTAGTCCTGCCGGATGAGCAATGTCAGCGAACAGGAAGGCACCCACCTTGTCCGCGATCTCGCGGAACGCTTTGTAGTCGATGTTCCGGGAGTAGGCGCTGGCGCCGACGGTGATCATCTTGGGCCGCTCGCGCCTGGCAATGTCCTCCACTTCGTTGTAATCGATCCGTCCCGTGTCTTTGCCGACGCCATACGCAACGAACCTGTAGAACTGTCCGGAGAAGTTGACCGGCGAGCCATGCGTCAGGTGGCCTCCATGGGAAAGATTCATCCCCATCAACTTGTCGCCCGGCTTGACGAGCGTGAAATAGACGGCCATGTTGGCTTGTGAGCCGGAGTGAGGCTGTACGTTCGCGTACTCGGCGTCGAACAACTGCTTCACACGGTCCCGCGCAAGATCCTCCACCACATCCACAAACTCGCAACCCCCGTAATACCGCTTTCCGGGATAGCCCTCCGCATACTTGTTAGTCAGAGGCGTGCCGACTGCTTCGAGCACGGCGTGGCTTACAAAGTTTTCCGACGCGATCAACTCAAGCTTGGTATGCTGGCGGCGGATTTCGCTCTGCACCGCCTTAAAGACCTCGGGATCGAATTGCTGGAGATGGTTCATGGGTTATGACTCATGCAAATGGACGGATGATGCACGCGTGGCTTCCCTCAGGAGCACGGCGGGGTCTCCGGAGGGAGTCACCGTACGGCGTATGGAAGATAACGAATACAGGAGGAAGTATCGAGACAACGTTGCTGGCTGCCCCGGTGACGCTCTATTCCTCTTCGTACCGGACGAACCACAGCTCGCTGATGTTCAACGAGAGAGAAGCCCTGAAGAAATTGTCCTTGACCAGTCCGCCCGATGTTGTTCCTCTCGAGCCATACTCAAGAGAGACGTTTATTCTTGTTTCACCGGTTATTGGCAATGCAACGCCGCCTGTGATTCCCCACTCGTCAATGGGTTCGCCGTTGATTCTATAATATGTTGCATGATAATAGAAGCCGAGACGATACGAAACACGCTCGGTCCACGCAGCGATTGTTTCGCGCGAAGGAAGTTGTTCGACACCAACCCCAAACCGTGAGCTGTTCCTAACGTCTGATGCGTTGATACCGGTCAGGTTGGCATTCCCCCAAGGTTGGGCATAGTAGTCCGCGGCAAACAGATAGTGCTCACCAAGCTGGTATGCGAGGCCAATCCCGTAGGCCACCGGAATAGTCAGGCGCCCCTTAACTTTGTCCGAGCTGTCCCTCTCGCTGGAAAATTGATATGTTTTTTGTTGTTCAGTCTTCAGGTTACCGTGCGACATCACGACGAAGCCAAGTGAGAGAGGATTGAGCGATTCTGTAATTCGTCCGAAGCCCTGAAACAGGCCACCAACCGAGACAGTGATGCCGTTCAGCGTCGTGCTCTCGGTCGTCGTCCCCCCTGCGTACGTTGTCGGGTCGGCAGGACTAAACGTCATCGATTTGTCGATCGTCCCGAACAGGTAATTGAACGAGGCGCCCAAGGAGATGTCCTGTGCGGGTGCATACGAGAGTCCCGCCAGGCCCCTGCCGATGCCGCCGGTCCCCGTTTGATTCAGCGTATACCGGACTCCTGCCGCACTGTCCTGCGAGAAGAAGTTATAATTGATGTTGCTGTAGGGCGTAAATCCGGCAACGAACACAACGCCATGTTGCGGCGCGATGGGGATGGCGAGGAGTGCGCCGCTAAAATCGGCGTTGGCAAGGTAGATTGACTTGTTGCCATCCGATGTGTTGAAACCCTCATACAACATCCCGGCCTCGAGACGTGTCCGGTTGATTCGTGTCCACGTGGCGGGTGCGAGGGCATTGATGAAGTTCGCCCCCGGAAGCCCGATGCCGGTGTATCCCATGCCTGCGCTTCTTGTTCCGGGCATGTAGCGGAGATCGCCGATGCCGAACAACGAATATGACGAGCCTCCGTCGGCTGCGAAGGCCCTCGGTTCGTTCACCAGGAGTGAAAGGATCAGAAAGAACAATACTGCTGCACACGATGCCCTGCTCACACTTCCTCCTAGTTCTTCTCAATAGTATAGACGATCTTCAGGCGTGGACGCTTCGTCGAGTCTGCCGCTGTCTGGTTATAGAATGTATAGAGATCAAAACTGCTAAACTCGTTGGAACTGATATTACGCAAGAGGAGTCCGTGGTTGAATGCCGTACCTCGCACCCATCCTTGTGCTGCGTGTCGGATCTTCATCGTGTAAATGTTGGTTGATGAGATCTTGCCGAGTTCTCCAAACGACTCGAACCTGGTTGTATCCGTTGCACTTACAAGAAGGTGTCCTGCGATGGTCTTTTCACCCGAGAACTTGGTTAGTTTGTTGGCGGCGGAGTTCTCGACCAGTGTCAATTGTGCTTCGTTGATGATTGCGCCCTTTGGAATTGAGGTCAGATCGAACTGGATTCTGCTGCGATATGCCACACCAGCCTGGAGATACATCAGTTCCGGATCGTTGGTCAGCGAAGTGACATTACCGACAAAGGTATCAAAGCCGTAGATGTATGTCGAGGTATCTGGCGTTGATGTGTTAATCCCCCGGGCGATCACACGGAGCGTCGGATAATGCTTGATCGAATCCGAGTAGAAAGCATTCAATCCGCGCACTACATTTGTTCCTGCCGTTGGTATCAATAGAACGCCGTATTGCGTGATCGTTCGCGGTTGGAGCCATTCACGCACCATTCCGGTATCGATAGGGACGGAAATGGTCTGGGTGTCGCTCTGGACCACACCGCTAAACATGCCGCGGGAGGCGGATTCGTAGAAATTGGGTTTCAGGGAAAGGCTGTCCCACTGAAACGATGCCTCGTTCCATCCTTCGGTGATCTTGTGGACGGTGAAGCCGAATGTGGCGGCGGAGTCCCCGAACCAGGTAACCGCCCGGAAGATCAACTCCGCAGAGAGAACATTCACTGTGTCACGGTGGGGAAGGAGGGACGATGTGAACTGGACAAGCGCGTATGCGACGTGGTTCCCCGAACGTCCCAGAAGATTTACATTACCGTCCATAGACACGGGTTGCCGGAAAGAGGAGCTTGCTGTTGCCCCTAATGTCGTGTCCTTGACAACCACTCTCGTACGGAGTAACTGTGTACCGACTGAGTTTAGCGCGGTCGGCTCATCGCTGCAACCACTCGCAGCAGTCACAAGCCCCGCCGCGATCGACAATCCAACCCATTGCATCCAACTCCTCTTCCCGTCACCCATTGTTTACCTGTTCTCCATCTAATGTTGTCAGTATGAGATCCACTGCCTCGACAATCGAGGGGACAATTGCTGTCACCCGCAACTGTTCACGTTTGATCAACTTCTCTGTTGTCTCACCATATCCGGTTCGCACCAGGATCGTTCGTGCACCAACTGATTCACCAGCCTGCATATCAACGATGCTGTCACCAACGACGAATGAACGGCGAAGATCGATGCCGAAGTCCGCTGCACCCTGTCGCAGCATGCCGGGTTTTGGTTTGCGGCAATCACAGTCAATGTTGTACGGTGCAGCTCCAGCCGTTGGATGGTGGGGACAATAATAAATCTGGTCGATGACTGCACCACCCAACAGAAGTTCGCGCTTCAACTTTGTGTGGATGGGAGCCAGATCGCTCTCCGTAAGGTATCCCCGCGCTACTCCGGACTGGTTCGAGATAACACACGCGATGATGCCCCTGGAGTTCAACACGCACACCGCCTCAGGCGCGCCAGGAATCAGGTGAAGGTCCTCCGGTGTTCGTATGAAGTCCTTCTCTTCGTTCAGCGTCCCGTCCCTGTCCAGGAACACACCGATCTTCCCGTCGCTCACTTCCTTGTTACACCGCGATAAAGTTGAAGGTATTTCTTTGCCGATGCCTCCCAGGAAAAGTCCTTACTCATACCATTCCTGATGATCTTCCTCCAGATGGTTTGGTCGGAGTAGATTTGCACGGCGCGCTGAATGGTTTTCAGAAGCTCGCTGCTCTGGTACTTCGTGAATTTGAACCCTGTACCGTTTCCATTTGCGGGAGAGAAATTCTCAATGGAGTCGTCCAGTCCCCCCGTTGCGCGCACGATGGGAACGGTGCCATACTTGAGGCTGTAGAGCTGGTTCAGTCCGCACGGCTCGTACCGTGAAGGCATCAGGAACATATCAGATCCCGCCTCGATCAAATGGGCAAGATCATTGTTGAACGACAGGTGGACGGCGATGTGGTCGGGGAATTTTGCGGCTGCGCGCTCAAAGAGATCGTGATACCGCTTCTCCCCTGTCCCGAGCACAACGATTTGCAGATTCAATTTCATCATGTCGTCCAGGATCTCACCGATAAGGTCGAACCCCTTTTGGTCGGCGAGACGGGAAATGATTCCGATCAATGGCATCCCGGGAATCGTCGGCAGGTCCATCTTGTTAAGTAGCGCCTGCTTATTCTCCTGTTTCAAGTCGATTGTCTTGAAGTCATATCGATGGGGTATCAGTTCATCGAGCGCCGGGTTCCACACGTTGTAGTCGATGCCGTTAATGATGCCGCAAAGATCCGACTTCCTTCTTGCAAGAATGTCCTGCAAACCGCAGCCGTATTCGTCTGAGCTCCGGATCTCCTCGGCATACTTCTCACTCACTGTGGTGATCGCGTCGGAAAAGACGAGTCCTGACTTCAACATATTCAAGTTTCCCCACGCCTCGACCCCTTTTTCCGAAAACAATTCTTTGGGCAAGCCCGTCTTCGGGAATGAAGATTTCGGGAAGACTCCCTGGTATGCCATGTTGTGGATTGTGAAGACGGTCTTCGTGTCCTTGTAGAACGGATCGTCCTTGTAAAGTGTTTTCAAAAAGGCTGGCACAAGTCCTGTTTGCCAGTCATTGCAGTGGATGATATCCGGCTGCCATCCCATCCTCTTCAACGTTTCGAGGACGCCACGAGCAAAGAAGATGAATCGGTCGTCATTATCCGGGTAGTCCTTCTTGGTGTCAGGATGGACATAGAGCCCCGAGCGGCCAAAAAGAAAGTGATTGTCCAGGAAGTACACCTGGACTTTGGTATTGTTAGTGTTTAAAAAAGAGGATTTAACGCTTGCCAGAACACTCTTGGAGCCGATAGGAACCGGTATATCCTTGAGCCTGATCATGTCGTGAAGCTTCAATTTCCGTTCATTGATGCCGCCATACCGGGGCATCATAATCCGGATTTCGTGATCAAGCGACTTGATGGTTTGGGGAAGGGCACCGGAAACATCGGCGAGGCCACCGGTCTTGGCAAATGGCTCAACTTCACTCGACAGAAACAACACATTCAACGGTTTCGCCATGCTGACCCGGATGTGAAACAGGGGGGCTCGTGCATCATAAAGTGAGTAAATCTAATACTTTCGGCAGTGATAATCAACCACCTCTGAAACGACTCCCCATCATCTCGATGATAACGGTGACAGAAAACTTCACGAGAAATTATCTTGACAATCTACGCTTCAATTTCTATATTTGATCAGGATTTCTCAACGAAATGATCTGGAGTTCAGCCTATAGAGTCGTTCGCTTAAAGGTTTAGACACAAGGAACGCAGTGCAGTTCTTGTGTTGAGGTGAGAGAGAATGTGGGGCATCCTTTAAGTTCGAATGGTGATGAAAAAAGGCGGTAACTCCATTTTTGTTTGTACCGCCGAATGTTATTCCACGTTCGGTTTTTTTGTTTAGGAGCGAGAGACCTGATGGATCAGCGAAGACGAGTTCGGGGAGTTGCAGCAGTCCTTCTCAGCTGCGCTGCTGTTGTGTCGTATGCAGAAGAACCCGCGGCCCAAATCAAGGTGCTTCGTTCGGACGAGCAGTCTTTCGTGTTCGAATACACTCCCATCTACTCTTCCCCGCGGACAATCACCGAGGGGGGTATGGACATGATGATACTCGACTTCCCTGGTTCAATCCCCGTTCACACGGATACTACCATTGGAGCTCCGGACTTACGGTACGCGACATTCCCACTGGGCTTTCCAACTGAAGCCGGTAACGCTGTCCAGGTGATTGCCGCAGACTACGAAGACGTTACCAATGTAGTAATAGCACCGGTTCCCAACTACCGCGTCCGCGAAGAAATGGAGGAAGTGGCCACCTACCGTGTTGATCCTGAGAAGTACAGCGCCTCGGCGTTCCTTCCTGCCCGTGTTGCCGCCCTCTCTGCCGTCGGTTCCACCCGCAGCATGCTTCTCGGATCCGTTCAAGTCTTCCCCCTGCAGTACAATCCATCAACCAGGACCGTCAGAAAATACACGAGGCTTGTTCTTGAGGTGGTGTATGGCGCATCCAAGACAAACCGTGTGCAGAACCAGGACGATCTGCTCTTTAGAGATGTGTTGCTCAATTACAATATTGCCCGGTCATGGAAGTTCGGCAGTCAGCCTAGCCTCGCAAGGGCAGCCATACCAAGTCTGCTGGCCTCGGGGGAGTGGTACAGAATTACCGTTGCGGAAGATGGAGTGTATGCCCTTAGTGTTCAGTACCTTGCATCGTTAGGAATTAATACGGCCGCCATTGACCCCCGGACGATCAAGATCTATGGAAACGGGGGGACTGAGGTTCCGGAGAACATTGCTGCCGCCCGACCGGCAGACCTTGTGGAGAATGCGATCTACGTTGAAGGGGAGACTGATGGGGGTTTCAACGCAAGCGACTATGTTCTCTTCTTCGGGAAGTCCGCGAGAGGGTGGAGGTACAACCCATCGGCGGGAGTTTTGAACCATTATCTGAACCACTACTCCGAAGTGAACTACTACTGGTTGACGTTCGGTGGCAACCCGGGAAGACGCATGCAGGAACAGGCGTCGCTGCCCGATAATCCCACAGTTATCCCGATGAAGTTCCTGGATGGAATCGCCATTGAAGAGGAGACGGTGAACCTGTTCAGTTCAGGCAAGGACTGGTATGGACAATCGTACAGTCCCGGCGGCTCACGGACCTACGTGAATTTCCTTCCCGGTCTTGTTCCCAGCGATATCATTACCTACCGGTATTCGCTCGTTGCGCGCTCTGAAAATCTGCCGCGATTCACCGTGAGGGACAACGGACAGACACTTGGCACGCATGGGTTACCGGAGATTTCGTACATTAGCGATTACGTGTATGCCACTGCCGTGACAGCCCAGGTGACAGGAACTTCGACCCTCCCGAATAACACAAGTCAGCTCAACTTCTCATTCAGCTCCAGCAGCGTCGCAGGGACTGGATATAACGACTGGATCGAGATTCAATACCCGCGGCGGTTTGAAGCGGTGGGCAACTATTTGCGATTCCGTTCTCCCGACGTGACCGGCGTTGTCGAGTATCGGCTCGAGCAACTCGCATCGCCGATCATTTTGAACGTATCGCAATTCGATAACGTTCGACGAGTTACCGGTGTCGTGGGCAGCTATACGTTTCGTGCCGCAGAAACCGCCGGCCAAATGGCGGAATACTGCGCGGCAGGCTCAAACGCATTCAAGCTTCCGGCCGGTATTACACGTGTGGACAACCAGGATCTCCACGGTATTTCCAGTGGCTACGATTTCATCATTCTCACCACGCCCGAATTTCGAGCCCCGGCTGAACGGCTCCGTGCGTATCGCGAACAGCCGGCTCATGGTAACCTCCGTACGATCGTTGTGGATGTGAATCAGATCTACAATGAATTCGGCGGGGGCATCCCGGACGTGGCGGCGGTCAGAGATTTCCTCAAGTACGCGTACGACACCTGGACCCCCCGGCCACTTTTTGTGCTCATGCTCGGGCAGGGAAGCTTTGACTACAAAGGCAGACTTGGTGGCCGTTCCAGTTATGTCCCGACATGGCAGAGCCTGGAATCGCGACATGGGACAGAAAGCTACTCTACGGACGATTTCTTTGTGAAGTTTGACCTCTTCGGCAGCAACAACACATCCATGGTGACTGGGAGGATCCCGTCCAGGACGGTGGCCGAGGCTGAAGCATACATAGGCCGGCTTGTTGGCTACGAAGAAAGCTCTGCGCGGGATCCCTGGAAGATGAGAATGCTCTATATTGGAGATGATGGATTGACGACAGAAGGTGACGATGGTGTACTGCATTCGCAAGATGCGGAAATCCTTGCTGAAGCGTTCTATGCCCAGGGCCGAAAGTACACTCCTGAGGTGTTTGAAAGGAAGAAAATCTATATCGCCGAGTATCCCACAGTAAATACGTCGCAGGGCCGACGGAAACCGGGGGCCTATCAGGCTATCATTGATGAGATCAACAGAGGAGTGCTGATCGTCAACTATGCCGGGCATGGAAACCCGACGCTGCTGGCTCATGAGAATATTTTCAATGTGCAGACATCGATCCCCCAGCTGACGAACGCGAACAAGCTCTCGTTGTTCATCCTTGCCACGTGTAACTTCTCGCAGTTCGATGATCCGGCGAGACCGACAGGTTCGGAGATACTGATCAACAGGCAGGGTGGCGGAGCCATCGGAGTCATTTCGGCGACACGGAAAGTGTTTGCCGGACAAAACGCCTACTTCCATCAGCAGATTTTTCGGCGTCTCTTTGTCATAGATGCGTTTGGAAGGGTAGTGGTCGAGCGTCCGGCAACCACAATTTTCCTCTTCAAGGCGTCAAGCTCCAACAGTGTGAATGACCAGAAGTACTTTTACATGGGCGACCCGACCATGAGGCTTCAGTATCCGTCGGGCTACGCGTCCATCGACAGCATCAACGAGCAACGTGTGGATTCTACCATGGATACCACTGGGACTCTGATTGCCAGACCTGTTTCTCTTCCGATCGAGATCAAGGCTCTTGCCCGGATCACTGTGAAGGGGACAATCCGGGACCAGAACAATCTTCCGGACTCCTCATTCCAGGGGAGCCTCCTTCTTACCATCAATGATGCCACTCGCGGTGCGACCATTGCGAACTTCCCCACCGGTTGCACTTCGAACTGCTGGACATACACGTTGACCGGTGGAACAATCTACCGGGGCGATAACTCCGTCCGCAATGGACGATTCAGCGCCACCTTTGTTGTTCCGAAGGACATCGCGTATGCGGACTCGTCCACACGCGGGAGGCTGGTAACGTACTTCACCGGTGCCTCCTCTGACGGGGCAGGATACACGGGAAAAATACGTGTTGGTGGGACGGAAACAGCCGCGCTCGACACCACTGCTCCGACAATGAACGTCTACCTCGACTCCCGCAGCTTCCGCTCCGGGGACATGGTGAGCGAGGATCCGGTGTTGTACGTGGACCTCGTCGATTCCAACGGCATCAACACCTCAGTGTCGGGGATCGGGCACCGGATTGAGGCCTGGGTGAACAACAGCCCGCAAAGCAAAGACGTTACGGAGTTCTACTCCAGCAAGCTGGATAATTATCAGGAAGGGACTGTTCAGTATCCATTGACCGGCCTGCCTCTTGGCAGGAACGTCGTCCGCGTTCGGGCATGGGATACCCACAACAACGCGGCAGCGGGCGAGGCGGTGTTTGAAGTCGCCTCCAGCCAGCAGCTTAGGATTTCCGACGTGATGAACTATCCCAATCCGTTTGCCGGGGGGACGTCGTTCACCTTCAAACAGAACCAGTTGAGTTCCCTTACGGTGGTTGTGAAGGTCTACACGCTGGCCGGACGCCTCATCCAGTCGTTAGAGGCGGTGACGATAGGTGATCCGTTCATTCGTATTCCTTGGGACGGACGCGACCGCGATGGAGACGTCCTCGCCAATGGTGTCTATCTTTACAAGGTGATCGTAAGAACCACTGATGGGCGGTTCTCAAGCGAGGCAATAGGCAAGCTTTCGGTGGTGAAATAAAGTGGCACGGCATGTGCCCTGTGTGTATGAGAGGAAAGGTAACAGGAAGGTGTCATCATTTATCAGCAGGAGGTTGTATCTCATGATTCGATCCAATCGACGACAGATAGCGGCCACCCTTGCAGTATTGGCGCTTATTTCGATCATCAATCCCCGGGCGGCGCGTGCACAGGGAGAATCGGCGGTTCCGTTTCTTCTGATTGCGCCAAACTCACGCGCGAGCGGCATCGGTGAATCAGGAACGGGGTCCGTGGACGATGCATCGGCGATTTTCTGGAACCCGGCCGCGCTTGCATTCCTCCCGGGACAGGAAGTCAGCATCACGCATGCAAACTGGCTTCCGCAATTCCAGCAGGCCGATCTCTTCTATGACTACCTGAACTACCGGCAAAGCCTCGAGGACATCGGGACGATAAGTGCAAGCGTGACGTACCTGAATCTTGGCGAATTCTCACGCACCAATTCGTCCGGCCCGACGGTGATCGAAAAGTTCAAGGCATTCGAGTTTGCGGTCACAGCCGGATACGCCACCAAGGTTTTTGACGATTTCGGTGTAGGCATGAACCTCCGGTTCATTCATAGTGCCCTCTCGCCGATCGGCACCGAGCAGGAGCAGGGCGAAGGGATTGCCTCCACCATCAGCGTGGATATAGCGGCTATGTACCGGCCCACGGAACTGGAGGTCCCACTCATCGGAGATATTGGCAAACGGTTTAGCGCCGGCATTAACCTCTCGAATATTGGCCCGAAGGTCACCTACATCGATGCGGACCAGGCTGACCCTCTCCCGACAAACCTGCGTCTCGGGTTTGGCTATAAACTGATGGAAGACGAGTTCAACTCACTCACCTATTCACTCGATTTTAGCAGGCTGCTGGTACGAAGGCGCGTGGAGGTAAAGGACGACTCGGGTAACGTCATCCGTGCTGCGTCGGTCGATCCGGTATATAAGGCGATCTTCACCGCTTGGGGTGATGGCAGCGGACTCCGGAAAATCAACACGAGCATGGGCATGGAGTATTGGTACGGTGCGCCGCGACTGATTGCTCTCCGTGTCGGTCATTTCTTTGAAGACCCATCGTTCGGCAACAGAAATTTCTGGACCTTTGGTGCGGGCATCCGGTATGACATCTACGGGTTCGATTTCAGTTACATCTCGGCAGCAGAAAACCATCCCCTGTCTGATACGATCAGGTTTTCGCTCCTGATTGGGTGGGGCGGCACACAGTAACGTAGCTCGTTCTCCCTCTCATGACTTGACGATTTGCAAGGTGACATGACGCCGGCAAAATATTCCTTCCTGCTCCTGATTGTTTCCGGTTCCTTGTTTGCACAGCAGATGAGTCATCCCGTGATCCCGACACTGTCGGGAGGGGATGACTCATTTTCATCCCCCCGTCCGTTCAGCGTGTTTCCCGACACCGTCGATATCCTCGCAGTGATGGTGCAATTCCAACAGGACAACGATACGCGCACGAGCGGCGATGGTCGGTTCGCCCTTGCCGGGCCGACGGACATCATCGATCCGGCGCCGCGCAACCAACAATACGTCGAGAGCCACCTCACGTTTGTAAGGAACTATTTCCGCAAGGTCTCCAAAGGAAAGCTTGTTCTCCGGACAACTGTGGTGGATTCGCTCTTCACGCTCCCCTCGATCATGCAGACGTATAGTCCTCCGCGGGAAGGCTCGACCATTGCGGTAGGAAACCTTGTGCGCGACACATGGCAGTTAGTGGATGTTTCCGGGCGGGTAACGGATTTCTCGCAATACGATTGCTTTGTGGTGTTTCATGCCGGTGTCGGCAGGGACATCGACCTCGTTGGCATTCTTGGTTACGATCCCACCCCGTTTGATATTCCATCGCTCTATCTTGGCCTCGGTGCGTTCCGTTCGTACTACGGCGAAAACTACCAGGGGATTCCCGTGAGTGGTGGAGCGTTTCACATCACGAATACGATTGTCGTCCCCGAAACGGAAAGCCGCACACTCCCGACCGCCACCGGCGATGTTCTGCTCGAGCTCGGAATCAACGGATTGCTCTGCGCGTCGGTCGGCAACTTCCTCGGCCTCCCCGATTTGTTCGACACGAACACGGGTCGTTCAGGTATCGGCCGGTTTGGATTGATGGACGGGCAGGCGATCTTCAGCTTTGCGGGCGTGTTTCCTCCCGAGCCTTCGGCATGGGAAAAGTACTGGCTCGGTTGGATTGACCCCATTGTTGTCCCTCCTGGCGAAAACACACTCTCGCTTCCGGCAGTCTCTCTCCCTCCTCAAGTATCTCCCACCGACACGATCTACCGCGTCTCCATCAGTCCTCAGGAATACTATCTGATAGAGAACAGAAACCGGGATGCGCTGAGGAATGGGCAAACGGTGACATCGATCGCCAATGGCGTCCCCCGGGCGCAGGTGTTCCCGCGCGATACCGTGGGGTTCAA
>DASRUE010000115.1:0-4092 GCA_035687895.1 Bacteroidota bacterium | reverse complement strand
TGGATCCAAACCACCCTTGGCGGCGTCTTCGTTCGTACCATTACCGTCTCTGACACAAATCTCTTTGTTGGGAATAGTGGCGACGGCATCTTTCGCTCCACCAACAATGGCACAAGCTGGACTGCAGTCAATGCCGGCCTGACGAACATTTATGTCAATGCGTTTGCCGTCTCAGGCACAAACCTCTTTGTCGGGACTGAGGGGGACGGCGTCTTTCGTTCCACCAACAGCGGCACAAGCTGGAGCGCAACCGGTACCTTGACGAACCCTTATGTCTATGCTCTTGCCGTCTCCCCCAACGGGGCAGGCGGCACGGATCTCTTTGCCGGGGCTGATGGCGACGGAGTCTTTCGTTCCACCAACAACGGCACAAGCTGGACTCTTGTCAGCACGGGATTGACGAACACACGTATCTATGCTCTTTCCGTCTTCCCGGCTCCGGTGGGATATCTCCTTTTTGCCGGGACTTTTGGCGGCGGCGTTTTTCTTTCTACCAATAGCGGCACAAGTTGGACTGCCGCGAGTTCAGGGTTGACGAACACAGATGTCAATGCTCTTGCCGTCTCCGGCACAGATCTTTTTGCCAGCACTGCCGGCGGCGTCTTTCGTTCCACCAACAACGGCACAAGCTGGACTGCGGCCAATACCGGGTTGCCGCCGGGGGTTCCTGTCCTTTCTGTTGCCGTTTCCGGCACGAATCTGTTTGCCGGCACTGATGGCGACGGCGTCTTTCGTTCCACCAACAACGGCACAAACTGGACTGCTGCGAGTACAGGCCTAACCAACACCGTTGTCTGGGCTCTTGCCGTCTCAGGTACGTATCTCATCGCCGGGAGTAATGGCGACGGAGTCTGGAGACGACCGTTGTCGGAGATAACCACATCAGTGGAGCGGCTCTCGACCGACTTACCGACACACTTCAGCCTTCACCAGAACTACCCGAACCCGTTCAACCCTTCGACGACAATCTCGTTCGGGATTACTCAGATCTCATTCACAACGTTGAAGGTGTACACTATCCTCGGGCAAGAAGTGGCAACATTGGTGAACGAGGAGATGAGGCCAGGAACCTATGAAGTGAATTGGAACGCATCCAGCAACTCGAGCGGAGTCTACTTGTATCGATTGCAGGCGGGAGATTTCACCGAAACGAAACAGATGATATTGTTGAGATAGGAAAAGACATGTTACATGATTCGGTATCGCTCCTGACAATAGAACGATTCATTCTTGGGTTTTCAATCGCCTTTCTTTTGCTCTGTTCACCGCGTGCCGGGGCTGGTACTGTTCCCAGAAAACCACCTTTGCCGGATTACGAAGATGTCCAGCCCATTTTTGAAGACAACTGCATTATGTGTCATAATGGACCAAAGGCGCCGAAGGGATTACAGCTCAACAGTCTTGAAAATGTGCTCAAGGGAAGTGAGCGGGGGCCGGTTGTGAAGCCAGGAGATCCACAGGGTAGTGAATTGATCCGAAGACTTCGCGGCATCAGTACACCAAGGATGCCGCTTTCGGGTCCGCCATGGCTGGATGAATCAGAGATCCGCTTGTTTGAAGAGTGGATCAAAAATGGTGCACCAGGAGGCAGCAAGGCAATCGTTGACCCGGCACCAGGGAGAAGTTACCGACAACAGAAAACAGGAGAACCAAAGGGAAGTGTCACCTACAGAGATGTTGCTCCAATTTTCAAAGCAAATTGCATAAAGTGCCACAACCACAAGGGTCTCATGGGTCCACCACCCGAGGGGCTCGTGCTTTCCAGTTATCGTGAGATCATGAACGGTACTGAACGGGCATATGTCGTTCCCGGCAATCCGGACGCAAGTGAGCTTGTCCGGAAGATCCGCGGACAATCCTTGCCTCGCATGCCGTTCGATGGTCCGCCGTATCTTGCCGAAGACCAGATTTCATTGATTGAGAAATGGGTCGAAGAAGGTGCGCAGGACGAATCAGGGCAGCGTGCTGAAGCGCCCGTTGGACGAAAAGTGCGGCTGCGTGGACGACTTTCAGGTAGCTGGGTGTTGGATGGGCTTCCACTAGGTGTTGGTGGAGGAACCGAGATCAAGAACAAGACTTCGGTAGGAGATTACGTTGAAGTGCGCGGATGGGTGACGAGCGGAGGTGGAATAGAAGCAGAACAAATCAGGGCGCGCACGCCATCATCTCATCAGGGCGAAGATAATGATTAGGTGTGCGAAAAACACAAAGAGATCGGGATTCACGTCGCTCATTCCTCAAACAACTTCCTGAGGTAAACCTCTCAATAGCGTCTGTAAACACCAACCTGTTGGATTCCCACATAGAGCGATGCCGTGTTTGAGTTCCAATAGGTGGAAGCCATCTCTCCACGGAACGTCCCGGTTGGATCGCAAACCACCCTTCTTCCAGCCGACTGGGAACTCCCCCTGATCGCAGACGCAAGATACCACTTCAGGCACGAAAAGGCGTAATTCCTGCTGAAATGATTTCTCATTACCAACAGGTGGCTGCCAAGTAAGTTTTCATTCGAACAAAAATCGGTTGCAAGTGCCCATCGTGTTTGCGTACTTTGAGCCACGGAGGAACCCTCACAATGGGCCAGCGACCGACCGACACAACTGCAGACGAACCGGGAACAACACTCATCCTGGGGATTGGCAATCTCCTCATGGGCGACGAAGGAGTGGGGGTCCACGCGATCCGCTTGCTTCAGGCGGAATCTTTTCCACCGTCAGTCGAAGTGCTTGACGGTGGCACTGGCGGTTTCCATCTGCTGTCGCTTTTCCAGCGCGACAAACACATTATCCTCATTGATGCAACAATGGACGGAAGTCCGCCCGGGACAATTCGCATCATCCGGCCGCGTTTTGCAAGCGACTTCCCGCGAACATTGAGCGCCCACGATATCGGCCTCAGGGATATGGTCGAGTCAGCGTCACTCCTCGGAGCGCTCCCATCCATTGACCTCATTACAGTCGCCATCGCCGAAGTTCAGCCAATGACCATGGAGTTGTCGCCGACCATACACCAAACCCTACCAAAGATCGTTGAGTCCGTTCACAAACTGCTCGACGTACCGGCGGGACATTTCTCAAATCCGAGAAGAGAGTCCGAAATAAGCTAATCGGATCAGGGATCATCCAATTTCCTCAGGAATTCTGTCAATTCAAGCGATTCGCTCTGGCGCGGATGTTGTAATGGGAGAAGAGGCCTCATTGGAGCAACCATGCACGAAATGTCGATAGCGGAAAGTATTATCGAGATCGTGCAGCAACATCTTCCGAAAGATGAGGGATGCAAGGTCCGGTCGGTCACACTGCGAGTCGGCGCCTTGGCGGGAGTTGTTCCTGAATCGCTGGAGTTTTGCTTCACGGCTCTTACCACAGACACACCACTGGAGGGTGCCCGTCTCACTATCGGGCGCGTACCGCTGACGGTAACATGCCGGGCCTGCAGCGTCACATCAGAAATCGATCTAGAATCATTCGTCTGTCCGGCCTGCAAAAATTCCAACATCGAGGTCCTATCGGGGATGGAACTTCAAGTCACGGAAATCGAAACCGATGATGGGGGAGAGGATCCTGCATGAGCATCATAACAATCGAGCGAAAAATTCTTGAAAAGAACGATTCGGTTGCCGGAGAGAACCGCGCCTTGCTCCAGAGCCATGGGATCTTCTCGTTCAATCTCGTCAGTTCTCCCGGGTCGGGAAAGACCAGCATTCTGGAGCGCACGCTTGAGCATCTTGGCGGAAGCATCCGTCTCGCCGTTATCGAAGGGGACGTGCAAACGGACATCGACGCACAACGGCTCGCGAAGTACAACATTCCTGCGGTACAGATAGTAACACGCGGAGGATGTCATCTGGATGCGCCGCTGGTGCGCGACGCTCTCGCACAATTCGAACCTGCCGGACTCCAACTGCTCATCATCGAAAATGTCGGCAACCTTGTTTGTCCGGCAAACTATGATCTGGGTGAGTCTGCAAAAGTTGTTGTTGTCAGCACAACCGAAGGTGATGATAAGCCGCTCAAGTATCCGCAGATGTTCCGGCAGGCATCGGTTCTGATCATCAATAAGATCGATTTGCTGCCGTATGTGAATTGCAAC
>DASRUE010000114.1:0-13670 GCA_035687895.1 Bacteroidota bacterium | reverse complement strand
AGATTGCCGACTGCAAGCGCGAGCAGATAAGAAGGAATAGGCTGGGGCATGTAAAACTCATAGACTCCGTTGGGGGATTTCTTTGTTCCGTTTTCCGCGCTCATGAGCGCCAGCATACCGGGTGGCGTCTTGATCTTTGCGCGATAGGTGATGCGAATGCCGGGATTGTCCTGACAGGGAACCCAAGTGCGTGCCAGGATCGGTTGCGATTGTGTGAAAAGGAACGGCATCTTCTTGCCCGCAGTCTGTTCCGGACTCAACCATTGCAATGCTGCGGCGTTGGGACTCGTCTCATAGTGGATGTTTACAAGTTTCGTCTCGGGAAGGATGTCGATGATGAGTGACCTGCCGAGGAATGGTACAGGCTCGCCAAGCCGGTAGGTTGCAGCGGGACCCTTTTCGCCGAGAGTGATGCGCTTGATGATCAGATCCCTCGTATCCAGATACAGCTTGTCCGTACCAGTCTTGTTTTGGATGTACGCGCCGACTCTTCCGGCTAGTCTCTTATTCCGAAAATCCACCGTCAGGTCAATCTCCAGATGTTTCACCACCGCCTCCGACGGACGTGCGAATGAATGATTGACAACAACAAGTGCTGGGTCCTGCGCTGTGGAGTCCTGCCCCCGCAATGAGGCGACCGATATGATGACCAAAATGACAATAGTGAAACGGGGAAGTAGGTGCTTCATGCAAATATTCCGGGTTGGTGTGGTTCAGCAAGGTGATGAAGAGTCTCCTTACAAGATAGCGGGTCCTGAGGCGACATTCAAGAAGGAGGGAAATTTCATCTTTGATTTCATTTCTGAAAAGTATTATCTTATGCATGGGTTGTGGTACTTCATTCACGATTGCAGAAAAGTATGAGAGGAATCATCTTCATCATTTTGCTCGGCTTTTCTGCGCCGGCGTTAGCTCAACAATCAAGCGACACAGCCGGGCTTCCTTTGAACGCAGACACAATTCAACAGTCCTATCATCCGGGAGAGAAAACAGCCATGGAAGAAGTGAAATCGAAATCGGGTTTGAAGTACGTTGAATTGTTGGTCGGCGCTGGCGACTCTCCGAAGACTGGCGATGAGGTGACTGTCCATTACACAGGATATCTTACTGATGGAAAGAAGTTCGACAGCTCCGTTGTCCGGAACAAACCGTTTTCCTTCACGATCGGTTATGGTCAGGTAATCAAGGGATGGGACGAAGGGGTTGCCACGATGAAGGTGGGAGGGAAGCGTAAACTGATTATTCCAGCGAATCTTGGTTACGGCTCGCGGGGTGCTGGGGGAGTCATTCCACCGAACGCCGAACTCGTGTTTGATGTCGAGCTTCTTGGCGTGAAGTAGTCCGGGCGACGCTGTTTTTTTTGGTGAATTTTTGAGGAGACCTTGACATGAGACGATTGGTATTCGCTTGTGCGATTCTATTGGTACTTCCCGTTATGGCATCGGGGCAAGATCGCGGTGTTGGACTTGGAGTGATCATCGGGGAGCCGACCGGCCTAAGTGCAAAGTTCTGGACTTCCTCCCGAAATGCGATCGACGTGGCGGTGGCATATTCATTTCGCAGGAGCGGGTACTTCCACGTCCACGCCGATTACCTCTGGCACTTCCCCAATGTAATTCAGTCGACGGAGCGTTTTCCACTGTACGCCGGCATTGGTGGAAGGATAGGCGCGGGACGGGGGAGCGGCATCTTCGGTATCCGTATTGCAGGTGGCATCGCGTACTGGGTGAAAAACGCACCGATCGAAATCTTCTTTGAGATCGCCCCCATCGTAGACCTTGCGCCCGAAACTGCAATGTCAGGAAATGTTGGCATCGGTGCGCGTTATTACTTCAACTGACGGTTAATTTGTCCGGTCTTTTCGCACCACTCATCCTTTCTACCCTTACTGGAGACATCCATGCGCTGTTTTGCTTCATTGTTTAAGTTCGTTCTTGTCATTCCGTCCCTTGTCCTTTCTTCCCCGGTCTATGATTCGTTCTTCACCCCAAAGACGCTGCGGGTCGACTACTTCCATACCGGGACAAAAACAGAAGAGTGGTTCAGTCTTGATCAAGTCTATCAGGAGGGTACATGGCCGGGAAGTCGAGTGAACTTACTCGACACGCTGAGCCTTGGCGAGTTTGCATTTCGTGTGTACGATAAAGCCACAGGAATGTTGCTGTACTCACGGGGTTATTCCACCATCTTTAATGAGTGGCAGACCACAGACGAGGCACTCAGTGGTGCAGCGAAGACGTTTTCCGAGACGGTCCGGTTCCCTTATCCCAAACGAGCTGTCCAACTAACAATTGTACGGCGGGACAAAAAGATGATCATGCACGAAATCTTGTCTCTTGTCATTGACCCTACCGACCCGGCGCAGGTCAACAAAGAGAGCCGTTCAGCTTCATTCAAGGTCACACCGCTTATGGAGAATGGCGACCCCTCACAAAAAGTGGATATCGTCATCATGGGGGATGGATACAGCAGGGTCGAGATGGAACAATTCAGAAAAGATGCGAAGCACTTCAATGACGTGATGTTCGGGACGGAGCCGTTTGCGGTGAGGAAAAAGGATTTCAACGTCTGGATTGTGGAGGCAGAGTCCAAAGGGTCGGGGATCGACGTTCCGGACAAAAACGTGTGGAAAGGGAACATCCTGGGCAATCAGTACAACACATTTGGTTCTGCGCGATACGTACTTACCACAGACAACAAGGCCGTGCGTGATATCGCCGGAGCGGCACCCTATGACTTCATCTGCATTCTCATTAACGACTCACGGTATGGAGGCGGGGGTATTTACAACCTTTACGCAACAACCTACACACGAGAAGAGACGAAAGGGCAGGAATGGCAACGCGACTACGTGTATGTGCATGAGTTTGGACATTCGTTTGCGGGCTTGGGAGATGAGTACTACAGCTCGTCCACCGGCTACAATGACTTCTATAAGCCGGGTGTTGAACCGTGGGAACCGAATGTGACGGCACTGTTAGACCCGAAGAACGTTAAGTGGAAGCAATTCCTGACTCCCGGCATCCAAATCCCGACTCTCTGGGAAAAGGCTGCATACGACAGCATCAGTGCTGAGCAGTCGAAGCTTGACCGGCTAGCGTCTGATTATTATGCCAAGCGGGAGCCGTTTTATCAGCAGCTGACTGCAATAAGGAAGAATCCAAAACAAGCAGGACACGTGGGAGCTTTTGAGGGATCGGGGTACTCTGCAAAAGGATTGTACCGTCCATCGGTCGACTGTAGGATGTTCTCGTTAAGTCTGGTTGCTTTCGACCCCGTCTGTATGGCTGGCATCAATAGGATGATCGATTTTTACGCGAGGTAGAAGCGCGGGAGCCCTATTGTTTGGGAAGATCTTCGTAGATTGCGATGAGGAGATTGTCGGGGTCGCGCAGCTTGATCCAACGCTGCCCCCAGGGGAGTGTTTCTGGTCCTTCAAAGGGCCACTTGCCTCCGAGTTTCTCGACCCAAAGATCAACGGATCGAGCTCCCAACTGTACATCAATTTTGTCATTCTGAAAAGACTGCATGAACGCGGGACTGTAGCGCTTGTCCCGCGTTGTCATTTCATAGATCTCTATGCATCCTCCGGATTCTCTCTCTCCGAACCCGAATACGCATCCTCTGCCCTGATCCTCCGACCATTCCTGGACTACATCAAGACCGAGGATTGTGGAGTAAAACGCATGAGAGGCCTCAAACTTCTTGCAGCGAATGACGATCTTGAGTGATAGGGCGGAGACGCTGACTGTCATACAAGTTTCATAGATCGGACGGGCAAAGAAGAAGCCCCGCAGCGGGGGGCTGCAGGGCTTCAGGAGAAATGATCGTCACTTTGATATGGGTTTCATTTCTTTCGGTTTCCGTCCAACGAACCACCAGATGCCGGCAACCACCATTGCGAAGACAAGGATGTAGAGAATGAACTTCGCATCGAACTTCTGTTGACCCAACTCGCTCACGTACTTGTCGAGTGCGGCGTACTCCACTTTTCCGAGCATTGATTCCTTGCTGAGGGCGTCGCGCCATTCCCTATCGATCCGCTCTTTCCAGATATCATTCACGAATACTGAGGCGTCGGACCCGCTGGCTTTTGACGAATCAACATAGGCACGCACGCTGGCTGAAAAGGACGGGCCATCGGAAAACGATTTGATGCTAACCTCCTTCGATGTGAATTCCTGTCCCAATGCTGTCCAGAATACCGAAAGGAGTTTTGTGTTCCACCCAACCAGCACCGAGTCCACATGGTTGCCGGGGTCTTCTTGTGCGGCACCCGGTGTCCCCCCCTTGGCTGCCGCGGTGCCCTTTCCAGTCTTTGTCGCTGCGCCGCTTTGCGCCGCATCTGCAACGGCCACAGCATTGAATCTCTCCTTCAATCCGGACCACTTGCTCTTGAACTGCTGATACTGTTCAATGATGCTGGCATAGTCCTTTGCTTGAAGTTGAGTCGATTCGAGGAAGCGGACGTTGTCAGCGGCAACGTCATACACGCGCGCTACAACATTCGCCCTTGCCAGTTTTCTGCCGATGGCTTCTTTCTGAACATCGGCCACTTGGTTCAGGTTCTTATCGTAGGGGAGGAAAATCGAATCGATCAGCGCAAAGAGGAGTCTATCCTTCGCCTGGAGATTGGACGAAAGCCTCTTCATTGCCTCCCGGAGCGAGGCAACGGAGCGCTTGCTTTCCTGCAATTCCGTGAACAGGCGGGTCCGCTCGGTTCCGAGCGTGTCGAGCCGGGCTGTAAGCAGGAGAATCCTTCCTTCTAATTCCTCGATCTTGACCCCCTGGTTCTGAATGAGATAAACGCGATCATACGTCAAGACGTAATCCGTCCTGAGATTGTCAATGGCCTCGTCGTATGTTTGCGGGTAGAGGGCTTTGTCGAGGAAACGCGCGTGCACCACGTACTCGGCAGAGAGCTTTTCAAGGCGACTTTTTAGAGAATCAAGCTCCGCGATGGTCATGGAAGAATCGATTCGATTCTTGATCGCCTGGTACTCGCTTTCGAAATCCTGCTTTATCTGGTAATCTGATTGCTGTGCGTCAAGGTCTTGCGTGATGAGAGTGCTGAGCAACAGAAGAGCGCCGATTGTTTTCATTTGGAATCCTCCGCAATATCATCACTGGTCAATCGTAGAATCATACTGGGGGCGTCAACAAGTTCCACAAACGGTGGGCGTTGGTTCAATGCCGGGTCTCTGAGACCGACGTGGGAGACTTCAACCTTGCTGGTGAGACGGAGTTCATTGGGCGCAGATGAAAACACGTACACATTCTTGAATCTCGGGCCGGTGACAAAATAGAATCCCTCGTTGTTGCGTATCATTCGCAGCGTGGCTCCTTTGAGCGCTGAAGAGTCTTGAAATTCCTCCAAAGCCAACGCCGCGACGTTGAACGTTGTGGACGACCGGTCTTCTTCAACGATGTTCCTTTCACTAACAGTGAGCTTGGCCTCGACCGGCCATCCGAAGTCGACTTGTTCCAGTGTGAGTGAAGCACAGGACATGAATACGGCAAGTCCGGATGTGAAGGTCAACCGGAATAAGAAGGGAGTGGTGTTCATATACTTCCTTGAGTGTGAAGGAATGGCGTTCATGTTCGCTCCAAAATACGAATATCGACACGAACGAGCAAGAGAAAGTTTGTAGTGGTAGGATTGAGAGCTTGCCGTATCAGCGGGATGAAACGAAAGAAGAGCGAGGCAGCGGGGTTCTTTCAAACAGGTCGGCCTTTTCTGCGTGTGCATCGTGTCACGAAGTCAGTGTTGACTTCTTGTGCTGATTAGTGTACCTTGCAACAGTCATCCTCGTCTACTTGTCTCCCGACTCCTAACATTACGGCACAATGCCCAAAGCAGCCAAGCATGGTGGTAAGAGCTGCATCCTCATCGTTGAGGACAGCGTCGATTTCTCGAATCTTCTGAAGTTCATCATCGAGGATGACGGCTTTGAGGGCGTGCAGTTTCCGGTTGAAGGCGAGGATATTGTGGGCTGGGCGAAAGAACACAAACCAGCGACTATCTTGATGGACCTGGCCCTCCGCCGTAAAGGAGGGATGGAGTTTCTTGAAGAGCTGAAGGCAGACCCCGAAACGAAGCACATTCCGATCATGATCATTACAGGACGAGAACTCCCCACCAAGGAAATCCTTGAATTGCAGATGCGCGGCGTGAAGTACCTTCGCAAGGGAAGAGTGGAGATGGAAGATCTGAAGAAAGAGATCAGGGAATCCGCCCGCCCCAAGAAAGTCACGCAACCCGCGGAAAAAGAGAAATAGAAAAACCGACGAGTTGCCTATGAAAGTGTTTTGCCCAGCCCTGTTGAGCGGCAAATTTATCCCCGCCAGGTTCGCCAGCAAGAATGTCCCCGGTGGTCAGAATCTCTCCCTGCCGATTTCGTGGAGTGAAGTTCCCCCCACGACCAAATCCTTTGTCTTGTCCGTAGTTGATCACGATCCCGGCGCGCAGAGAGCCGTTCACTGGCTTGTCGTGAACATTTCACACTCTGCCAGGGGAATTCCGGAAGGTGCCTCCGGTGCTTTTCGTAAGCTGCCGGCAGGGAGTAGTGAATTGCGAAATCGCTATGGTAATATGATGTATGACGGTCCTGATATTCACAAGGGCTCCTCCGCACGCGAATATCTCGTTACCGTCTATGCCTTGAATGTTCCTGAACTGTTGCTAGGTCCCATTTCGCCGCCCGGCCAGTTCGACAAAGAGATCAAAGGAAAGGTGATCGACCAAGCGACACTCGTGGCGATTTATCAGCCATGATGTAGGAAATGTGGTTATGAACAGAAAAGGGCTCCCTGTGGGGGCCCTTTGTTGTTTGTGGGGTGGGACTCTCAAACCCACCCGCGGAGCTTGCACGCTTCGGCCACTCGGGCGACGCCGACAACCATGGCGGCAAGGCGCGGGTGCACCTTCTTTTCCCTGATAGCCTCCTGGACCGTATGATATGCCTTCGATAGTTTTTGATCGAGACGCTCGTGGACAAGCTTCTCATCCCAAAAGTACGAGTAACTGTCCTGCACCATCTCGAAATACGAAACGGTCACACCTCCGGCGCTGGCGAGTATGTCGGGGATGACGTGGATCCCTTTTCCGTACAAAATGAGATCCGCCTCTGGTGTTGTTGGCCCGTTGGCCAGCTCGCATACTATTCTTGCCTTGATATTTTGGGCATTGGTTTCGTTGATAGAGTTCTCAAGAGCTGCGGGGTACAGAATTCTCACTTCAAGACTCAACACGGAATCACGGGGAATGGGCTCAGCATTCGGGAAGCCGACGACCGTTCCGTTCTTTAGCTTGTATGTTACAAGGTCTCGGGGGTTCAGCCCTTTCGGATTGTATACTCCTCCACGTGAATCGCACACCGCGATCAGTGTCCCGCCCCCCAACAGTTCTTCGTGCAACAAAGCTGCACGCTGGCCGGCGTTTCCGAAACCTTGAATAGCAAACGGTCCGGCGGGATCAATCCCCAGAGTTTTGCAGGCCTCACGCACGGTAATCACTCCTCCGCGGGCCGTCGCATCGCGCCTTCCTTCGGTTCCCCCGATCTGCAATGGCTTGTCCGTCAAAACCCCCGGTTGATGACGCTGCACAAGAGTCTCGTATTCGTCCATCATCCAAGCCATCGTCTGAGGATTTGTGTAGACGTCTGGGGCGGGGATATCCTTATCGGAGCCGATGTTCTGGACAACTGCACGGATGTAGGCACGGGAAAGATTTTCCAACTCCCGCTGGGACATCCTTCTCGGATCACATACAACGCCGCCTTTGCCGCCGCCGAGTGGGAGATCCACCACAGCAGTTTTCCACGTCATCCATCCAGCGAGCGCACGGATTGTATCCACGGTTTCATCAGGATGAAACCGGATGCCACCTTTGGCCGGTCCGCGAGAAGTGTTGTATTGAATCCGATAGCCATGGAACACCTTTGTCTGTCCGTTGTCCATTTTGATTGGCAATGTAAACTTGAATTCTTTTTGCGGCCAGAGAAGCAGCTGTGTCGTGGCTTCGTCCAGATTCAGTATCCGGGCGGCTTCCAACACCTGTTGTTGCGCGACGTCAAAGGAGTTGTACGATTTCACGATCGGGGTCCTTTTGGTGATGGTTTGTTCTTGTCTGCGTCCTCTTTTCCCTGGACGTCCAGCAAAATCGGGTACCAGCAACGTTTGCACATCAAAGCGCGGTCGACACTGAGCAACACCTGCTCCCAGGGGCTGAGCAGCCCTCCGCAGTGAGGGCACGCCTCGTAGATATCCTTCGGCTTAGATTCTTCGTTCGTCACGCGGCTCCTCCGGTTTCAGAATGACGCCCCTGTGCTGATGACCGTTGATCTTCACCACCAACGGGTGCTCGAACTGCAGGTGGCGTGTGTATACCTTCGCTTCAATCGGCTCACGGTTCAGCAGCCATTCCCAATCCACAAATCCTTCTTTCACTCTGGAGTTGATCGTGAAATATCCAACCATGAACGACGTGATGTTCTGGAAAAAGTGGGATCCCTGCGACGGCGTCACATCAATATCTTTGAATCCTGATTCGACGATGGTGCGCGCGCCGGAGATCTGGTCCCACTTGATCGGGATGCCCAGCCACGGGTCGAGTGTACCCCACCGTCCGAGGCCGATCAGGAGGTACGGGCGGTTCTGTGAGACGAGTGTCTCATTAAACCGACTCACTTCCTTTGCTATATCCTGTGTTTTCGAGCGCTCAAAGCTGTGGATATCCACGATCACGATGTCGCGGAGGTCGTTGCTAACGCCGTTCCCAAGCACCTGGTGACTCGTGCAAATCACCTGGGCAGGGTCGATGTCGTCAAGATTCAGTTCTTCCATTTCACGGCTCAGTACCAGCGGCCTCATCTGCAGAAGTCCAAACTCGCGGGGCTTACCCGGGAGGGGAGACATGCTAACCGCAAACTCGATCTCCACTGGAGTCCCCATACCCCACGTCCCCATATCGAGCAAGAGTTCAAGAATCTGTGGGAGCGGAAAGATCTTGGTTCTCAGGATCGGTGCAAACGTGACCAGCCGGGTGCCGCTTCGGGCAATACCATCACGCACAATGTCATTTTCCGGAGAGTAGGTTGAGCCTACCAGCGCAAGGGTTCCATCCCGTTCCGCGACATTCAGGCCGTACTTCTTTACCAGGGTATCCTGCGTCGTTGCCTCTTCGTCCACTTTCCCGTCGAGCTGGAGAGCGAAGAACTCGCTCTGATTGTTATTCAGCGTCTCTTCCGTTGAGTAGAACTGTAGGAGATGGTTCGGGTACTTCGGACAGAAACGGACAGTGAGTCCGCCATCCACAATGGTCTTACCGAGTCCCAGCGCTGCGGAGACAATACCGTCAAACGACTGCTGCGGCTCGATGGGGTAGAAATTGTATGACTTGGCCACGCCGGAGAAGTCCGGATAGAACCTGTTTTCATGGGGCGCACCGACCATCTTCTGAATAATCACCGCCATCTTCTCTTCTTCGAGTCGGTACGATGTGACCTTGATATAGTCCTTTGCGGATTGATAGAACGTTGATGCGTAGACCCGTTTGATGCTTGTGACGAGCTCGCTCAACCGGACGAAGGGATTCTGGTTGTTGTTCGGGATCATGTACGTCTCGTAGACTCCCGCAAACGGATGGTACTGGGAATCCTCGAGCAGACTGGAAGAACGCACGGCAAGCGGATCCTTAATCAAGTCAAGAAAAGCTGCCAGCTCGCCGAGGACGTTTTCCGGGAACTTCTTTGCATCGAGAAACCGACGGGTGATCTCAGCATCATCGGTCGAGCTCAGCGCGAAACTCCGCAGCTCGTTCTCATCCACAAACTGATCAAATATATCCGTACCCAGGACGACGGCGGGAGGGACCTCGATCTGTACGTCTTCAAACCGGTCACGTACATTGTAGTTGTTGATGAGGATATTGACAAAGCCGAGACCTCGCGCTTTTCCCCCGAGCGATCCTCCTCCGATGCGGGCGAAACTGCTGGAAGGGATGAATGTCTCTTTGGAAAATTCCGTGATGATGCCACGCTGACGAAGGCGGCGGTATTCGCGCAGGGTGGAGATGAGGTCTTCACGCAATGCTGCAGTGGAAGGATAGTCCGAAACCTTGCGAGGACGCAACTTATGGGCGAGCCAGAACTCCGTCCGCGCTTTCAGCCAGTTGGAAAAGTGATTGCGCTCCCCGTGGAAACGGATGCTCTCGTCCGGAACGAACTGCAACTCATACTCCAGCGACTTCAGATCCGAAGCTCTGCCGACTTCCGTACCGTCCGCGGTGCGAAACACGAAGTCACCGAAACTGAAGAAGTGGATCATGAACTGCCGGAGGTCGTTCAGCAGGGTGGGGGAATCCTTGAGAAGGAATGTTGCTCCCAGCATCCGGGCCTGCCCCTCGTATTCTGAGGTTGTGGATTGTAGGAGGATCGCGATGTCCGGATGGCGTGCTTTCACATTTTTGGAAAACTCGATGCCCGCGCGCGGGTCCGGCTGGCCTCCCCGAGCAAAATCAATGTCGGAAATAACTCCAAGGATGTACTCCTCGTACTTCTGGAAATAGTCCCACGCTTCCTCATAGGTGGAGCACAACAGGATCTTTGGCCGCGCCCGCATCCGGAGATAGCGGTGAGAGAGATTGATCCCTTCGAGGATGAGACGCTGTGACTGCTTGAGGATCTCCGAATAGATCATCGGGAGGAAGGAGGAGTAGTACCGGACGTTGTCTTCGATGAGGATGATGGACTGGACGCCGACGATGCGCGTGTCGTGGTCGACGTTAAGCTTGTCCTCGATGTGTTTGATGATGGCGATGATGAGCCGGTAATCCCCCTGCCAGATGAAGATCTTGTCGAAGACCGACGTGTCGTGGTGGGTGAGAAGTTCCTTCAGTTCACGGTTGTCGTAGGCGAGGAGAACGATGGGGACATCCAATCCTGCTTCTCGTACCATCCGGGCAAACTTGAGGGCATTCATGTCCTCGATGTGGAGCGTGGTGATGATCAGGTCGAAGCGTTTCTCTTCGCCGGCGAGGGCGATGGCCTCCTTGCCGCTCGAAACACGGGTCAGCTCGGGGGAGTGGCTGAGGTGGAGCCCTTGGTACTCATTCCGGATGAGCTCGTACAGACGGCCATCTTCTTCAAAGAGGTAGAGATCGTATAAACTCGACACTAGCAGCACATCCCTGACGCGGAGACGCATCAGGTTCTGGAAGCCCTGGAACCGGGTTCCATAGCCGTGCTCCACCCAGAAGGGATCGAAATCAAAGGATGATTTTACAGGTTCGGTTGCCATCCGTCAGTTCAACTCTTCGGTTTTATGACAGCTTCTGAAGGCTCTTCACCTGAAGATAACGAAAGGGGTGGCTCATCGCCACCCCGTCTGTTCTATTGCTCAGGGAATCAGACCAGCCCTTGGTCAATCATCGCATCTGCGACCTTGAGGAAGCCACCGATGTTGGCGCCGTTCACGTAGTTGCCTGGCGTGCCGAATCTGTCGGCAACCTCCACGCATGTCTTGTGAATGCTCTTCATGATCAGATGTAGACGGTTGTCGACTTCTTCGCGAGTCCAGGGGAGTCGCATGCTGTTCTGTGCCATTTCCAATCCTGACGTCGCCACACCACCGGCATTTGCGGCTTTGCCCGGCGCGTACAGGATGCCGGCATCGAGGAAGATTTTCACGCCATCCAGTGTGGTTGGCATGTTCGCGCCTTCGGAGACGACGTAGACGCCGTTCTTCAAAAGATTCTGAGCGTCCTTTGCGTTGATCTCATTCTGCGTGGCGCTCGGGAATGCACACTGTGCTTTGTGGTCCCACAGAGGATTGTGCTCCATCGAAGGATCGAGCGGCTTGTAGATAACATCCTTGAACTCATCCGCGTACTCCTTAATCCTGCCTCGACGCACGTTCTTCAATTCCATGATGAAGGCAAGTTTCTTCGCATCGATGCCCTGTGGGTCGTAGATGTAGCCTGTGGAGTCGGAAAGAGTCACGGCTTTTGCACCGAGTTGGTTGATCTTCTCCACAGTGTATTGGGCCACATTGCCGCTGCCGGAGACGAGACAAATCTTTCCTTCAAGTGTCTGACCTCGCGTGGCAAGCATCTCCGCTGCAAAGTAGACGGCCCCATAACCGGTTGCCTCCGTTCGGATAAGCGAGCCGCCCCAATTGAGTCCTTTTCCTGTGAGCACGCCCGTGAATTCATTCTTCAGGCGTTTGTACTGTCCGAACAGGAACCCGATCTCCCGTCCGCCAACACCGATATCACCAGCGGGAACATCCGTGTCAGGTCCGATGTGCCGGAAGAGTTCCGTCATGAAGCTCTGGCAGAACCGCATCACTTCATTGTCGCTTTTCCCCTTTGGGTCAAAGTCGGAGCCGCCTTTACCGCCTCCCATGGGCAGGGTTGTAAGGCTGTTCTTGAAGACCTGCTCGAAGGCGAGAAATTTGAGAATGCCGAGAGTGACCGACGGGTGAAAGCGGAGCCCGCCCTTGTATGGTCCGATCGCGCTATTCATCTCAATCCGGAATCCACGGTTGACATGGATCTCTCCCTGATCGTCCATCCAGGGGACGCGGAACATGATCACTCGTTCCGGCTCCACGATACGTTCGAGGATACGAGCAGCGCGGTATTCGGGATAGCGCTCAAGAACGAGGCTTAGTGATTCAACCACCTCCTGGACCGCCTGATGGAACTCAGGCTCGTTCGGATTCTTTGCTTTGACGTGTGTGATGAGACTCGTGACATAATTGGGCATGTACATTGTCGATCCTCCTGAAGAGTTTGGTGGGTGTGTGGTCCCTCATTTTTCTGCACGATGCATCTGGACGTGACGTGTCCGGGAACATGAGATACTGAGAGTTGAAGGCGTCATTGCATCTCCTGCGGAAAGAGAAACGGCAGGGGAAAGAGTCCCCTTGCCGTCAGCAGAGATTACCCGGGTTACGGGAAAATGCCAAGCTCCGTGTAGGAGGTGGCAATCTTGTTGATCGAGCTGATGAAGGCCGCTGTCCGGAGGTCGATACCACTCCGTTCCTTCCAGATATCATGGATCTCATTGTACGCGTTGATCATGGTGTCTTCCAGACCGGAGTTCACGAGATCTACTTCGTCCGGACCGTGTGAGAGAATCTGCTTTTCCCTCTCGGTCAGGGACTTGCCCGTCGTCCGCTCGATCGTGGAGATCAACTGGGAGGTGGATGTTTCCATGAACCGCTTTCCCATTCTCCCCATCCGGACGTGCTGCAGGTTCTTGAGCCATTCGAAGTAGGAGACGGTGACGCCGCCGGCGTTCAGGTACATGTCGGGAAGAACCATAATCCCCCTTTTCACCAGGATCTCTTCCGCGTCCGTGGTCGTGGGACCATTGGCGCCCTCTCCAATGATCTTTGCCTTGATGCGTGGAGCATTGTCTGCCGTGATCTGCTTTTCGAGTGCGGATGGAACGAGGATGTCGCAATCAAGCTCCAACGCCTCGCCCGTCTTCATGATATTCCTGGCGCCCGGGAAGTTGAGGATCGACCGGGTATCCTTACGATGCTTGAAGACTGCCTCGACGTCAAGTCCGACGGGATTGTGAATTGCCCCCTCGTACTCGGCGAGCCCGACGATGAGTACGCCACCCTCTTGCAGGAACTTCGCTGCATGGTATCCGACGTTC
>DASRUE010000113.1:0-13279 GCA_035687895.1 Bacteroidota bacterium | reverse complement strand
GTGAGAGGCAGTGTCGCCGCCCGTCCGACGAGTCTGGCGTACCGTTCATCGTTCGGGTGAACGGCGATGGCGACATCTCCGAGCATTGTCTCCGGCCTCGTGGTGGCCACGATCGCGTGACCGATATATCCTTCGCCTTCGGTTTCGTCGTCGATGGGGTACTTCACATAGTAGAGCTTGCCTTGCTGCTCGGAATAATTCACTTCATCATCGCTGATCGCAGTGTGATCCTTGGGGCACCAATTGACAATGTACTTGCCACGATAGATGAGTCCGTCTTCGTACAGGCGAACGAACGCCTCCCGCACAGCCGCGGAGAGAGTGTCGTCCATTGTGAACTTCTCCCGCTCCCAATCGCAGGACGAGCCAAGCGTTCGGAGTTGCTTGATGATCACGCCGCCATACTGCTTCTTCCATTCCCACACTCTCTCCACGAATTTCTCCCGGCCCAAGTCATGGCGTGTCATCCCCTCTTTCTTCAGCGCTTTCTCCACCACATTCTGGGTTGCGATGCCTGCGTGGTCCATGCCGGGAATCCAACATGCTTCGTATCCCGACATTCGCTTGTAACGTATGAAGGCATCCTGCAGCGTGTTGTTCAGGATGTGCCCCATGTGCAGCACACCGGTGACATTGGGGGGTGGAATGACAACGGTGTAAGGTTGCTTTGCCGGGTTGACCGTCGCGTGGAAGAAACCATGCACTTCCCAATAGGCGTACCACTTGGTCTCGACATCGCCGGGGGAATAGACTTTCGCTAACGCATCCTGTGCAGCAGGTTCAGACAAAGAGAGACTCCAATGTTGCGGTGGTCGGAATGGCGAGAGAACAAATGAGCAGCCTGGGGCGGACTACCGAACGGTGAACCGGCGTTCCACTTCGCTGGTGTTGCCCATCTTGTCCGTGATGCGAATCGTGAGGTGGTGGGAACCCCGCTCCAGCGGGTCATTGACCTGGTAGACTGCCCGACGATGCTCGCCATCTATTTCAGGTATGACGACTACACTGTCAATGTACATTTTTAGCTCGTTATATTCAACGCCGGAGAGGTTGTCGCCGTAGTGAAAAGTGATGACGGGTCGTCTGCTTGAGGTCCTGGCGATGTTCAGACGCGAAATGTGTGGCGGAGTGTCATCAACCATGACTGAAAGATCTCCCAGTGTCCGGCTGATCGTTCCTTGAAGTCGTGTCTCGGAGCCCTGGTTCGATGATGAGAGAAGTTCCATGTCCCCAAGTCCGTGGAAGAAGAGACCCTGTCCGCGCTTTGCCGGGTTGACCGTCACGCTTACCCTGATCGGTTTGTTCAGCACGGTGTTCTCAGGCATCAGGGTATAGTGCACTTCATCATCCTCGAGATGTTTTGTCATCTGCATCAGGACAGTCTTGAAGACCGAGGACGAATCGTACGAGAGAAGGAGGTTCCCTCCGTCAAGTTCAATCGTTCCGGAATGTTGCGGACGGAGGGGGAACATTTCGAACTCATCGTTTGAAGTTACTGTCCGACCGTTGATCTCTGCTTCGGCAACAAGGCGACGCATGCCCATATGGTTGCTCGGGCGAAATGTGCCGACGTACTCATCGATGTCGATCGCCCGAAGTGTGATGGTTCGTTTGTCGGATCCTTCGTAGATGAAGACCCTTGGCACCGAGGTGATCGGCTGGGAGGCGCGGACAATCACACGAACGAAATCGGATCCGACTTCACGCTCAATAAAAAGCGCGCCGTTCCTTTCCTCGGGCTTGTGAATGAAATGGAACCGTGGGAGTGAGCGGGTACCCCAGGCATTCTCAGCTACCACTTTCACAACGTCAGCTCTCTCCTTCAGATAGCCGATGTCGATCAGGTTTCCATTCGCGTATCCTTCGGGTGTCATTGTCTTCAGGGTCCAATCGGACTGACTATGACGTTTGGCATAAAGAAGTATCTTGCTGACGTGCGTGATGTCATCGAACGTCAGCCTGAGACTGTCGTGTGACTTGTCAATCTCAAAATCGGGGGCGTGGTTGAGAAGTAGTCTCCCGTCAAGCTCGGAGCTGTTGTTATTGAAGTCAGTCGAAACGATACGAAACTCGTGGGGACCTTCAGCAAACTCACCGGTGTGGATCACGCCCGCACCATTGGCCTTTGGCTCATAGAAGGGGAGATCGTTCTGGGAATCCATGTAGAGCTTCTCGAACCGGCCGCGACCGCGATCGAGGAGTGACCAGTCATAATAGAGCCCGATCTGATGGGCTTCCTTCCCGGGGACTCGGTCTAGATGCACCGCATAGACAAGCGTCCCGTCAATGTACAGCTTGTGGCTATAGACGCCATGCTTGTAATGCGAACCGTTCGAACGGTCACGTACCTCCACCGCCATCCCTATCGTTCCTGTCAATTGGATGGTCTCTGCGATGCGATAGCGGTTTCCTTTCACAAGTCTGGCATTGAAAATCCGTGGCTGCCATGTCCGGTCCACCATTGATTCTTCACCCAGAGGAGCGATGGCGACCCGTCTGAATGCGGGGGCGATGTTGTCCGTTGCGTTGATGTTTTCACCGAGGAGCGGGTTTACAGGGTTGAGGTTCTCATCCCGAATCTCGAAGTGAAGGTGGGGGGTTCCCACTCCGGTGTCGCCAGTGTAGGCAATGATGTCTCCTTTACGCACCGGGAACTCCGTCGGCGTACACTCGATGGAAACCGGATAACATTCCCGCCGTGTTTGCTCTCGTGCGACACGTGCGCTAATCTCCTTATTGAACCGTGCGAGGTGTGCATAGGTGGTGTAGTAGCCGTCGTAATGCCGTACATAGAGCATCTTGCCGTACCCGTTCGGGCTGACACTGATGCGCGCAACGTAGCCATCGCGTGTGGCAAAAACGCGGTAGCCGGTTCTGTTCCCAGTGCTCACATCAATCCCTCCGTGGAAGTGCGACCGGCGGAACTCAGCGAATGTTGAAGTCATCACACGGCCGGCATCGGTAGGCCAGGAGTAATCCGAGAGATCAGTTCGGATGGAATCGTACGGGTCGGGTGTCGCTGTTGGCGGAGGCAGGATGGGGTGAAGCAGTGTTTCTGAATGTCGGGCCACCGAGAGTGAAACCAGGAGGGCGACGAGCCCGATACCGAGCGTGGTGTAGAACAGCTTTCCCATCATTCGCTTGTGTCCACTATCCCTGCTGACCGAATTGTTGTGTGATGGTGGGTTGGAGGGAGGATGCCATCCGCTGGGATTGCCGGGCGATAATCTCACGGGCGAGCGCAAGGTAGGCCGCCGACCCGCGTGAATTCACATTGTAGAGAATCGCCGGCTTGCCGTAGAAGCTTGCCTCACTCAGGATGGTGTTCTTGGGGATGATGGTCTCAAACATGTGCTGGTGATACTTGGCGCGAAGCTCGCGCACGGTGATGTCCGTGACACGCGTGTTGGGCTCATGCATGGTGAGCAAGATCCCTTCCACCTCGAGGTTCTTGTTGGCGACGTCACGCATCCACTCCAGGTACTTGAAGAGCTTATCCACAGCATCAAGCGAAAAGTGGCCGGACTTCACCGGGAGCAGAACCGAGTCGGCTGCAGTGAGAGCATTGGTGGAGAGGCCACGCAACAGAGGGGGACAATCGATAACGACATAGTCGTACTGTTGTGCGACACCACGTAAGGCATTCTTCAGAATTGATCTGTTGTCTGCCAGTCGCATGAACCGCTCCTCCATCTGGAGCGACTGTATATTGGACGGAACAAAATCGAGGAACGAGAGCTCCGTCTTGTGGACGGCGTTGTTCAAGCCTGAGACGAAGTTGAAGACCTCAAACATCCCCGCCTTGATATTTCCTTCTGTGAACCCAAGGGAAAGGCCTGAAGCCCCAAATGAGTCCATATCGATGAGAAGTGTTCGCTGTTCTGCGACGGCGAGACTTGCGGCGAGGTTCACCGCTGTGGTTGTTTTTCCGACACCTCCCTTGGGAAGTGCAATTGCAATAATGCGTGCCATGTGTCTGGAGCCCTCTTAGTGCTTTGTTTTTTTGTCCACGCCCACGCGCACCATACCTACCGATTCTAGTTCAGCTTCGAGAACGTCACCGGGAACCACCCGGCCAACTCCTTCCGGCGTTCCCGTGAAGATCAGATCGCCCGGTTCGAGTGTAAATAAGGAAGACAAATACGATACCAGATACTCAACACGAAAAATCATCTCCCGCGTGTTTGAGTGCTGCCGCAATTCTCCGTTTACCTTGAGCGAGATGCCCAAATTGTGAGGATCAAGTATCTGCTCCCTTCTCACAATTGTAGAAACAGGAGCAGAGGTATCGAACCCTTTTGCCACACTCCAAGGGAGTCCCTTCTTCTTCGCCTCTGCCTGTACATCTCTCAAAGTCATGTCGAGACCGACCGCGTATCCGTCAATATGGTGATACGCTTGAGGTATCGGGATGCTTGTCCCCCTCTTTCCAATCACAACCACCATTTCAACTTCATGATGAAGGTCGTTTGAAATGGTGGGGATGATCACCGTGCCGCCACTTTGAATAACAGCAGAGGCCGGCTTGAGGAACACGATCGGAGCCTCGGGACTCTCGGCATGCATCTCCTTTGCATGCGCGGCGTAGTTTCTTCCTAAACAAAGTATCTTTCCGACTGAAACTGTTCTATCGGAATCCAGAAACGTAAGTGTGCTCATCAAAAGCAAATTACCATTGCAAACATTAAGAATATAGTTAGGTGAGGGAACTTTAGCAAGTGTAAACTCAACAATCTAAAAAAGTTTACGACTCATTTTGGTTGGCTTGCAAGTGTCTTGGATAATATCTACTTTTGCACATTAAGTTTTGCTTGAGCGAGAAGGGTTAAGTTGTCAACTACCTACGCCGAAGCGGGCGTCAATATCACCGAGGGCGACCGGTTGGTCGACCAGATACGGCGGTCCGTCCGATCTACATATTCGAAGTCTGTCCTCGGTGACGTTGGGGCTTTCGGTGCTTTTTTTGACGCGCGATTCACCAAGTACAAGTCGCCTGTATTAGTAACAAGCGTCGATGGCGTGGGGACGAAGCTGCTCGTTGCACATATGATGGGTCGCCATGACACGGTGGGTCAGGATCTGGTGAACCATTGTGTCAACGATATTCTCGTTTGTGGGGCCAAGCCGCTCTACTTTCTTGACTACTTTGCAACCGGAAGGCTGAATGCAGATGTTGCAGCGCAAGTATTAAGCGGGTTTGTTAAGGCGTGCAAGGAAAACCACTGCTCGCTGGTGGGCGGCGAGACCGCAGAAATGCCGGGGATGTACAGGGACGACGAGTACGATCTGGCGGGTATGATTGTTGGCGTGGTGGAAAAGAAAGAGATTATCAATGGCAAACGCATCCGGAGCGGTGATGTGTTGATCGGGATTCCGTCGTCGGGTCTACACACAAACGGGTTCTCGCTCGCCAGGAAAGTGCTGTTCGATCGGTTTAGTGTCGATCAACATGTGGCGGAATTGGGCACAACGGTCGGTGATGCTTTGCTTAGCGTCCACCGCTCATATCTCGGTGTTGTCAAGGAAGTGACCAAGAATGTGGATATCCGCGGACTGTCGCACATCACTGGTGGGGGAATTGTCGGCAACACCATGCGTGTGCTTCCCAAGGGGCTCGCATTGCAGATCGACTGGAGCGCATGGGAGCTTCCGCCGCTCTTTCGCCTGATTCGAGAAACAGGTGATGTACCGGAGGAAGACATGCGCCGGACATTCAATCTGGGAATCGGGCTCGTGATGATCGTCCACAACAAGGAAGTCGAGAAGACACTGAAGGTGCTGAAGAAGAAAGGGGAAAGAGGGATACTCATCGGTGAGGTGGTGAGGCAGAAGCGGGGGCGCAATGAGAGTCCAACGGTGTAAGTGACTTCTCAGCCAAAACCAGAAATCCACGGAACGGTGCAGCCTGCTGTGTCAACCAGCGATCAATCCGAAAACAGTGATTCCATGCCGATGTCGAAGGGCATCCGTATTGCCGTCGGGCAACCCATTATTCCGGCGGCGGAGGTGCAACTCACTGCTGACGAAATGCGTCACAACCTCGCTCAGGCCTACGCGTTCTACAACCGCGTCGGTACGCTCAGCGAGATTGCCCTTCAGATCGATGCAGCCCGCAGCCGCGATGCGATCCTCCAGACCATTCGCGATGAGACGAAATGGCTAATTGACCATGATGTTTGCTTCGTCTCGCTCCTCAACAAGTCGCGCACGCATTACGTCGTCAACACGCTCTCGCCGATTGCCGATTCAACGGACCTGAACCACAAACATTTTGCGCTTAACCAGGGGATGCCGGGTTGGGTGATCCAAAATCAATCCCCCATCTTCATAGATGTCACTGCCGGGCCCGCATTTACGGAGTCCATCGAAGGGACGCTCGCCGATCTGGGAATGAAGTCCTTGCTTATCGTCCCACTCCGGACGGGTGATGAGACCATTGGGGCGTTGACCATAAGTTCAGCGCAGCCCCAGGCGTACCACGAGCAGGAGATTTGGATTGCCCAATTGTTGGCTTTGCAGATTGCAGTAGCGCTCAAGAACACGGCCCTTTTTGAGGATGCGAAGAAGAGGATCAGCCAGATCGAGCTGGTGAATGAGATTGCGGAGAAACTTACTTCCACACTTGACCTTGATGAGCTTCTGAACTCTGCAGCAGAGACAATCCGGAAAAACTTCAATTACTTTGACGTTACAATCTTCCTTGTTAACCGTCCTGAGAACGAACTGATCCTGGTGGCACATTCAGGAAACTACATCGATTTCCTCCCCCACGGGTATCGTCAAAAGATGTCAGAAGGGATCGCTGGCTGGGTGGCTGCCAACGTCCAAAAAGCAGTGGTTAACGATGTAACAGAAGATGCCCGGTACATGGCATATGAATACCATAGTACAAAGTCGGAGCTTGCAATCCCAATTCTGATCGATCAGGAGATCGTCGGGGTGCTCAACGTTGAGGACACGAAACTCCATGCTTTTGATGAAACCGATACAGTCGTTCTGGAAATCCTGTGTGACCAACTGAGCAGTGCGATTAGCAATGCGAAGCTGTACGACCAGGTCAAAAAGGCCAACGCAAAGCTGACGGACTTGGATAAGATGAAGTCGGATTTCCTCGGGATCGTCTCACATGATTTCCGGACGCCGCTGGCAAGCATCATTCTGGCAGCTAAAGCCCTTTTAAAAAGGGGGGATGCGGTGGATCAGCGTAGAATGAATGAGTATCTCACCATCATTGTCGACCAGGCAAACAAACTGATCCATCTGGCAGAAGATACCCTCTCCATCACCAAGATGGAATCGGGGCAGTTGAGCTATCTGTTCAAAGTTGTCAATGTGGAACGTCTGATAAAGGACGCTTCGGCGCTCGTGAATTTCTCCCGCCGGCATACAGTTGAATGCCAGGTAGAAGGAAGCGCCTCATATATTAAAGGAGACCAGACAAAACTGCGGCAGGTTGTTCAAAATCTATTGTCAAATGCGGTCAAGTATTCACCCCGCGGGGGGGTCATCAAGGTACGGGCAGCGGAGTACAATTCCGACGAAATAATGATCTCTGTGAGCGATGAAGGGATCGGGATTCCGGAAGAGCAATCTGATAAGTTATTTCAGAAATTCTCCCGAGTTGACACGACCGAGGCGCGAGAAATCAAGGGCTCGGGCCTGGGGCTGTGGATCTGTCGGGAAATTGTCAAGGCGCACGGGGGCAGAATCTGGGCTGAAAGCGAGGTGGGAAAAGGGAGCACGTTCAGTTTCACTCTCAAGAAGGCCCAGCAGGAGCTCCCGTAGAGGCAGGCTTATCGGTTTTCTTCTTTTCGATTTGCATCCTCGCTTTTTCTTCCAACTTCTTTACCACACTCTTGTAGAACTCCTGCCACCGTTTCACGTTCCCGCGGTAAGACTCCACTGTTGACCGGAAATCTGATACATCTGCCTGGAATTGTGCAAAGATCGGTGAGGGATCGAACTTTATGCGCGACGTGTCGGCTAGCATCCGATGTGCCTCAGCACTTTCGAGCAATGCGATGTAGAGGTCTTCAAATGTCTCTTTGTCGAGAATCCTCTCCGATTGCTTTCCAATCCCCGGAGCGTCCTCACTTCTCGCCGCGTAAGAGACGAGAACCAGACATGCAATCAGGGAACTGGCGAGCAACAGACAATTCAGGGGGAAGACCGTTCGCCTGTCCCCCCGGCCCCGACCACGGATGGATTCCTTGACTTTCAATACCATTGTGGTTATATTTTCACCCCATTCTTGAGAGTTTTTCCCTGACTTTTCATCACAATGTATCATTTTTTAAGGTTTTATGCCATCAACATCTGATTTTCGACCGGGTTTGGTTATCAAGTACAATAACGAGCTTTGGACCGTAGTGGAGTTTCAGCACGTCAATCCAGGTAACTGGCGGGCATTCGTCAGAACCAAGCTCAAGAACCTGAAGAGCGGTAAGGTAATCGAAAACCGGTTTCGAGCAGGGGAGTCTATCGAGATCATAAGGATAGAGCGTAAGGAGTTTCAGTTTCTGTATCGGGATGGTTCCGGCTGTGTGTTTATGGACAAGAACACGTATGACCAGTTGACGGTCGAAGAACGCCAGATAGGCGAAGGTGCTCATTTCTTGAAAGATGGAGAGTCGGTGGACATTCTTTTCAATGGGAATGATATCACAGGAATTGAATTGCCGATTACAGTGGAGTTGAAAGTCGTCGAAACCGTCCCTGGTGTTCGAGGGGACAGCGCCAATGCGGGAACCAAGCCGGCGCAAGTGGAAACGGGGGCCACTGTCAACGTACCGTTGTTCATCAACGAAGGAGATCTATTGAAGATCGATACACGCACGGGGGATTACATCGAAAGGGTCAAGAACTAGCTGTACCGGATGCGCTGCTGCTCTCGGAAATTGGTGAGGATGCGCTCCTACCAACATCAGTGACCAACCCTGGAGTCCAAATGGATCTTAGTTATGTTAAGAAGCTTGTAAAGCTTCTCTCGGAGAGTGACGTTGATGAAGTTGAGATTGAAGAAGAAGGCAAGAGGATTAGAGTAGCGAAGCACGCACGGAATCCGACGGGCGGTTCTCAAAATGGGGGAATGCCGGTGGTGATGATCCCCGCTCCCCAGCCTGCACCCGCGCAGCCAACTCCAGCCGCGACCGCCGCTGGTGCGCCAGAGTCCACAAAGTACCACGAAATCAAATCACCAATAGTTGGAACATTCTACAAATCTCCAGCCCCAGACGCTGCTCCATTTGTCGAAATCGGCACTCTGATTCAGCCGGGAACCGTTCTCTGCATTGTCGAGGCGATGAAACTCATGAATGAGATCGAGGCTGATGTATCGGGAAAGGTCATCAAGGTTATGGTCGAGAACGGCCAACCTGTGGAGTACGGCCAGCCCCTTTTCCTGGTCGACAAAGCCTGACCCTGGTCCCAGAATCTCCGGAGCACTCGAGTGTTTAGTAAAGTTCTCATCGCCAACCGCGGTGAAATTGCCCTCCGCATTATTCGTGTCTGCAAGCAATTTTCCATTAAGACTGTTGCTGTCTACTCTGAAGCCGATCGGGATTCCCTTCATGTCCGTTTCGCCGACGAGGCGGTGTGCATAGGTCCGCCTCCAGGGAAGGAGAGTTACCTGAAGATCCCCCGGATTATTGCGGCAGCCGAGATTACCAATGCCGATGCCATCCATCCAGGGTATGGATTCCTCGCTGAAAACGCGAGCTTCGCCGAGATTTGCACAACGTCGGGGATCAAGTTCATCGGTCCTTCTGCCGAGATGATTTCCGCAATGGGAGATAAGGCGTTGGCAAAAGAGACGATGAAAAAAGCGGGAGTTCCTGTTGTTCCCGGAAGTGACGGGGTGGTAAAAAGTGCGGGGGAAGCTCTCGAGCTCGGGAAGGCTATCGGCTTTCCGGTGATTATCAAGGCGGTAGCCGGTGGTGGTGGCCGGGGCATGCGGATCGTCCGCGAAGAGTCCGAGATGGAGGGAGCGTATCAGACGGCGCAGCATGAGGCGGAACAGGGATTCAATAATCCCGATGTTTACATCGAAAAGTTCGTGGAGCAGCCGCGCCACATCGAGATTCAAGTGTTCGGGGATCAACACGGCAACGTGATTCACCTTGGGGAAAGGGACTGCTCCGTCCAGCGTCGTCACCAGAAGTTGATTGAAGAATCCCCCTCACCGTTTGTTGACGAAGTGCTCAGGGAAAAAATGGGGGAAGCAGCCGTCAAGGGATGCAAGGCAGTGAACTATGAGAATGCCGGTACGATCGAATTCCTCGTCGACAAGAATAAGAATTTCTACTTCATGGAGATGAATACCCGCATTCAGGTGGAGCACCCCGTGACCGAGCAGGTGACCGGGCATGATCTGATCAAGCTTCAACTCCGCGTCGCGGCTGGGGAGAAACTTCCAAAGAGAAGGATCAAATCACACGGACACGCCATGGAATGCCGGATTAATGCGGAAGACCCGTACAACAATTTCCGGCCGTCACCTGGAAAAATCACCGGCTTTCATATGCCGGGCGGCTTTGGAGTCCGGGTGGACACGCACAGTTACGCCGGTTATCACGTGCCTCAGTACTATGATTCGCTGATTGCAAAGTTGGTCGTCTATGCACTCACGCGGGAGGGGGCCATCAATAAAATGTCATCGGCGCTGGAAGAATTCACCGTGGAAGGAATCAAGACAACGATTCCGTTCCATCGACAGGTGATGAAAGACGAGCGGTTCCGGACCGGCAAATTTGATACAAGCTTTCTCGAGACATTCCAATTCCACCCGGAAGACTGAGAGACACCACATACATTGAGAAAGGATGCCACTGATGACCTTCCCCGAGAATCTCAAGTACACCAAAGATCATGAATGGATACTCATCGACGGAGACACTGGCACCATAGGCATTACCGATTACGCGCAAGGCGAGCTTGGCGATGTCGTGTTTGTTGAGTTGCCCGTCGTGGGAAAGACAATAAAAGCACATGATTCCTTCGGCACGATCGAAGCAGTCAAGGCTGTCTCGGATATCTACGCCCCGGTTTCTGGTTCGGTCCTCGAAACCAACAAGGAGCTGGAAAAGACCCCGGAAACGGTGAACAAGGATCCGTACGGTAAGGGCTGGATGGTGAAAATAAAGCTCTCGAACACCTCGGAACTCACATCGCTTCTCTCCGCCGCCTCATACAAGGAGTTGATCGGAAAATAGGGTCGGAAACCCGGCAGTTTGACTGTAGGGGCGTAACATGCCCGCCCGCCAAATCGGTTCGGGCGGGTTACGCCCCTACATTGGTTTTGTCAGGGAATATGAGGCAACGGTAGGTTTCCGACTGCATCTCTAAAACATCTCCATCTGTCCATCCGCCGGCCGCCTGAAGTGTTTCGTCGAAAGGCCGCTCCACCGCTTGGCAAGATTGTACTTTTGCGCGTTGAGTTTGAACAGTTCGTTGATCGTCCGGGCAATTTCACCCGTACCCGCCATTCTTGACCCGAACTTTGCATCGCTCAGTTCACCTTGACGCGTGTCCCTTATCCGGTTGATGATCTTTCCTGCGCGATCTGGAAGTTCGCGCCGTAACCAATCAAGGAACAGGGGTTCGACAGCCCCCGGCAGCCGGAGAAGAATATACCCCGCGCTCGTGGCGCCGTGTTCAGCAGCCACCCTGAGGATGCCGGGGATTTCCTCATCGGTCAACCCCGGAATGATCGGCGCCGCATTCACTCCCACCACAATCCCGGCCTTGGCAAGTGTCTCCATAGCTTTCAACCGTTGAAGTGGCGCCGACGTTCTTGGCTCCATCCTTCGGGCAAGGTTTGCATCGAGCGTTGTAATTGAAAGCATCACATGCACGATGTTCAGCCTGGCCATCTCCTGAAGAATGTCGATATCGCGGAGAACGAGCGCATTCTTGGTAATCAGTCCGACCGGGTTACGGACCTTCAGGAAGACCTTAAGACATTGACGGGTCAGTGTCAGCTTTCGTTCAACGGGCTGGTAACAGTCTGTATTGCCGGAGAAGGCCACCATCTGTGGTTCCCACAGCTTCTTGTTCAGGGTTTCTTCAAGAAGGAGTGGGGCATCCATCTTCACCGTGATCTTCGTCTCGAAATCGAGGCCGGCAGAAAAGCCGAGGTATTCGTGGGAGGGACGTGCGTAACAATAAATGCAGCCATGCTCGCATCCACGGTATGGATTGATGCTGTAAGTGAAAGGAAGGTCAGGGCTGTCGTTCTTTGCAAGGATCGATTTGGAGGAATCGACATAGAAGGTTGTAGGAACCGGAGGGGTTTCATCGTCGTAATCAATGTCAACGTCGAGAGGTTCGAGGTTGGTTGACTCGAATCTATTCGGCGTATTGAAGGTGGCGGCCCTTCCCTTCGTATTCTTCATAGTTTTCTGTTAAGGAACGGTGAACGAAACCCGACGCCCTCTCGCGCTCCGCCGTAGAACTTTCCTTTTCCCATCGGGTAGGCGCCAAGCAGCTTGTACATGCCCGTCATTCTTTGGAGATCGGCCAGGGCATTGGCGATCTTCTTGTCACGGGGATGTCCGGCAAGGTCAAGCGAAAAGAGATATTCGAACGGCGAGCGCGTGTCAGGCCTCGATTCGATTCGGAGAAGATCAATGCCACGCAGCGCAAAGGCACCGAGGATGGCGTGCAGGATTCCGGGCTGGTTTGTGACCGGCCGGAACGCGATGCTGCACTTGGTGCGTACTGCTCCGGCAGTGGTGCACGGCGTTCGTCCAATAACAAGAAAACGTGTGAAGTTGTTAGCGCTGTCTTCAACGTGACGGCGGAGAATCCTCAGACCGTAGAGCTTTGCGGCGAGCGAACTGGCAATGGCCCCGACTGTGAGTGAGTTCTCGTCGATGATGGACTTCGCAGCTCCGGCCGTATCAAAAAAGGGAGCGGCATTGAGTGAACGGTTGCTTTTGAAAAACTTGCTGCATTGTGCAAGAGCCTGCGGATGTGAACGTATGTCACGCACCGTTTTCCGGGATGCCAGAGGGTGACACATCAGCGCGTGCTCGATACGCAGATAGACTTCCCCGACGATGTGCACCTTGTGCGCGATGAGGAGGTCGTAGTTCTGGTGAATACTGCCGGCTGTGGAATTCTCTATCGGGATAACGCCGCGGTCCGCCGTTCCCTTCTGCACTGCCAGGAAAACATCCTCGAAGCTTTGCATCGGCATCGTGCGGCAGCCGGCGCCGAGTGCCTTCCGGCATGCGACTTCACTGTAGGCTCCGTGAATACCCTGGAAGGCGGCTCTCAT
>DASRUE010000112.1:0-3884 GCA_035687895.1 Bacteroidota bacterium | reverse complement strand
GCTGTGGGAATGAATGATCGAATCTGTATTGCGTTGAGTGGAGGGTGGGACAGCCGGATTGTGTTGGGAGGAATAGCGCACAGAGCAGAAACGATAGAGTGTCTCACCTATGGGAATGAGGATGCGTACGAACCACGCATTGCCAGAAGGTGCGCTGATGCCGTGCATGCCCGTCATGAGTGCTTCTCTATGGAAGGACAGTATTTTCCCTCGCGTGCCGACTTCGAAAGACTCGTACGAGAGACCGAGGCATTTGAGATCCCGGATTGGTTCGGAATGATCAGCGCGTTGCGGGAGAGGAGCATGGGAAAAGATATCCTCCTGCTCGGAGATCACTCCCAGGCAATCGATGGGAGATACATGACTACTGTTTCGTCGAGAAGTGCGCGCCGAAGGTCCTATGTCAACAGCATGCTGGGGCGGCGTGAGCGATTCCAGCCAGCAACAACAGAGCAATTTGAGGAATGGAAAAAGGGGAAGACCCGGGAAATCGTCTCCTCAATGCTGGAGAATGCGAGCAAGCTCTCTCCTGGCCTGAGATCTGAGTGCACTGATGCGTGCATTGCACAGGAAACTGCGGCCGACCTTGAGCTGAGCACAGAGCGCGTGCATGAGAACATACCTCCTTTTGTTCCCATGTTTGAGGAACTTTTTCTCTGGTTCCACAAGACGCGCTTTACGTTGTCGAGTCAAAACGTCCTCCTGACTTCGGTCTTCCGTCCGATGTCTCCCGTCATGTCAATGCGATCACTCCGGTTTCTTTCGACGCTGCACCCTCATCTCCGTTTGCGGAGAAGACTGATGGATGCCATCGCACGGCTCCCCGAGTTTGACGAACTGGGCCGGATTCCCTCCGCTCAGATTCCTTGGCTGAGCGGACGCGCCCCGGCAGCCATTCGTGAGCTGCTCTGGGGGTTGAGATCGGGCCTGGACCAGGTGCTCATGCGCCGGGTGATGAAAACAAAAGACCCTGCAAAGCGTCAGCGAGTCCTTCCCTCACTTGATTACCTAAAAGAATACAGGAGAGAGCATGTGGTTTCAACGGTACAATCGTGGTTCTCCGGGGAATGGGTCAAGGGAGACTCCTTCGTGGAGATGGCGAAGAAGAGAGCGGAGATGACATCGTGGCCGTATATTAATCTTGATATTACCTCGCCCGCGAATGTCAGCATTCTCCTCGATCTCAGCGGTATCGAGAATCAGGCCGGGTGATCTCTTCGTGAATAGAGTACCTGAACACATTGGAGAATTGCAGCAATGCTGGGGTGGGGAGAAGAATCCCCCGGTATACCTTGGAAGCCCCTTGCTGCGCTATGCAAGTTCTCAATCGCAGGAGGTGCAGAAGCCTGAGTTTGCGGATCGGCCGTGGGAGCGCCGCTCGGAGAACTTGTGGGTCTATTCTGATGGAACTATCGAATTAACAGTGTGCCGCTCAGATCGAGGAAATGGTTCGCCTTGGCGGCAGAGTATTTTGTCCGTTACCGCGACAGCTCTGCAGAAGGTCCGGGTCGGAGTTTGCTCGATTGACCTCTATTCTCCAAGTCCCCGGGCACCCCGCTTTATTAACAGACATTTCCAGTGGCGCGAGCTAAGTCGACATGATGCTCTCAATGACCTTGGGAGTCTCTGCGTTCGCTGGGGAGCACACGAGGCTGTGCAAAACGAATTGAGGTCGAAGGGGCAGGGGATCGCTGCCGAGTTACGATGGGAACATGGAGAGTTCCGGATACGGGTTATGCTCGACGCCGCTGCGCTGCATCCACGGTGGCGGTTCTTGCCAAACGGGAACATCTCTGCTGCGGCGCCAGAATGGAACGCCGGACAATCAATTCAGGTGGAATTGTTCCTGTCGTCCAGCGAGGCCGCGGATGAGCTCCCGGCGATAATCTCACGCTATCCACGCGGCGCAGAAGCAGGCTTTGTGCTGACCGACCATTGCGACTATGATACCGAGGCACGTATCCGCTCGTTTCTTCATGGCGGTGAGGACACACGGGGCTGGTTGGGGCGCGGTCTCAAGATAACCAAAGGCGTCTTCTCGTTGTCGTCAACACCGCCCGACCGGCCTCCGGCAGCCTCATTGGAGGACCCGCAGTACCGGACTCTGGTTCGAGAGTTGTATGAGGATGGGAGCGAGATTGCTCCACATGCGCTGAACGAGTCGAACAATATACACCCCCGTGCGTTTCAGATGGCGCTCGATCGCTTTGCTCGGGAATGGAATCCCGCCACGTGGATTGATCATGGCTCCAGTTTCGATTACCTCTACGCGATGGGAGGAGGAGAGCACCCGGATTACATGCTGCTTAGGGAATTGAAAGCGAAGGGGTTCTCAGCGCTCTGGTCGTATCAGGATACACCCACTAATGCTTGCCGGACACTGAATTTGATCGCCCCTGCAGTATCTGATCTTGGCCCGATGGCATCGTTCATGGTAAGGCATTTCTTGCGGGGAGAATTCCTGGTTGGAATGCACTATCTTCGGTCGATCGTCCACCGCTATCTTAGCCACCCCCGATGGATAGTGCTGAAGGTGATGATGGCAACGTTCCGCAACATTCTCCTTAAGTGGCAGCGAACCAAAAGGGTCAAGCTAGTGGATATCCGGACTTCGTTGAGTGCCGTGTACCGCAGTTTTGTGAGAACATGGGTGAAGAAAGAGGCACCGTCCGACGAGCCATACACACTGCATGAACTCATGCACCTGGCAGCCGCACTCTATCCTGAACGTGGAGTGCCATTGCATCAATGCACTCCGGATGACATGATGCTGTTCACGACAAACGAGATAACCCACACGAGCGATGCGTACACAAAAGCGCAGTTGGAGAGTCTCATTGAGGAACGAGGATTGCATATCGGGCATTCCTACATTCTCAACCAACTTCCGTATATTGCAGGCATCTTTCAGCCGGGTACGACACCACCCCGGCTGAGATGGGAATGGACATCATTTCTTGATCTCCTTGAGGCTGCCGTTCGCTCAGGAAAACTATGGAACCCCACGGCGAGGGATCTGGTCAATTGGGTGAGAAACATCCAAAGTGTACGATGCACCCCTGTGGGTCCACATTCAATGGAAATAGAGAATGCATCGGGACAGCCCGTTTCGGATCTCACGCTTCTTCTTCCACGCACAATTGATCCAGGTCTGGTAAAATGGTCCGGTGGAACGCCGTGCGGTTCGCGTTCGTGGGGTGACTGGCAGGCAGTTTGGGGGGATCTTCCTCCACATGGCCGTACGGTTGTCCAATGGGTCTGAGTGCTTCACAGAATCGCGATGAAAGGCGTCCTCCAATGATACCCAATCGAGAGATGTGTGGATGCTTGCCACAACATGGCGCAATGCAAAAAAGGTGAGAAGAAAACAATGAAGATCGTCTTCCTCACCCAGTACTATCCTCCGGAAATTGGAGCTCCCCAAAACCGATTGTCAGAACTTGCCATGCGTTTTGCGCGGCGAGGACATGACGTGGTCGTCCTGACGGCGATGCCGAATTATCCAAAGGGAGAAATCTATCCCGGATATGGAGGTCTCTATAGGAAAGAAACACGTGATGGAGTGAAGGTCATCCGAACATTCATCTATCCCACTCAGAGAGCAGACTACCTCCACCGTCTGGCCAATTACTTCTCGTTTGTATTATCATCTGCGGTCTTTGGGAGTTTCTTTCTTCCGCGGACTGATTACTTGCTGGTGGAGAGTCCTCCACTATTCCTTGGCATGTCCGGGTTTTGGCTGAGCCGGCTTAAGGGGTCGTGTATGATCTTCAATGTCTCCGATCTCTGGCCTGAGAGTGCGACGCGTCTGGGGATCTTACGTCCCGATGGGATGGCCTATCGGTCGAGCGCGTGGTTGGAGGGATTTTGCTACCGCCGGGCGT
>DASRUE010000111.1:0-37653 GCA_035687895.1 Bacteroidota bacterium | reverse complement strand
AACGGGGGGTGTCGTAGGAATTGTCTCATCACTTGCCGGTGTAGGAGGCGGAGTTTTTTCCATTCCGATGATGTACACACTGCTCAAGTTCCCGTTGAAGAAAGCACTCGGCACCTCCAGCGCCACGATCGTCATTACTGCGCTGGCAGCAACACTCGGCTATGTCTGGAAGGGGTGGGGGAATCCGCTTCTTCCGCCCTACACGCTGGGGTATGTGGACTATCTTCATTCCATTCCTATTATTGTGGGAACACTCCCGTTTGCCAGACTTGGTGCATCTGTTGCACACAAGACACACGTGGACAACCTGCGCAAGTTCTACGCGGTCTTTCTCCTGATCATTGCCGTGAAGATGTTTTTCTTCTAGCAGGAAGATGAACAAGGAAGGCGTCAAGGGGTGGCGATATCGAGCGGCGACTTCGTTCGGGTGCCCGGACCGGCAATACGATGGCTTGCACATTGCGCTTCTTCTCTTTATGTTTTTCCAACGCTCGCGTAGACAAAGAAGCTAACCCTCCTGAGATCATTAGGAATTGGAGGAAGGAATCCTACTCACCGATGCTTCCATGAACCCGCTCCACACCTTCCTCCGCGGGATTGTGGATTACGCAGGTCTTTTTCCCCCGGCTGGCCTGGATATGGCGACCGCCGTCCGCAACTATGCCGAGTATAGAAACGGACCGAACGCGTGGATGCTGGGAAGCTTTATCGTTCCTGTTTCCCGTCTCGACGAGTTCTCAATTTCGGCTGAGGACGTAATACAGTCCAAGGCCCACTCACTCTGGAAGCTGAGCGTGCTTGTAAGTCAAGACTTTGAGAAAGAGATGAGCATTGTCCGGGACTTCAACAAGCGAAACGGACCAGCATCGGCGGCAGTTGGCGCGATTGAAACTAAGGCATCAAGCGCCGAAGAGATCAAACACTTTGCCCATCAAAAACCGGCAGGTATGGAGATCTACAACGAGTTGCCCATTGGTCCCGATCCACAACCGCTTCTTTCAGCTATTGCGGCAACCGGGCTGCGCGCCAAAGTCCGCACAGGTGGCACCAGTGCTGAAATGTTCCCCTCCAGCGCCGAGCTTGCACGGTTCATCCATGAATGCGTAGCCACTGGCGTTCCCTTTAAGGCAACGGCCGGACTTCATCATCCCGTTCGGTCAACCTACCGCCTAACGTACGCGGCGGATAGCCCATCCGGTACCATGTTCGGATTCTTGAATGTTTTTCTTGCCGCAGCATTTGTGCGCAAAGGGATGGGCATGAAAGATCTGACGGAAGTTCTGGAAGAACAATCGGTCGATGCCTTCAGGTTCGAACACAGTGGCGTTCGATGGAGAGAACATCAGCTAACGAACACAGACCTTGAAACAACGCGGCGAACCGCTGCCACTACGTTTGGCTCATGCTCCTTTCGCGAACCGGTGGATGACCTTATGGCACTTGGACTCTTATGAGTACCTCATTGAACGACACGCACAACCCCCGGTTAAAGAGCTGGGTGGATTCCGCGAATCAACCAGACGCGGACTTCCCAATGCAGAATCTCCCGTTGGGCGCCTTCACACGGCGCGGAGAAAGTGAGAGTGCGCGTATTGGCGTGGGGATCGGCGACCGGATATTGGACCTCCAGGGTTGTCTGCAGGCGGGCTTGTTGAATGGCCCTGAGAGGGAGGCCGCGCAAGCATGCGCGGGTTCAACGCTTAATGCTCTCATGGCGCTGGGGAAAGACCACTCGTCGCTGCTGCGGCGCAGACTGAGCGAGCTTCTTCGTGCCGGAGCAAAAGAGCGGGAGGCCGTCTCGCCGTACCTCGTTGCGATGAACGGGGCAGAGATGCATCTGCCTGTTGTAATTGGGGACTATACCGATTTCTACGCATCGATATTCCACGCGACCAACGTGGGAAGTATGCTCCGTCCGGATAACCCGTTGCTTCCAAACTATAAGTACGTTCCCATAGGGTACCACGGTCGCTCGTCATCCATTGTGGTGAGCGGTACGCCGGTGCGTCGACCATCGGGGCAACGGAAAGACCCGAACGCAGCATCACCGACGTTCGGCCCGAGCAATCTTCTCGACTATGAACTGGAAGTTGGGTTCTTTATCGGTCCGGGCAACCCATTGGGCCAGGCGATACCCATTGATCGCGCGGAGGCGCACCTGTTCGGAGTCTGCTTACTCAACGACTGGTCTGCTCGTGATATTCAGACGTGGGAGTACCAGCCGCTCGGTCCTTTCCTTGCCAAGAATTTTACCAGCACGATTTCCCCCTGGATCGTCACGATGGAAGCACTGGAGCCATACCGTGTTCCTGCATTCGCCCGTGCATCGGGAGATCCGGCTCCCCTTCCATATCTTCTTTCTCCGTCCGACCAAAGTCGCGGCGGGATCGAGATCAAACTGGAAGTGTATCTTACTACTGAGCAGATGCGCAATGCGCGCATGGCACCGGCCAGATTGAGCCGGAGCAGTCTGGCCGACATGTATTGGACGCCGGCACAGATGCTCGCGCATCACGCCAGCAATGGTTGTAATCTGCGTCCCGGCGACATGCTCGGAAGCGGAACAGTTTCAGGCCTGGCGAAAGATGCACGCGGTTGCCTGCTTGAGCTTACCTGGCGCGGCACGGAACCTTTGCAGCTTCCTACGGGGGAAACACGACGATTCTTGCAGGATGGCGATGAAGTGACGTTACGGGGATTCTGTGAAGGACCGGGACCCGCGCGGATCGGATTTGGAGAATGTACAGGAAGAATTCTCCCGGTCTCATGACTATAGTTTACGACGGAGCTTTTTCTTGATCATCCCGACGACCGCATTCAGGTCGTTCTTGCTGTTGACGAAATCAAGGGTGTCGGATTCCACAGTAAGTAGCGGCCCCTTGGTGTAATGGGTTGTCCACGCCTCGTAGTGTCTGTTCAGTTGCTCCAGATATTCCTTCGAGATCGACTGTTCAAAGTCTCTTCCCCGCTGCGCAATCTGCTTCTGTAAGGTCTGCACGTTCGCACGGAGATAAATGAGAAGATCCGGCGCCCGGAGATACTCGGTCATCACCTTGTACAGCTTCACGTAGTTCGTATAATCCCGCTCTTCCATGTTTCCGATCTCAAAGAGGTTCCGGGCGAAGATCTCAGCGTCCTCATAGATAACACGGTCGAGGATCACGGACCGCCTCCCCTCGGTGATCGCCTTGTGGCTTCGAAACCGGTTGGAGAGAAAATACACCTGAAGGTTAAAGGACCAGCGTCTCATGTTTGCGTAGAAGTCGCTGAGATAGGGGTTATCCTCCACCGACTCGTAGTATGGCGTCCAACCGAATTGCTGGCTGAGCAGCCTGGTGAGGGAGGACTTTCCGGAGCCGATATTACCAGCAACCGCAATGAAGACTTTGCGTCTGGTTTGAATGGCTGGTTTGACGGTACGGACTTTGGAAGAGTTTCGGATCTGCTTTCTTGATCTCATTGATGTCCCATGTGGATGGTACGATATAACGATTCCAGCGCGTCAACTGCGCGGGGGCCGGGTCGTGACACGATATCTGCGTCGAGGAAAAAAATGTGGTTGCTCTGAACCGCTTCCAGTGTGCGCCACTCTGGATAGAGCTTTAAGAGGTTTTCTGGGCTGGCCACAACGTCCGACATGAAGAGCAGAACATCCGGCATGTCCGCGAGCACGGCCTCCCGGCTGATGGTCGGATACGTTGAAGGCGCGTCGGCGGCGAGATTGACCGCGCCGGCAAGCCCAAGGAGTTCGTTCAGGTACGTCCTTCCGCCAACAACAATGAGGGGCTGGAGGGAAACGAAAAGAAGCACCCCTTTCTTCATCCGTGCTCTGGCGTGTGTCACCACGGAGTCCTCGCGTGTACGCATCATTTGAACTACGGTGGCAGATGAATCGATCCTTCCTGTAAGCGCGCCGAGATCAGCGATGGATTTGTGGATGCCCTCCAACGTCCTTGGGTTGGTTACAAAGACCGGCACTCCCAGTTCCTGCAGTCTCGCAAAATCATCCCGCACATTTCCTTCCATGCTTACCACGATCAGATCCGGTTTGGCGGCAACGATGGCCTCCATGCTCGGGTTCACGATGCCCCCCACCGAGGTTTTTGTCTTCGCCTCAGGAGGAAACGTGCAATAGTCTGTTACTCCGACAACCTGCCCTCCGGCCCCGATTGCAAAGAGTGTTTCCGTGATGCTGGGCGCGAGAGATACCACACGTCTGGCCGGCGCAGGAATGACAACCGCGCGCTGAAGGTCATCAACAAGAGAGATCTGAGGGGTTGCTCTCCAGGGCAACAGGAGAGCCAGCGAAGCAACAACCGTTAGGCGATGGAGATTCATGAGAGGGAGATTGAAGAACGAGAGCAAATATAGGTGGAGGTGCCGTGAGATGCAAGCGAACTGCATGCGAATGACTTTCTAGTACAAAGGATATGCTAGCGTGAACAGACGTGACGCTTGTGCTTTTTCGTGCATTGACTTTCCACTCTTTTTTGGTCACATTGCTCACGCAACCGGAACAAAGCGCTTCCGCAAGAGTACCACCCTCACACTGATAATCTTTTTCATAACTCTGACCGAAGGATCATAGTGGACAAGTTCGTCATTCATGGTGGAAAGAAACTCAACGGCACCGTCACTATCAGCGGTGCAAAGAACGCGACGCTCGCCTTGATGCCGGCAGCGCTGTTGTCAAATGGCGTTTTCCGACTTTCAAACACCCCCTCGCTGCGTGACGTGGCAACCATGTCAAGCCTCCTGAAGTCGATGGGGGCAAAGATCACGCTGAAGGATCATCTTCTGACTCTCGATACTTCGAGTATCATCAAGCAAGAAGCCCCATATGAGCATGTGAAAAAAATGCGCGCATCAATTTACGTGCTCGGGCCACTGCTGGCCCGGTACGGACGGGCGAAGGTGTCGCTGCCGGGTGGCTGTGCCTGGGGTCCCAGGCCGGTGAACCTTCACCTGGAAGGGATGCGCAAGTTAGGTGCCGAGGTTGAGTTGAAACGGGGGTACATCATTGCAAAAGCAGGAAGGCTCAACGGAGCGAAAGTGTATTTTGATGTGTCGAGCGTTGGGGCAACAGGCAATGTTCTGATGGCAGCAGTTCTTGCAAAAGGGACAACCCTGATCGAAAATGCAGCCATTGAGCCGGAAATCACTTCATTAGTGGAGTTCCTTCAGGCCATGGGAGCGAGGATTGATGGTGTCGGAACCAACAGACTCGAGATCGAAGGAGTGGAAGAACTTCATCCTGTCACCGCGGATACAATCCCGGATAGAATTGAGGCGGGAACGTTTCTCGTTGCCGGCGCCATGACAAAGGGGTCCGTCACGCTCAACCATGTCAATCCAGGCCATCTGTCGGCACTTACCGCAAAACTCGAAGATGCAGGTTGCAGGATAAAGACCGAGGGAACCCGGATTACATTAGAGGCTCCCGAGCATATCGCCCCCGCTGATGTGACCGCAACAATCTACCCGGGCTTCCCCACCGACATGCAAGCACAGTGGATCTCAATGATGGCGATTGCCAACGGAACCTCGATTGTAACGGACACGATCTACACCGACCGGTTCAAACACGTTCCCGAACTTGTCCGGCTCGGTGCTGACATCGAAATGAAGGAGAACGCGGCAGTTGTCCGTGGCGTGAAGCAGTTGATGGGAGCAACCGTCATGTCGACCGACCTGCGGGCGTCCGCCTCGTTGATCCTCGCTGGACTTGTGGCCGAAGGGACAACGGAAGTTCTCCGTGTTTATCATATTGATCGGGGCTATGAAGCCATCGAGAAGAAGCTCCAGGCGCTCGGGGCCGATATTCAACGAGTCGCCGGAGAAGAGTTCTAGAGTTCGCAGAGGGCTTGGCTGAAGATTCCGGTTTGCAGCACATCACGGGAAAGAAAGCATGTTCGTCCTGCCCGAGTGATACTATCTTTGTAATCCTGTGTGTAGCTTCGTGTCTTTGTGTTGAAAGAAACCAATGTGTATGGGCTCCCTCCGATCACGTCCGGTATTGTTGTCTGTTGGGTTGTATGCAGTCGCCTCACTCATCTCCACACAGGTTCCTCTTCTAAACTACCTCGGGTTTGAGTTTTCGTTCCTCATCGGTCTTCTCGGATCGTTGATCGCAGGGTTCCTTACGATCTCGCTTGTAAGACCGTTGTTGTCCGGTCCCGACCTCGAGCCGGACGCGAGGGTCGCGATCGGCAGAAACGCCTTCCTCATTGCAGCGAAGATCAATCTCACTCTTCTGATTATCCCACTGGCTGTAATGCTGACCAACGCACTGTTCGTGAAGAATTGCTCGGTTGCAGAGGGTGCCGGATTCTTTCTCCTTATCCCAACCGTCAGCGTTCTGTTTGCGGGCGCCATCGCATTCTTCTGTGCGGCGCACTATCGATTTCCAAGAATGATGTTCATCCTCTTCATGCTGGCGACGTTCGCCTATACGCTTGGACTCGGATACTATACGCCAGCGATTTTTTCCTACAATTTCTTTTACGGGTATTTCCCCGGACTCACTTATGATGAGTCGCTTGGCATTCCCCGTGCCCTGGTATGGTTCAGGTTTTTCACTCTGTTCGCGGGGGGCGTCGTTCTCTGGATGACGTTCCTTCTCCTGCGATCGGTCAAGTTTGCTGCACCAACAACGGCCAAAGGCATTGCCCTTGTTCGCGTATTGGTTAGTCCGGAAGTGAGGAGTAGAAGCGCTGCCGTCTGTGTTGTTCTTGTTGGTGTGTATCTGTTTCGCGCGCAGCTGGGGTTTGAGTCACCTGCCGGGTACATCCAAGGTCAGCTTGGTTCCTCGTTCACCACCGAACATTTCACGATCTACTATAGCGGTGAATCATACTCCGGGGACGAGATCAAATGGATTGGGGCTGAGCACGAGTTTCGGCTCATGCAGCTTTGCGATGCACTTCACCTTCCATTCCACGGGCGGGTGGAGTCATACATCTACCCTTCGGCAGAAGTGAAACAGCGATTGATGGGAGTGGGAAACACCAACATTGCCAAGCCATGGAGCAACCAGATCCACATCGCGAAGCACTCCCTTGACGGCACGCTCAAGCATGAGCTGGTCCACGTTCTCGCTGCCCCTTTCGGGATGCCGGTGATTCATGCAAGCCTCAGCACAGGACTGGTCGAAGGCCTCGCCATGGCCATCGAATGGGACTGGGGAAACCGGACACTGCATCAGTATGCCGCCGGAATGAGGAAGTTCGGAGTGGCGCCAGACATCAGTTGGTTAATGACTATAACTGGGTTTGCAGCGCAATCTTCGTCGGTGAGCTATGTGGTGGCCGGTTCCTTCTGTCGCTTCCTCATCGATCGGTATGGCATCCGAAGGATGATGCAATTGTATCGGAACGGCGAGTATGATCTCATCTATGGGAGGTCGCTCGGCGATCTGATCACGGAATGGCAGGGATTCCTCGACAGAATCCCGGTGACGGATGGTGACCGCGATGCGATCGACGTATTGTTTCGCCGTCCGGCAATCTTTCAGAAGGTCTGTGCGCGTGTAATTGCAGCCAGAAACGCCGAGGCGCGCGAGAAGTTTATCGGGAAGGACTATACGACTGCTGCCAGATTGTACGGTCAATCGTATGACGATGGAAGAGGGTACGACGCGCTGAGCGGTTACCTTGCAAGCGCATTGCACGCACGGGAGTTCGCAGTTTTGACGACGGCACTTGATACGATTATCATGAAAGACCCCAATCCGGCACAGTATCTTCCGCTTCTGGTCAACATCGGTCTTGCCCGATGGGGTGAGGGGAATTACACAAGCGCCCTCGATCTCTTCCATCGCGTGGCATGTGCGGAGATTACGGAACCTCTCACCGAAGCTGCGCTCGTGTGCAGTACAGCCGTTAAAGATACGATCAACCGAGATGCGTTGTTCCGGTACTACCTTTCCTCTGCCTCGGATACACTTCGAATATCCACGCTTGATTCAATGGTGGTCGATAGCATTCATTGGCTTCCGCTCTATCATAAGGGAAGAGTGCTGACGCGACTTCACCGATGGGACGATGCCATACGTGTTCTACGGCAATTGGCGCCGGGGATCGGTGTTCCTCAGATCGAGGCCCTACGCTGGAAAACAATGGGGTACGGCATGTTCAGACTCAAACGGTTCGAGGAGGCAAAGTCGTTGTACTGGACGTCGCTGAACTTCATTGCCACCGACGTTGCCCGGAACGAGGTGAATGAGTGGGTGGAGCGTTGCGAGTGGATGGGGAAATATCTGTTGCCTTGATTTTCGGGCCTGGTTTCGGTAAAATAATCCGCGGCTGTTCAATCTCAGAAAACAAACCTCCTTGGCACTCCCGTACAATCGCATCCTCCTCACACGCATGAAGTTCATCGGCGATGTGGTGCTGACCACGCCGTTGATTCGCTCTGTGCGCAATGCATACCCCGATGCCTACATTGCATACATGGGAGAGAAGAACGCTGTCTCCCTGCTTGAGCACAACCCCAACCTGAACGACATCATCCCGTTCGATTTCGCCAAGCCGACAATCTTCGAGCAGCCGCGGGTCGCGTGGCAACTCCGGCGTCGCGGTTTCGATCTCGCCATCGATCTTTTTGGTAATCCCCGTTCGGCTCTGCTCACATATCTCAGCGGTGCAAAGGTAAGAGTCGGCGCGGAGCGGAAAGGGCGGGGTTCGCTCTATACCGTTCGTGTGCGGGATAACGGGGAACCGAAGACCGCCATTGAGTTCCACAATCAGTTTATCCGTGCCGCGGGTATTCCACCCACCGCAATGAAGACGGAAATCTTCGTTACCGAAGATGAGCGGCGCGAAGCACGCATCTACCTACAGTGGCTCGATCACGATACCGCGCCGCTGGACTTTTCAAAGACGATCATTGGCCTCCACCCCGGAGCGACGTGGCCCGCCAAGTGCTGGCTGCCCGAGAGGTTTGGCGAACTTGCCGACATGCTGACAGCGAAACTCGGCGCACAGGTCATCATCACCGCAGGCCCTGGCGATGGCGACGCTGTAAAAGAAGTATTGAGGTCTTCGACTGCCTCCGTGAAAGTTATTGCCGATCTTCCGCTCCGCCAGCTTGCTGCCATCCTCTCACATTGTGCTGCGTACGTCGCCAATGATAACGGGACGATGCATATCGCTGCTGCCGTGGGAACACCGACTATAGGTATCTTCGGACCTGGCGAGGAGAATATCTGGTTCCCGTACGCGCGCGAGCAGGGACACACGGCCCTCCGCAGAGACGTTTCCTGTCACCCCTGTCATCTCGACTTCTGCAACCGGAAAGGTGAGGGATTCATGGAGTGCATGAAGCTGCTTTCTGTTCGCGAAGTGTTTCTTGCCGTTGGTCAAGTTGTTTCCCGATAATGTGGTCTGACCAGTCAGGAGAGCAGTTCCCTGCGCCTTGTTCTGGAGCTTTTCCCTGGAACTGCAGCCACCAAGCCGAGATTCTTCATTGATTTTGTCAACGGTTTTGGCTTTCTTTCTACACCTTTTTGTACCTTCCATAATTCTCCCCCTTGAAACTGCAATTGCCGACGAGGAGTTAGAAGAATGACCACGACGATTACCGATGTCTATGCACGCGAGATACTCGATTCACGAGGTAACCCTACAATTGAAGTAGATGTTGAACTGGAAAACAGCATCAAAGGCCGCGCGGCAGTACCCAGCGGCGCCTCCACAGGGGAACATGAAGCCGTAGAATTGCGTGACGGTGATAAAGCCCGCTACCTCGGTAAAGGAGTACTGAATGCTGTCGAGCATGTGAACAACACGCTTGCCGGAGAACTAACCGGTTTCGATGCGCTCGATCAGGTCGGAATCGACAGGATGATGATCGAGCTGGACGGCACGCCAAATAAGTCAAAGCTCGGCGCCAATGCGATCCTCGGCGTTTCCCTGGCCGTTGCGAAAGCGGCCGCCCTATCTCTCCATCTGCCTCTCTATCGTTACATCGGAGGGACAAATGCGAAGTACCTCCCGGTCCCGATGATGAATATCCTCAACGGCGGCAAGCACGCGGACAACAACGTCGACCTTCAGGAGTTCATGATTGTTCCCGTAAGCGCGCCAAGCTTCAGCGAAGCGTTACGAATGGGAGCTGAAGTGTTCCATGCGCTCAAGTCAGTGCTGCATAAGAAGGGTTACAACACAGCCGTCGGTGATGAAGGCGGGTTTGCACCGAGCCTGAAATCGAACGAAGAGGCAGTCGAGGTGATTCTTGAAGCCATTGGCAAGGCGAACTACGAGCCGGGAAAGGACATCTACCTTGCGCTTGACCCTGCATCGAGTGAGTTTTTCGAGAACGGAAAGTACGTCTTCAGCAAGTCGGACAAATCCTCGAAGTCCTCAGAGCAGATGGTGAGGTTCTACGAGCAATGGGTGAAGCAATATCCGATCATTTCGATTGAGGATGGGATGTCCGAGAACGATTGGGATGGATGGAAACTCATGACCGACACGCTCGGCAAGAAGGTCCAGCTTGTAGGGGATGACTTGTTTGTCACAAACACGGAATTCTTACACAAAGGGATCGAGCATGGGGTGGCGAACTCCATCCTCATCAAAGTGAATCAGATCGGCACGCTGACCGAAACACTCGATGCCATAGAGATGGCAAAACGTGCGGGCTATACATGCGTCATCAGTCACCGCTCCGGCGAAACAGAGGACGCAACGATTGCAGACATTGCCGTTGCCACAAATGCGGGACAAATCAAGACCGGCTCGGCAAGCCGCACCGACCGGATCGCAAAGTACAACCAACTTCTGCGCATTCAGGAAGAGCTCGGAACCAACGGCATGTATGCGGGGATAGGAGCGTTCAACCGATAAAGACTCCACCACAAAAGTGCAAAGACACCGACTTGCTTAGCGAGCGAATTGTTTTATCCTTGAGTAAGGTTCTCAGGAAATAAAGGAACAATGACTCAACCCATCAAATTCGGTACGGACGGCTGGCGAGCAGTCATCGGCGATGACTTCACGTTTGCGAACCTGGAACGTGTCGCCCTTGCAACAGCGCGGTATTTCAAGAAACACAAGAAGGCGAAGAACGGCATCGTGATCGGGTATGACGCCCGGTTCATGTCGCGTGAGTTCGCCGAGAAATCAGCTGAAGTGATTGCCAATGCCGGGCTCAGGGTAAAGCTCTCGAACAGTATCGCCACAACCCCGATGGTCTCACTTCTCACCCGGATGGAGAACGCCGCCGGTGGTGTTGTCATCACTGCAAGTCACAACCCGGCGAAGTACAACGGGTTCAAGATCAAGGGAGACTTCGGCGGTCCAGCGCATCCGGAAATGATCACGAAAGTGGAGAAGGAACTCGCGCAGGTCATGAAGCGAAAGAACCTCCCCGCGGGCAAGCACACCTTCGCGCAGCTCGTGGACAAGGGGAAAATCCAGATGATAGGGATGAAGCAACGGTATCTGGACGATCTCGCCACGAAGATCAACCTCGACCTTATCCGGAGGTCTGGCATCAGGATACTGTACGATGCGATGTATGGAGCCGGTCAGGGGGTGCTGGATACAACGTTACCGGGAATAAAACAGATCCATGAAACATACAACCCATCGTTTGCCGGCACGAACCCCGAGCCGCTCGCACAGAACCTGACTGAGCTTTCGCACCATGTCAGGGGAGAAGGCTACCATATTGGCATTGCAACAGACGGAGATGCGGACAGGATCGGCGCGACGGATGAGCAGGGGAACTTTGTGGACTCCCACCGGATATTTTCTCTTCTCCTGAAGTACTTCGTGGAGCAGAAGTCAATGACCGGTGAAGTGGTTAAGTCGTTCTCGGTGACCCAGATGGTGGACCAGCAGTGTGCAAAGTACGGCCTCACAATGCACGAGACGGCCATCGGGTTCAAGCATATCTGCCGGTTGATGACGCAACGGGATGTGCTGATCGGCGGCGAGGAGAGTGGGGGGCTCGGTGTAAAGGGACATCTCCCGGAACGCGACGGAATTTTTCTCGGCCTTCTCCTCTGTGAAATGATGGCTGTGCGCGGAAAGCCGTTGAGCGCCCTGGTGCAGGAACTGATGGGCGAGTTCGGACAGCACGAGTTCAAACGTGTGGACCTCCACGTGACGGAGAAAGAGAAGCTGGCAATTATGAAAAAATATCAGCGCGGAGTCAAGGAAATCGGGGGATATGCGGTGACGGGACGGAAAGACACCGACGGCAACAAACTGTTCGTTGATGGGGGATGGGTGCTGGTCCGCGCATCAGGCACTGAGCCGCTGATACGTTTTTATGCCGAAGCAGAGAGTGTTGCAAAAGTGGATGCGCTGCTGGCGGCGGCCACACATCGCTCATAATTCCGGGGCACTGCATGCAGGCGACGATCTTCTACAACATCATGCCCGACGGGACCGTGAAGCAGGTGAATCCATTCACGGGGACCGAAGTATGGGCTGTGCCCGGACGTCGGAACAAGCCAATCGTCAACGAGATTCCGGAGACAGCCAGGCCGCTTGCTCTCCACACACCGGAGGACTACTGCAGTTTCTGCCCGCCGCGGTACCTGGAGACCCCTCCGGAGAAATCCCGTCTCGTCCGTCACCACGATCACTGGGAACGTTTGGATACACTCCCTGCCGACAAGTACTCGGAGACCACCGCAGAGTTCCGTCGTGTCGGCAACATGTTTGAGATTGTGACACTGGATTATTGGCGGAAGAACTACGCGTACAAGATGGCTGCTGCCCGGCAGAAATGGAAGGAAGGCTACCTTGCCAACCCTGTCGGCCTCAAGCACATCTCTGACATCATTCACTACAAGCTCCGCCAGGAGGGGAAGACCGACGAACAGATCGAAAAAATGCCGATGTCGGAAAAGCTGACAATTGCCGACGCGTTCTTCGGCGGCGGCCATGAGTTGATCATTGCAAAACGGCATTTTACGGAGGGGGCAACACACGACAGCGAACTCTTTTCCTCTGGTGAGATGACGCTTGAGGAACACTTCCGGTACTTCAAGTTCACTATTGAGGCGATCCACGACATCTCCCTGACGAACAGGTACGTCAGGTACGTGAGCGTATTCCAGAACTGGCTCCGGCCGGCCGGGGCGTCCTTCGATCATCTCCACAAGCAAATGGTAGCGCTGGATGAGTGGGGCGCATCCATCGACAACCAGATCAAGATGGTGCGCGAGGATGCGAACGTCTTCAACGAATACGGTGCAAACTTCGCCGCGCATCATAACTTGGTTTTTGCCGAAAACGACTCCGCCATTGCCTTTGCAGGACTCGGTCACCGCTACCCGACGATCGAGATCTACTCCCGTGGGCAGGCGGGCAGGCCGTACGAGCATTCCGATGATGAGATCCGCGGGGTCAGCAATTTGGTCCATGCCGTCCATGCAGCGATGGGCGGCCAGATCTCTTGCAACGAGGAGTGGTACTACACACCGATCGACGCTGTTTACAAAATGCCGTGGCACGTGCTGGTAAAGTGGCGTGTGAACGTGCCGGCGGGCTTTGAAGGCGGGACCAGCATCTTCATCAACCCAATGACACCGATCGAGCTGCGCGATAAAATGGTGCCGCGACTCTATAAGCTGCGTGATGACAACAAAATTGACCGGATTCGGATTGCAGAGGAATGTCGCGTCGATCCAAACCCGTTGAAATACTACGTTAAGTAATTCCCTCCACCATTCTTTTCGGTTGCCACGAGCGTCTGTTCATCTCCCGGCCGCTGTTGTTGGGGGGGTGGTACTCGGTCTTGAACAGGAAAAGAAACGTAACCTGTATTTCACCATGATACTCGACAGGCAGGAACACTCGCACCGTTACCACGGGCTTCATTCCCTGTTTCCCCGAGCGTTTGAGTTTCTCGAACAAAGTGCGCTTGCACAGATGCCCCTGGAGAAGAGAGAGCTTGCGGGAAATGATCTCTACATCATGATCTCAAAGGACCGCGGCAAGAAGGAAGTAGATGCACCACTTGAAGCACACCGGAAGTATATCGATATCCACTACTGCATCGATGGCGAAGAACGGATCGGATGGCGGGGAACTTCAACCTGCAAGCACCCAGGCAAGCCATACGATCCAGAAACGGATTTCATGACGTTCACTGACCCTGTGGAAAGTTGGGTTGTTCTCACACCGGGGTGGTTTGCGATTTTCTTTCCCACCGATGCCCACGCTCCCATGGTGTCGAAGGGCGTTGTGCACAAGGCAGTTGTGAAAGTGTCAGTCTGACTCTTCTCTGAACAACGTGCACCTCCATTTCCGATCCTACGGCAAGGGCCGTCCGCTCATCATCCTACACGGTCTCCTCGGGTCGCTGGACAACTGGGCGACACTGGCCCGAAGGCTTGCTGGCTATTTTCATGTATACACCTTTGACGCCCGGAATCACGGCCGCTCTTCTCATAGCAGCGTCATGAGCTATGATGCAATGGTCGAAGATGTGCGGACATTCATGCGCGACCACTCCCTTGCAAGCGTCTATTTGCTCGGACACTCCATGGGGGGAAAGACTGCCATGCAGTGTGCCGCGATGTACCCGGAGCTTGTGGATAAACTGATTGTCGTTGATATCGCTCCAAAGGCCTACGGGCGGCGGCACGACCATATCTTTGAGGCTCTCAGTTCTCTTGATCTCAGGATGTATTCGCATCGACAGGAGGTTGAGGAGGCACTGGCAGTGAAGATCCCGGAGTCTGCCACGGTGCATTTTTTGTTGAAGAACCTTGCACGTGATGAAACCGGAAGGTTCAAATGGAAAATGAACCTGCCCGCGTTGAAGAAACATTATGATGAAATCAGCAAGGGTATTCCCCTCCCGGCAAGATTCGACAAGCCCTCGCTGTTTGTAAGAGGTGGGAGGTCGGGATACATTCTCGATGATGATCGGAAACTCATCAAACGTTTCTTTCCTCGATCGACAATCCTCACCGTGAACAATGCCGGCCACTGGGTACATGCAGACGCCCCGGATGATCTGTTTGAGATCATCTCGACGTTTCTCAAAGGCTGAATTGAGAACTCCACCGTTCGACTTCCCCGTCGTTTTTCCCCCTCCGCATTTTTCCGTATATTAGTTTCCTATGATCTCAGCAGTCACCATATCACTTCAATATGGCGGGAGGTATTTATTCAAGGATATCTCCTTTCGCATTGGGCCGCATGATCGGATTGGTCTTGTCGGTTCGAACGGTACAGGGAAGTCAACGCTTCTCAAACTCCTGCTAGGCGAAGTACACGCGGAGAGTGGCGAGCTTGCGAGGGCAAAATACGTAACAGTGGGGTACCTGCCGCAAGAAGGGATGCACGCAACGGGTAAGACGTTGTATCGGGAAGTGGAGACGGTCTTTGGGGATGTGCTTGACGTGCAACAGCGCCTTGAACAAATCCACCAGCGAATGGGAGAGGTAGATCATGCAACGGAAGAGTTCCAGGAATTGTTGGAGTTGTACGGCGAGCTGCAACACAAACTGGAGGACTCGGACGCCTTCCGGATGAAAGCGAAAATCGAGAAGGTGCTGATGGGACTCGGGTTTCTACCCACGGACCTTGAAAAGCCAACGGCGGAGTTCAGTGGCGGATGGCAGATGCGTATCGCGCTGGCGAAACTGCTCCTCCAGCAGCCGTCTCTCTTGCTGCTCGACGAACCGACAAACCACCTCGACCTGGATTCTCTCCAATGGCTCGAAGAATACCTCAAGTCATACGAGGGAGCCGTGATGATTGTCTCCCATGACCGCCGGTTTCTCGACAACATGACCTCCAAGACCTACGAACTAAGTCTTGGCAAACTGACGGAGTATGCAGGGAACTATTCGTTCTTCGTCGTGGAGAAGGCGGAAAGAAAAGAACTTCAACTTTCAGCCTTCAAAAATCAGCAGCAGCAGATCAAACAAACGGAACAGTTCATTGAGCGGTTCCGGTACAAGGCGACCAAAGCACGACAGGTGCAAAGCAGGATTAAACAACTAGAAAAGCTGGACCTCGTCGAGATCGAGGATGAGGAGTCCGGAATCCACTTCCGATTTCCACCGGCACCGCGGGGTGGCCGCGTTCCCATGGAAATCAAGGACTTGCACAAGAGTTATGGAAGCCACAAGATCTTTGAAGGGATTGATTTCGACATCGACCAGGGGGACAGGATCGCCTTTGTTGGCGTGAATGGAGCGGGGAAGTCCACACTCTCAAGAATAATCGCCGGCGTAGAGCCATTCGATACTGGGGAACGAAAGGTTGGGCACAACATTATCATTGCTTACTTTGCCCAACACCAGGCAGAGGAACTTGACCCGCGGCGCGACGTACTGCAAACCGTCGATGATGTGGCCACCGGCGAGATCCGGAAGCAGCTCCGGAATCTCCTGGGGTGCTTTCTGTTTCGAGGTGATGATGTCTTCAAGAAAGTGAGCGTACTTTCCGGCGGCGAAAAGAGCCGACTGGCACTTGCAAAAATGCTCCTCGAACCATGCAACCTGGTCGTGATGGATGAACCAACGAACCATCTTGACATGCGATCGAAGACCATCCTTCAGGCTGCGCTTGCGGAGTTTGAGGGGAGCTACGTCATCGTTTCCCACGACCGAGACTTCCTCGATCCGATAGTGAACAAGGTGGTGGAGTTCAGCAAGGGAAGGGTTAAGACATATCTCGGCAACGTGAGCGAGTACATCGCCTCTAAACAAAAAGAACTGTCCATGCAAACAAGAGTTGCTACGCGGAAAACTCTTGAACCTCAGATCAGTGATAAAGAACGGAAGCGACTGGAAGCACAGGAACGGCAACGGCGGTATGAGCGAACGAAGCCGGTGCAAAAGAAGCTCGAATCGGTGGAGAAGTCAATTGAGAAGAAGGAAGCGGAGAAGAAGGAGTGTGAGAGGTTGATGATGGACCCCGATTTCTACAAAAATGGTGAGAAGGTGAAGATGGTGACAGCCCAGATCAAGGGGCTTGAGAAAAACCTCGCGGCGGAATACTTCGCATGGAACGAGTTGACGCGAGAGCTGGAACAGATCAACCAAGAACTCGGCCTTAAGCTATGAACAGAGGCGACGAAATCACATTGCATCTGGAATCGTTCGCGTTTGAGGGCAAGAATGTTGCCCGCGTAGACGGGCAGGTGGTGTTTGTCACGGGTGGTGTTCCGGGTGACGAGGTGCGGGTTGTTGTGAAAAAGGTAAAGAAGCAACACGCTGAAGCAGAAGTGGTAGAGGTGCTGACGAAGTCAGCACTCCGGACTGAACCGCGGTGTCCGTACTTCGGCACCTGTGGCGGATGCAAATGGCAACATGTCGATTACAATGCACAACTCAATTTCAAACGTCAGCACGTGGTTGACGCGCTGGAACGTATCGGAGGCTTCCGGGGAGTCGTCGTCAACCCCACACTAGGTGCGGAGGACATCTATTCATATCGGAACAAGATGGAGTTCTCATTCGGGGAACGCTGGCTGACCAGGGAGGAAATGGAGCTGGAGAGCCAAGCGCCCGGGGTCACCGATCGTTTTGCCCTTGGTCTCCACATTCCACAGCGGTACGACCGTGTGCTCGATCTGCATGAGTGCCACCTGCAATCCGACACCGGAAACAGAATTCTGAATGCTGTGCGCGCGTTTGCAGTTCAACACGACCTTACGATATATTCCACCATCAGTCACACCGGTTACCTCCGCAACCTGGTCCTCCGTGAGAGCAAGCATACGGGTGAGCTGATGGTAAATCTGGTGACGTCGGACGACAGGCCGGAGGTGATGAGTCTCCTTGCCGCCGAATTGCTCGCGGTTGCACCGTCGATTACCACCGTCGTCAACAACATCACGGACCGCAAGTCGCAGGTGGCCATTGGGGACCACGAGGTGGTGTATCACGGTCCGGGCACCATCACCGAGAAGATCGGTACGAAGACCTTTCGCATCTCGGCGAACTCGTTCTTTCAGACGAATACGCTCCAGGCCGAGCAACTGTATGCTACCGCACGGCGGATGGCGCGTCTTCAAAAAAGGGATGTGGTTTTCGACCTTTACTCAGGGATTGGCTCGATCGCGTTGTACGTGGCGGATGATGTTACAGAGGTTGTCGGCATTGAAGCGGTTGCCGCGGCTGTGGAAGATGCCCGGAACAACGCAACGATCAACGGCATCCACAACTGTGTATTCTTCGTAGGGGACTTAAAAGAGAAACTTACCAGAGAAACCGAGTGGAGTGCATCCAGGCGTTTACCAACCGCTGTTATTGTTGATCCCCCGCGATCGGGAATGCATGAGAAAGTCATACACGCTCTCGTTGCACTCAACCCGGAGCGGATAGTCTATGTCAGTTGTAACCCCGCCACCCAAGCACGCGATCTGAAATTATTGTGTCAGAATTCAACATATACAATTAGTGAAGTACAACCGGTCGACATGTTTCCGCACACCTACCACATCGAGACCGTCGTCGGTCTTTGCCGGTTGACGGGATAAGTATCACCGCTTCCCCGTGTTACCTATCACCCCACCAACAACATTCCGTGAACCTTAATTGATTCTTTGCGACAGGCGCGCTATCTTGCACGTGCCTTAAAGGCAATTTTTTTCATCCGTCAATTTGGAACAGATGTTCACACGTGGACTGATATTCTCCTGCTGGTGGGCTCTTTGCGCAATGCCCTGTCTTGGCGGCACATCGCTGAAGATCATCACAGCAGTTCGAACGGAAAAACCGCCCGTGATCGACGGGATGGTGAATGATTCACAGTGGCAGACCGCACCGGCAGGTCTTGATTTTACGCAGTTCGATCCGAACGAAGGCGCGCTTCCCTCCGAGGTAACCTCTGTTCGCCTCTTGTATGACGATGACGCGCTCTATGTCGGAGTGATCTGTTACGACTCGAAACCATCAGAGATTGTCCAACAATTGACCCGCCGTGATCGGAGCACGGAGAGTGATCGGTTTTCCGTTCAGATCGATTCTTACAACGACAACCAGACAGCATTCGTTTTCTCTACCAATGTTTCCGGAATTCAAAACGATGGTGTCCTCTCACAGGACGGAGCCGTGTATGATATCACATGGGATGCGGTCTGGACCGTGAAGACGCGGAGGCACATGGACGGATGGTCCGCGGAATTCGAAATTCCCTATCATGCGCTTCGCTTTACGGAACAGTCGGAGGGTGTGCATATTTGGGGAATTAACTTCCGCAGATACATCAGTCGCAAACACGAAACGGACGAATGGGTAATGATCCCACGGGGCGAGAGGGCCTTCGTTTCGAAGTGGGGCCACGTGGCCGGCATCCGGAACATAACTCCACCATTGCATCTCACGCTCGCTCCATATGTATCAGGGAAAGGAACATATACCACCGCGACTGGGGGCTTGCCAGCATCATCTAACCACGAGGTCACCGCCGGCATTGACCTGAAATACGGCTTGACAAGAAACTTTACGGTTGATGCGACGGTCAACCCTGACTTCGGCCAGGTGGAGGTTGACCAGGCAGTGCTGAACCTGACTGTGTTCGAGACGCTCTTTCCCGAGAAGCGACCTTTTTTTACGGAGGGCTCGCAACTGTTTACGTTTGGTGCCGGTGTCGATAACACGGCCCTTCCGCTCTTCTTCTCCCGCCGCATCGGACGCCCTCCGGGCGGAAGCTTCTCCGTTATTCCACCGGCGGGTGGCACAGTCGAGGAGAACCCTCAAACGACAACGATTCTCGGTGCAGCGAAGATCTCCGGCAGGGCGTCGTCAGGTTTTTCGCTGGGTGTTGTCTCTGCAGTGACAGACGAGGAGGTTGCCATACTTCGTGATGTCGCAGGCACCAAGTCGGAGATCAGAACCGAGCCCCGGGGTCTCTACAACGTGGTCCGTATGAAACAGGAGATCGGAGCCACGTCCTGGATTGGGGGAATAGCGACTTCCGTGGCGCGCGAGAATGTTGCTCCGGCAATTTCCGGGGGAATCGATTGGAACCTTCGCCTTGATGAAGGGACGTATGCCCTCGATGGGTTCGTGAGTGGTGCCCGGTCCTCTGTATCTACCGGTAAACGAAATGGCGCTGCAGGCCGATTGCTCTTTTCCCGTATCTCCAGCAAGCACTGGTTCTACACGACATCGTATGATCTCTATTCCCGGCACTTCAACATCAACGATATCGGGTTTTTCGCGCAGCCGCATGACCACGGTGGTTATATGCAACTTCTCTACCGCGAGAACTTTGCGCGAGGTTTCTTCCGCCGCTACTTCATTTCGCTCAACCCCGAATACCGTTGGAACTGGGATGGCGTTCGTACGCACGCCGTTGTGAACACGAGCCTGACGGGAGAGCTCGTCAACTTCTGGCTTGCAACCCTCTCGCACACCTTCGCTATTCCCTCACATGACGATGCGGAACGCGGGATCATTGGTATCTACCGCCGCCCTACAGCAAACGACCTGCAATTGCAAGTGTTGACCGATGAACGAATAAATGTGTCCGCCTCCCTCACCGGAGGTATTCGCTTTGACACCAAGAAGAAAAAGAGTCTGTATACGCTGCTTAGCCTGAAGCTCAGGCCATCACCATGGGTGGAGCTAGCACCAAGCATTTACTACGAACGGACGCGCGATCAAGAAACGGGCGTCTTCTCGAACGGAAGGATCGTGGACGTGACGGTCAGTGGTGTGCGGAGGAGTCTCTTCGGTGAACGGGACCTGGATGAATTCGATTTGGGGCTGCGTGGGATCTTCACATTTACGCGGGCAGTGTCGCTACAATTTTATGGGCAGGTGCTTCTTGCGCGGGGGAGGTACGACAACTACTCGGCTCTTACCGGCAGCACAATGTTGGAGCCGTATGCGGAGACGGTCAACCACGACATCAACTACGCATCTTTCAATGGAAACATCCTGCTCCGGTGGGAGTATCTTCCGGGGAGTACGGTGTACCTGGTCTGGACGCAGGAGCGGTTCGGTGATTCGGGCAACTATCGGACGGCACTCAGCCAACGCTTTCGAGAGACTTTCACACTTCCGCATGACGATGTTGTTCTGCTCAAAGTGAGCTACCTTTTGCCTCTGTAATGCGCTATGTCAGAGCCTTGTCAAACCAACCCAGAATACGTCTGTAGTACTTCTTCCCACCCACCTCTGCCATATCATCGTGTTTTGCTCCGGAGATGAGCCACAGGTCCTTCGGCTCGTCCGTGTTGTGAAAGACCATTTCCGAGTACGTGTATTTGATCAGGTTATCGGCCGTGCCATGGAGGATGAAGAGTGGAACGTGAACATCCCGGACCGCGTCCAGCGGAGAGACAGCGTTGGCTTTGAAGTGGGCAATATGTTCTGAGCGTTTGATCACAATGTTGCGGAGATAGTGCCAGGGGAGCCGGATCATGCGCTTCTGGTAGTCATCGAAGACCGTCCTGAGTGTTGCAAAGCCGCTTTCGGCCACAACTGCTTGTACGCGCTTATCGACGGCGGCAACCTGGATCGCCACCGCCGCACCCATGGAGGTTCCAAAGAGTCCGACCTTGCCAACGCGGATGTCATCTCTGGTTTCGAGATAATTGATAATCGTGGATGTGTCGTGCTTCTCGTAGAATCCGTACGTGCAGTACGTCCCGCCGCTATCGCCATGCCGGCGGGAGTCGTAGAGAAAAACGTGGTATCCGTGGTCGTGCAACACCTTTGCCATTGGGAGGCCGACAATCTTACACTCACTCACGCCATGGAGGTAGACAATGGTCCCCCTTTCTTTCCCAGCAGCTTTGATAAACCAGCAGCTTAATGCAATTCCCTCGGAGGTTTTCAGGATCAGTTCTTCGAACGGGAGATTCAAGTCGGAAGGATGGAGGATGTTTGTGTACTTCCGGTAGTAGTCCACCGTGCGGCGATGAGGTTGAAGCAGCATCACCGGACCAATCACAAACAGGATCATAGACACGAACACCATGAACAAAACGACGAAGAGAACAAGCAGGAGGAGGATGCTCATGCAACGTCAGATGAGAATGGACAAAGAATAGTCCACGCCGCGTCGGGTGGGATTTCTGAAGGAGACGATGTACTGGAGCGTCATAAGATTGATCAAATATAACCACCATCCCCGAGGGAAGCAACCGGTTGTTTTGCATCTCCAGGGCCTTCTTTGTATCTTTTTCCGTCAACGAATGAGGAATGAAACAACCAACTCGCATAGCAATAGTTCATGAGTGGTTCACGTCCATGCGTGGAGGTGAAAAATGTGTCGAGGCACTATGCGAACTATTCCCGCAGGCCACTCTCTTTGCGCTGGTTCATGTCAAAGGTTCGGTTTCTGCAACATTGGAAGCCATGCCTATCCGGACATCATTCATTCAACGGCTTCCGTTCGCCGGACGGAATTACCGGCGTTATCTTCCTCTCTTTCCCTCCGCTGTCGAGCGGTTTAATCTGTCGGAGTTCGATCTTGTCGTCAGCTCCAGCCACGCGGTTGCGAAGGGAGTTCGGACGCCACCACATGCGCTCCACATCTGCTACTGCTACACGCCCATGAGATACATCTGGGGGTTGTACGATGACTACTTTGGAAAAGAGAGAGCGGGCCTTTCCACCCGGGGCGGGATGTGGCTCTTCCGGAATTACCTGAGACGCTGGGATGTTCGGACAGCCGAAAACCCGCATTACCTTGTGGCCATCTCGGAGAACGTTCGTCAACGGATTAAGAAAATCTATAATCGTAATGCTGACGTGATATATCCACCTGTGGACACATCGTTTTTCCGGCTTTCCACGCGGGATGATGGCTACTACCTAATCGTCAGCGCGCTGGTGCCATACAAGCGAGTCGATCTTGCCATTCGGGTTTTCAACAAGCTTCGGGAAAAACTGGTGATTGTTGGTGACGGCCCTGAATTGGGAAGACTCAAGAATCTGGCAGGCCCAACGGTGGAGCTGGTTGGCTGGCAAAGTGACGAACGCGTGAGAGAATACTATGCCGGATGCCATGCGTTGGTTTTTCCCGGGGAAGAGGACTTCGGCATTGTTCCAGTGGAAGCAATGGCGTGCGGAAAACCGGTGATTGCTTTAGCGCGCGGGGGGGCTGTCGAGACAGTCTTGAATACACCCGCTCTAAAGACCGGCGTGTTGTTTGAGGAACAGACCGAAGACGCACTGATTGCTGCGGTTCGACGTATGAAGGAGGAGACGTTTCACCCCGAAGTGTTGCGGTCGTTTGCCCTGACGTTTGATCGTGACGTGTTCAAACGCCGGATGCGCGACTACATCGGGAGGCGCTGGCTCGAGTTCAGCACAAGAATCCCCCAAGCCAAGATTTAGAAAGAGCTTACAGAAATCCTTCGTTGACATTCCCCCCCCTTTTCTGTATATTTCCACTCCAAAAATTGCACTGGTAGAGATGCCTTCTCGAGAAATCCGGCGCCGCTCGCGGCCCGGGATGTATGAAATCGTCATTGTACCTGTTGGCGAAGTTGGAAAGACAAGGCGGTTCCGCTACAGTGCGCTCAGGCTGTGGCTGGTGGGTGGTGGGGTGTTCCTTCTCATCTTTGTTTTCGTTCTCGTACTATTGATGTACACACCCGTGGCCATGTATATTCCCATCCGGAATCCGGAGCTTGAGCAAAGGTACGGTCGGCAGATCGCGGAAACCCAGGATCGGGTCAATTCTCTTGCCGAAGATGTGTTGATCCTTCGTGATTACAATACCCAGCTTCGGAAGGCGCTCGGCGAAAGGGGAACAAAGGACACGGTCGCTAGTGGTACGTTAAGTGCCTACCTGACTGAAGGGCAAGCAACATCTGGCGCACAACTCGACACCGGTGGAGTCTTCGTCAGTGAACCACCAGTGGTGCAGGAGTTTGGTGACTATGAGCTCTCCGGTTCCGGATTCAATGCGGTGGTGACCTCTAATGCTGGGTTCCGCGCAGCCTTCCCGCTGCTGTCGCCGACAGAAGGATTCGTCACGCAGGGGTTTGATCCATCCCGCAAGCACGTCGGCATTGACTATGCAACAAAAACCGGAACGCCCGTCTACGCCGGCACCGATGGCTACATTGTGTTCTCAAACTGGTCGTACGATGATGGCAACATGATCATCATCGCGCACGGGGGAGGGTACCTGACCGTCTACAAGCATAACCAGGTGCTGCTCAAGAGCTCGAATACGTTCGTCAAGAGGGGGGAACTGATCGCACTCAGCGGTTCCACGGGCAAAACTAGTCTGGGTCCACATCTTCATTTCGAAGTGTGGAAGGATGGCGTGCCGCAGGACCCGAACGAGTTTCTCCTGACACCATACACGATTCAGTAAAAGAGAGGATGCCGTGGCCGACAAACGACAAGGAAGTGAAGAGTTGAGTCTCGTTGGTGCCGGTACAACGATTGAAGGGAAGATCTCGACGGAAGGAAGTATCCGGATTGACGGGAAGCTCATCGGAGAGGTGAGGGCAAAAGCAAACGCCGCGATTGGATCGGCGGGGAACGTAGAAGGAAGCGTGACCGCGAAGAACATATCGGTCTCAGGACGGGTGAAAGGAACAGTGACCGCGTCAGAAAAGTTGATTCTCGAATCGAAGTCGGTAATGCAAGGCGACGTCCGGGCAGCGCGGTTGGTGATTGATGAAGGGGCGATGTTCGATGGCCGTTGTTCCATGAGTGGACATCCCACCACGGCTACTCCTCCAGCACACCACGAATGACCTTATGGCTCCACCTGAAAAGAAATCCGGACAGCAACGTTCGGGATCAGGCTGGAGCACCGAGTTTGGACCCTTCCTGACGTTGGGCCTCCAGCTGGCACTTGCGGTGGGGGCGTTCGCGGCACTGGGCTGGTGGCTCGATACAAAATGGGGGACCACCCCATGGCTGCTGCTGACAGGAGTGATTCTCGGTGCGGTGGGGGGCGGAATCAGTTTCATCAAAGCTGCAATGGCGCTTGGCAACAAACAGGATAGCAAAAGGCATAGGCAATCAAAGCGTGAAGATTGACAGGGGTTTTCCGGTGCAGGTGGCGACGGCACTCGGGGTAGGCGGAGGGATTGCAGCATACCCGCTTTCCCGATATGGATCTGCAGAGATCATTGAGGCGACCATTGTGGGGGCGTTGCTCAGCACGGCAAATGTTCTGCTGGGATATCTTGCCATTGAGTTCTCGTTTGAGAAATCGTACACAACCTTCCTGAAAGCGGTGCTCGGAGGAATGGGCATTCGCATGCTCGGTATGCTCGGCATGCTGGTTATGTTGATCAAAGCATTCGGATTTCATGCCACCGCGCTTGTCATCTCACTGCTCGGATTTTACGTTATCTTCCTTATCCTGGAAATCTTGTTCATCCAGAAGAAGGTCATCCTTAAGAATCAGGGATAATCATTGTTCGCCATACTGACATCCGATAGTCTTCAGACCAGCCACGTTGCGACGGACACGGTGCACGCAGAGGCATCACAGGGCGTTGAGCACGGGGGGAACATGTTCACCCAACTATTGCATCACGTGCAGGACGCACATGAGTTGGAGCTTCCCTTCCTCGGGCACGTGGACCTTCCTCATTTTCCCCCCGTTGAGATTGCCGGCGTCACGATGGATTTCTCGATCACGAAACATGTGGTGTTCCTTTGGGTTGCCGCGCTGATTCTATGCATTGTGGCCATTACCGCTGCCCGGCGTAACATGAAGCAATCAGTTCCGACTGGTTTCGGCAACCTGATGGAAGTGTTCATCGAATTCATCAGGGACGAAGTGGTCGTTCCGAACATGGGTCCGAAAGGTATCAAGTATATGCCCTACCTGCTCACCACATTCTTCTTCATCCTCATAATGAACCTCCTCGGTCTGATCCCGTATGGAGCATCGGCAACAGGGAACGTGAGTGTGACTGCGGGGCTCGCCATCATAGCGTTCTTCATGATTCAGGCCTCGGCGATCAAGGCTCAGGGCCTCGGCCATTATCTTGCCCATCTAACGGGCGGCGTTCATTGGGCGCTGTGGCCGATCATGATCCCCATCGAGATCCTCGGTCTCTTCACCAAGCCCTTTGCGCTCTGCATTCGTCTCTTTGCAAACATGACGGGCGGCCACATTGTGATTGTCTCTCTCATAGGGTTGATCTTCATCTTCCAGTCCTATATTATCGCCATCGGTCCGCTGGGATTTGTTCTAGGAATCAACTTCTTGGAGCTCTTTGTTGCATTTCTTCAGGCATACATCTTCACGATGCTTACGTCCCTTTTCATGGGCCTTGGTATGCAGGCCGGTCATGAGGACCACCGTGAGCATGCCCACTGATTCGCAGTTATAACGATTACAACGCACACACCATCACACACTATCTTTTGCAGGAGGAAGTACTATGGAAGCAACTGGTCTTGGTTACTTGGCAGCAGGCATCGGTGCCGCCCTCACCGTAATTGGAGCTGGACTCGGTATCGGCAAGCTCGCGGCTGCGGCAATGGAAGCAAGTGGACGCCAGCCGGAAGTCGCAGGTCAGGTCCGTACATCGATGCTGATCGCCGCCGCGCTCATCGAGGGCGCAACATTCTTTGCCCTTGCGATCTGCATTATCCTCGCCACGAAATAATCCGACCGGGGATCTCCCATGTTAGAAATCAATCCAGGTCTGATCGTCTGGACCATCATCACGTTCGTTATTCTGCTCGTGATTCTGCGTGCTCTGGCGTGGAAGCCGCTGGTGCAGGCTCTGAGCGCGCGCGAAGAGAAAATACGGGCCGCCCTGCAACAATCTGAAGCAGCGCAGCAAGAGGCACAGCGCCTGTTGGAGGAAAACAAGCGGCAGCTGGCCCTTGCAGAAGAGCGGTCACAGCGAATCATCAAGGAAGGACGGGAGATGGGGGAGAAGATCAAGGCCGAAGTTGTCGAGAAGGCAAATGCATCCTCCCGTCATATGATCGAGCAGGCCAAAGACGAGATCCGGCGCGAGAAGGATCTTGCACTAACCCAACTGCGCACCGAGGTGGCCGACCTCGCGATCATTGCTGCGGGCAAGATCCTTGACGCGAATCTCGATACGCCCAAGCAACGGCAACTCGTGGATGCCACCATCAAAAAAATCCAGAAGAGCTGACATCGATGAAGAACGTACGTGTTGCCCGGCGTTATGCGATGGCGTTGATGACTGCGGCGACTGAACAGAAGAATATCGACGGCACGGCGGGCGACCTTGATATGCTGGGGAACCTTCTGCGTGGATCCAGAGAATTCCGTCTGCTGATTGCCAGCCCCATTGTGTCACCAGCCAAAAAGAAGGCGGTGTTCAAAGAGCTCCTCGAAAAGAGGATCGGCGGGGAGACCTTGCGGTTTATTCATCTTCTGACGGCAAAGGGTCGCGAGCCGATCCTGCCGGACGTTATCGAGCAATTTGCGATCCTGCGGGATGAGAAATATGGGATCGTGAATGTCGATGTTCGCTCGGCCGTGGAGTTCACGGAGCCGCAGGAAAAGACTCTGCAGAGTCAGCTGGAGATGTACACGAAGAAGAAGGTGCGCGTCCGGTTCTCTCTGGACAAGTCGATACAGGGTGGGCTTGTTGTGAGGATTGGCGATACGGTCCTGGACGCCAGCGTCCGGCACCAGTTGGAGTTGTTGCGGGAGCGCTTCATCTCTGGCGGAGCGCTGTTAAACTAACCTGGATTAGTAAAGGATGAGACAATGGCGGAAGTAAGACCGGACGAAGTATCGGCAATACTCAGGAAGCAGCTTGCTGGGTTTGAGAAGGAAGTTGACATTTACGATGTCGGTACTGTCCTCCAGGTAGGTGATGGGGTTGCGCGAGTGTACGGTCTCTCAAAGTCACTCATGAGCGAGCTGGTGGAGTTCCCTCACGGTGTGTTCGGCATGGTGCTGAACCTGGAAGAAGACAATGTAGGGTGTATCCTCTTCGGCGAGAGTAGTGAGATCAAGGAAGGGGACATGGTGAAACGGACAGGCCGTGTTGCCTCGATGCCTGTTGGTGAAAAAATGCTCGGCCGTGTTGTGAATCCGCTCGGCCAGCCAATTGACGGCCGCGGTCCCATCCAGACAGAGAAAGTCTCTCCCATCGAACGGAAGGCGCTCGGTGTGGTCGACCGTCAGCCGGTCAAGGAACCTCTTCAGACCGGGATCAAAGCCGTGGACGGCATGATCCCCATCGGTCGCGGGCAGCGTGAATTGATCATCGGCGATCGCCAGACCGGCAAGACGGCGGTGGCGATTGACGCGATCATCAACCAGAAATTCACACACACCGAGCAGGCGAAAAAGCAGGGCGTGAAGCCAGTCTACTGCATCTATGTTGCGGTTGGACAAAAAAGCTCAACGGTTGCGCAGGTCGTCGACAAGCTGCAGCAAGAAGGTGCTATGGACTATACAACGGTCATCGCGGCAACCGCCAGCGATCCGGCACCGATGCAATACATAGCCCCCTACTCGGGCGCTACGCTGGGTGAGTTCTTTCGCGATAGCGGCCGCCATGCTCTGGTTATCTATGATGATCTCTCAAAGCAGGCCCAGGCATACCGTCAGGTTTCGCTCCTTCTTCGCAGACCACCTGGTCGGGAGGCATATCCGGGCGATGTGTTTTACCTTCACTCGCGCTTGCTGGAGCGCGCATCCAAGTTGAGCGATACACTTGGTGGCGGCAGCCTGACCGCGCTCCCTGTGATTGAAACACAGGCCGGGGACGTCTCCGCGTACATTCCGACCAACGTCATCTCGATTACCGACGGGCAGATCTATCTCGAACCAGGCATGTTCAACTCAGGCATTCGCCCCGCCATCAACGTCGGCATCTCTGTCTCCCGAGTCGGCGGCAACGCGCAGATCAAAGCAATGAAAAGAGTTGCCGGTCGTTTGCGGATTGAGCTGGCACAGTATCGCGAACTCGAAGCGTTTGCCAAGTTTGGCTCCGACCTCGACAAGGCCACGCTACAGCAGCTACGCAGGGGTTCCCGTCTTGTAGAGTTGCTCAAGCAGGGACAATACGTACCGATGCCGGTTGAAAAACAGGTGGTAAGCATTTTCTCGGGTACAAACGGCTATCTGGACGAGATTCCGCTAGAGCATGTCCAGCGGTATGAATCGGAGATACTTGAAGTGATGGAATTGAAACATCCCGATCTTCTTCTGGCGATCGCGGAGAAGAAAGACCTTACCGACGAAATCACCACCCGACTCAAGGCCGTGGTACGCGAGTTCACTGATGCATTCAAGGTTGCCGTAAAGGCCTGACGATGGCAACACTTCGAGAAGTACGAGCCCGCATTGTCGGTGTCAAGAAAACCCAGAAGATCACCAAAGCGATGAAGATGGTAGCTGCGGCAAAGCTGCGCAGGGCGCAGGGGAATGTCATGGCAGCGAGGCCCTATGCACGCACGATACGGAACCTGCTGAAACATCTGTTGACCAGCACGGATGTTACGGGTAATCCGTTTCTCGCGCAGCGGGAGGTTCGGTCCGTTGCTCTGGTGGTGGTCACCTCAGATCGAGGGTTGTGCGGGGCATTCAACACCAACCTTATCAAGGCTGCGGTCAACCACATCAATACACACTACACAACCTTGCAACGGGAAGGACGCCTGAAAGTTTTTTGTGTGGGAAAGAAGGGGCTGGATTTCTTCTCCAAACGGCACTACACCGTCGCGGGGAAGTACATCGGTGTGTACAATAACCTCGTATTTGGCCAAGCGCAGATCATTGCAAGGGAAGTGGTCAGCGGATATCTCAAAGGTGAGTATGACAAAGTTGAGATCCTGTACAATGAGTTCAAATCCATTGCCCAGCAGCGGGCGATGATCGAGCAATTCCTCCCTGTCCCAATCGATTTCAGCGATGTTCAACTGAAAAAGCCTCATCGACCGGTTCACTATATTTATGAGCCTTCAGCGGTGGGGATCATTAACGCCATGCTGCCCAGGCATCTGAATTTCCAGATTTGGCGGTCGCTCCTTGAATCCAACGCTGCCGAACAGGGTGCGCGGATGACTGCAATGGAGAATGCAACAGAAAACGCCAACGAAATGATTTCTTCCCTCCAGTTGGTCTACAACAAAGCCCGACAAGCATCCATCACAAAGGAACTGCTTGAGATTGTCAGCGGAGCCGAGGCTCTAAAGAAAGCCGGTTAGCGGATCAAGTCCCCTCGACAATATAGCACCACCGCCGGACGAACGGCGCGGTGTTTTTCTTTTTTGGGGGTTGCATCGGCCTGATATGAGTACAATCGTACCTTGCATAAGTATATGGTTTTCCTTACCTTTATAACCCCTTACGGGTCGAATTCCTTTGTGTTTGCCCAGTTTCTTCCGGAATACCCATGTTTGAAGATCTGAGTCTGAAATTAGAGAGTGTGCTCAAGCGTCTGAGGGGCCAAGGCAAGATCTCAGAAGCAAACATTGCGGAGACACTTCGCGAGGTTCGCCGGGTTCTTCTCGATGCTGACGTCAACTACAAGGTTGCCCGTCAGTTCATTGATGACGTCCAGAGGCGGGCCGTTGGGCAAGGTGTTCTGCAGAGCATTTCCCCGGGCCAGCAAATCATCAAGATTATTTATGATGAACTGGTCAGTCTGCTCGGGACATCCAACACGGATATTGCTTCGGCGCCTCTTCCTCCCACCATTATCATGGTGGCAGGTTTGCAGGGCTCCGGGAAGACGACCTTCTGCGGCAAGCTGGCGAACCACCTCAAAGGACAGGGACAGCACCCCCTTCTTGTGGCAGCCGATGTATACAGACCCGCGGCAATTGAGCAGTTAATCATACTCGGAGGTCAGGTCGATTTGCCGGTCTACTCGGAAAGAAATTCTGACGCCGTCACCATTGCGGAGCATGCCGTCGAACATGCCCGCAAGAACGCGAGAGATGTAGTAATCGTTGACACAGCTGGCCGGCTGCACATTGACGAAGAGATGATGAAGGAATTGGAGGTCATGAAGACCTCGCTCCATCCTCATGAAATTCTGTTTGTTGTTGATGCCATGACGGGACAGGATGCGGTCAACACCGCAAAGGCATTTCATGATCGCCTCCAGTTCAATGGGGCCGTGCTAACCAAGATGGATGGTGATGCGCGCGGCGGGGCTGCGATCTCCCTCCGTGCAACCGTTGGTGCGCCAATCAAGTTCATCGGTGTTGGCGAAAAGCTGGATGCACTGGAGAAGTTTCATCCGGAGCGTCTCGCCTCTCGTATTCTCGGCATGGGCGACATCGTCACTCTGGTCGAGAAGGCTCAGGAGAGGTTTGATGAAGACAAGGCCGTCAAGCTGGACGCAAAGCTGCGGAAGTCCCAGTTCACACTGGAAGACTTCCTCGACCAGCTTCAGGAGATGAAGAAGATGGGGCCCCTTAGCCAGGTCATGGGAATGCTTCCGGGTATGCATCGACTTCCACAAAACGCAACCATTGATGATAGAGCCTTCGTGAAACTAGAAGCCATCATGCAGTCTATGACGAGCGAGGAACGCCAGAAACCTCATATCATCAATGGCTCGCGAAGAAAACGAATTGCCCTAGGAAGTGGCACAACAGTCCAGGAGGTCAACAAGCTGATGAAACAGTTCGAACAGATGCAAAAGATGATGAAGACGCTGAGCAAAGGTGGGAAGATGGCAAGAATGATGAAGGGGATGAATATGCCGGCGGGTTATTGAGGAACGATTCGATAGTATCATACATTACTCAAAGGAGAGAACAGTGGCGGTACGTCTAAGACTGCGGCGGATCGGCAAGAAGAAAATGCCGATGTACCATATTGTGGCGGCGGATTCCCGCGCGGCGCGCAACGGGAAATTCTTGGAAGTGATAGGCCGTTATGAGCCGCTTCAGAGCCCGATGCTGATTGCGGCACAGGAGGAGCGGGTGTTTCACTGGTTGAAGAGCGGCGCGCGACCAACAGACACAGTTCGAAGCCTTTTCCAGCGGAACGGACTCTGGCTGAAGTGGAGCATGACCCAGAAAGGCCTTGACGCAGCGGCGGTTGCAACCGAAATGGAAAAGTGGCAATTGGCCCAAACCGAGAAGCGACAGCGTGATGAAGCCCGTCGGACTCGCCGCATAGCGACACGGCGCAAAGCAAAGAAGAGTAGCGAGGCAGAGGCCACTGCTTCGGCAGCACCGGCGCCGGCGGCAGAAGCACCTGTGGCAGGCGCGTAAGCGCAAAGTGTTCTTTGTATTCGAGTGTATTCGTCACTCCATAGATGTGAACGTTGGCGTGTGGGATGAGCCGCTTCCCCTGACGTGGACGGTGCTCTGACCTCATCGGACCTCCCGATGTGAACGGGGGCGTCCAACATCGCGAAGGAGGCGCTATGAGAGAGTTCCTCGAATTCATTGCAAAGCATCTCGTCGATCACCCGGAGCTGGTGATGCTCGAGTTTGAAGAGAAGGAGAATAAGGCGGTCTTCAAACTCAAGGTGGGGGAACAAGACGTTGGAAAGGTCATCGGAAGAAAAGGGAGAACGGCGCAAGCAATGCGCACACTCCTTGCAGCGGTGGCGGCCAAAGAAGGTAAACGGGCAATCCTGGAAATCGTAGATTGAAGAAACATGCTTCTCTCCTTGCAATCGGCAAGGTTATGAAACCGTTCGGGATTCAGGGCGAGGTGGTTGTCCAGACGATGACGGACTCACCAGCCCGCTTCAAGAAACTGAAGAGAGTATTTCTTGGCGCCGATGAGGCGACGGCTGTTGAGATGGAAGTAGAGTACGTACGGGTGGGGGAGCGGGGAGTGCGGCTCAAGCTGATGGCAACGCGTGACAGGACGAGTGCTGAACGGATGGTGGGGGGGCTTCTCTTTGTTGCTGAAAAGCAGGCCATACGTCTGAAAAAAGGAACGCACTTCGTCCACGATCTTCTTGGGCTTCAGGTTGTGGACGAGAACGGAGACGAGGTGGGTATTCTCAAGGACGTCCTTAAGCTACCCGGTCATGATGTCTATGTCATTGATAATCATGGGCGCGAGCTGATGGTGCCTGCAGTGAAGGAGTTTCTCAAAGAAATCAACATCCCGGCCAGGCGGATCAAGGTCCACCTTATCGAAGGGATGCAGGACGAACAATGAGGATTGACATCGTCACCGGCCTCCCCCGTTTGCTGGAAAGCCCTCTGACCGAAAGCATCATCAAGCGGGCACAGGAGCAGAAGCTGGTGGAGATCGTTGTGCACGATCTACGTGCGTACGCCACAGATAAGCACCGGACTATCGATGATGCCCCGTATGGTGGCGGTGCAGGTATGATCATGAAAGCCGAACCGGTCTTTGCCTGTATCGAGGCATTGCAGCGCCAGCGCCAGTACGACGATATAGTGTATCTGACTCCCGAGGGGGAGCCGCACACGCAAAAGCTGGCCAACGAGCTGTCCCTGAAGACGAACCTTCTTTTCCTCTGCGGACACTATAAAGGGATTGACGAGCGAATCAGAGAAGCGCTTATTACCAGGGAGATTTCGATCGGGGATTATGTAGTAACGGGTGGCGAGCTACCCGCCCTCGTCGTGATGGATAGCGTGGTGCGATTGATCCCCGGTGTGCTCCATGATGGGGAGTCGCTGTTGACGGACTCGTTTCAGAACAACCTGCTTGATGGGCCCCAGTATACGCGTCCGGTGGAACTCAAAGGGTTGCGGGTGCCGGAAGTGTTGCTCTCGGGGAATCACAAAGAGATTGCCGTGTGGCGCGAGGAACAGCAGCTCAAGCGCACACAAGAACGGCGGAAGGACTTGTTAGAACACTCATAACTACACGTGATCACGGAGGAAACAATGGACAAGCTGAAATTGGTAGAAGCGACCCAGATGAAGAGCGGCATTCCCGCTTTTGCACCGGGCGATACACTCAATGTGCATGTGCGCGTTGTAGAGGGGGACAAGGAGCGCATTCAGCAGTTCCAGGGCGTTATCATCGGGCGTCACGGCTCGGGAATGAATGCGACATTTACCATCCGTAAAGTTTCGGACGGTGTTGGCGTCGAGCGCATTTTCCCGCTTCACTCACCGCGCATTGCCAAAATTGAAAAAGTGAAGGAAGGTTCCGTGCGGCGCGCGAAGCTGTACTACCTTCGCAGCCTCGCCAGCAAGGCAATTAGGCAGAAGACCAACGCCTGAAACATCACGGCAGCGCGCAGAGTGCAATGGGTTCTTTCAGTCATGCGCCGTCGTCTCCGCGGGGAGAAGGCGGCGTTTACTTTTGCAGTCACTCCTTTGGTATGTCTCCATGAGTGAGAAAAAACGTCTCGGTGTACCCCCCCACCTTTATTGCAGGCCACTGACCGCTCGCCTTGCGGAAGGAAGCATGTTCGCAATTGTTGAGAACCCATCCGCGCAAAACGCCATTCTCCTCCGGCAACATGAACTGGACGCCGCGTTCCTCTCACCTATTGAGTATGCCCGGGAAGGATCCGAGTACCGAATTGTTCCCGGGGTCGCACTTTCTTCCTCTGAAGGAGTGGGAGCGGCAGTTCTCTGCTTCCGCGAGAAAATGAAAGCCATCACGACGATTGCAGCGGATCCGGCAGCAACGTCGGAGATCGTTCTGGCAAAGATTCTTCTCGGTGAGCAGTTTGAAGCCCAACCGAAAATCGTGCCTGCGGTAGGCCCACTCTCCGAAATGCTGGAAGTCGCGGATGCTGCGCTATTGGTTGGCAATGCAGCACTGGGAAAACACACCGCCGTTCCCTATACCATCGATCTTGTTGAAGAGTGGTTTGAAATGACCGACCTGCCGTATGTGCACGGATTCTGGTGTGGACGTGAGGGTGCTCTCTCAAAGGATGAAATCCGCACCATTCAGCATGCGCGGACAGAGGGTGGCCTGTCGCTCAATGACGTGTCAAAAGGAATTCCCCCAGCGACTGCGTCAGCGCTGATGCCTCACGAGATCGAGGAATATCTGGAACACTTCTCCTATGATCTCCCCGATGATGTGCAATACGGGTTGACCGAGTTCCTCCGCTATGCCTACTACCACGGGGTCCTGCCCGATGTCCCCGACATTGAGTTCTATTCGCTTGACGTGAGTCCCGACCTTCCCGCGGCGCCACCGCTGAACTGATATCCGTCCCTTCAAATTGAATCTTTCTCAAAAGATGGGTAGATTAGCGTCAAACCCATCGGCCTTCAATCCATGTTGAAATCCATTTTCATCAAAAACTACGCTCTCATAGATGAGCTCACTATTGAGTTCTCGGGTGGCCTTGTCATCATTACCGGTGAGACCGGTGCGGGAAAGTCGATCATCATTGACGCGCTTGGCTTGATTATTGGCGCTCGGGCAAGTGCGGAAGTTGTCCGGGCGGGGGCTGAGAAGGCCGTTGTGGAAGGAGTGTTCGATACGAGCGGGAACAGAAAAATCAAAGCTCTTCTTAAGGAAAATGAACTTGACGACTCGGACGAGCTGATTATCCGGCGAGAAGTCTCGGTGAAAGGACAAAGCCGCTGTTTTGTCAACGATACACCAGCGACCATTTCACTTCAGAAGCAGATCGGCGAGCTGCTGGTGGACCTGCATGGGCAGCACGAGCACCAGTCTCTCCTTCGGATCGGCACGCATATTGACATGCTGGACGACTTCGGCGGACTTGATGGCATGGTGGAAGAATTCCGCGCTGCATACGAGCGGTTTCATACCACAGCCACGGAGCTTCGGAGCCTTCGCGAGCGCGAGCTGCAACTTCAGGAGAAACGAGAGTTTCACCGATTCCAGATGCAGGAAATCGATTCCGTTGCACCGCAGGCGGGAGAGGAAGAGCGTCTGGAGACTGAACTGAGCATCCTCGAGAATTCCGAGAAACTCTCTGCCTCGACGTCGACGCTGTATGGAACGCTCTATGAAGGTGAGCAATCGATTCACGACCTGCTGGTGATTGTACGGAACCAACTGCGCGATCTGGTGTCCATCGACAAGCAATTTGAGAGTGCGGCGGCGGAGAGCGAGTCCGCCGTGGCAATCGTTGGGGAGTTGGCGAAATTCATCCAGCGATACAATGCCGGTGTGGAGTATAACCCGGAGCGACTCGAAGAGTTGCGTCAACGACTTGGCCGTCTCACGCTCCTGAAGAAAAAGTACGGCGGCTCGGTCGAGAGCATTCTTGCTCATCGTGAGCGGATCGGTCAGGAGGCCGCGCTGGCCGAGAACTTTGGCGAAGTGCTTGCCCGGCTCAACAAGGAACTGGAAGAGCGCCGCTCTGCATGTGCGGTCCTTGCCCAGCGACTCTCGGTAAAGCGACAAGAAACGGCGCGAAAGATCGACAAGGCAATCGTCGGAGAGTTGACGAAGCTGGGGATCCAATACGCGAATTTTTCCACGCGGATTAGCCAGGACGAGTCAACAGGGGAAATCGAGTACATAAAGGTGGGGAAGAAAGCCCTCCGGCTCAATCCCAAGGGGTTCGATGATGTAGAGTTCTACATTTCCACCAACCGTGGAGAGGAGACAAAGCCGCTGGTGAAGGTTGCATCGGGAGGAGAGATATCCCGCATCATGCTTGCGCTTAAGAGCATCCTCGCCAAATCCGATCGCCTACCGGTGCTCATCTTCGACGAGATCGATGTGGGGGTGAGCGGACGCGTGGCACAGGCTGTTGGACTCAGCCTGAAGAGCCTCTCCGGTTTCCATCAGGTGATTGCCATTACCCACCTTCCACAGATTGCGGGTCTGGCCGATGTCCACTTTTCGGTCGTAAAGTCGGAGGACGGCAAGCGGGCAACAACTGCCATCCGGAAACTTTCGATGGATGAGCGAGTGAAGGAGGTAGCCAAGTTGATGAGTGGTGCGGAGATAACAGAGGCCGGAATGAAAGGTGCGAAGGAGCTTATGGGGGTCACGCTGAATGCAGGATGATATGGGACTGAGGATCTACAATACACTCACTCGACGCAAAGAAGAATTCAAGCCTCTCCACGAAGGCCACGTCAACCTGTACGTCTGCGGGCCCACGGTCTATGGGGATTCACATCTCGGGCACGCCAAGAGTTACATCTCGTTCGACGTCGTTGTTCGCTATCTCCGCTATCTCGGCTACAGAGTGCTCTACGTACAGAACATTACCGACGTTGGCCACCTCCTTGGAGACGCGAACGATGGAGAGGACCGGCTGCTCAAGCAAAGCCGGCTCGAGCAGAAACACCCAATGCAGGTTGCCGAGACATACACGCGGAGCTTCTTCGAAGATATGGACGCCCTCAACGTTCTCCGCCCCGATATTTCCCCCCGCGCCACCGGACATATCACCGAACAGATTCAGATCATCCAACAACTGATGCAGAAGAGTCTCGCGTACGAAGCAAATGGTTCTGTATACTTTGATGTACAGAAGTTTCCGGAATATGGGAAGCTTTCCGGCCGGAGGGTGGACGAGATGGAGGCCGGTGCACGCGTCGAAGTGAAATCAGAGAAACGTCACCCTGCCGACTTTGCACTCTGGAAGAAGGCCGAGCCCGAGCACATTATGCGATGGCCAAGTCCGTGGGGTGATGGGTTTCCCGGCTGGCATGTGGAATGTTCTGCCATGTCGATGAAGTACCTCGGGGAGAGTTTTGATATTCATGGCGGCGGATTGGAGAATCAATTTCCACATCATGAATGCGAGATTGCGCAGAGTGAAGGGGCAACGGGAAAGCCGTTCGTAAAATACTGGCTCCATAACAACATGGTAACGGTGAACGGCCAGAAGATGGGGAAGTCCCTGGGGAATTTTACGACGCTGAAA
>DASRUE010000110.1:0-4298 GCA_035687895.1 Bacteroidota bacterium | reverse complement strand
TCGCCGGAACAGTTCCCAACAATTCTATTACAAGCGTGAAGATTGCCGCGGGTCAGGTTGTGAAGAGCTTGAACGGAATTAGAGACGCGGTTACAATGCGCGCTCAAGGCGGCGCAACGATCACTTCCTCCGGCGACACGATCGTCATCAACGCGGGAAGCGGTGGTGGTGGAACCGGTGTTCAGAGCATCCAGAACACAAACAATACCTTTGACATCATGAACCCGACGGGACCGACGGTAACAACAAATCTCAAGGTTCCTCTCTCGCTCAGCGCAAATGTCGATACTGCAAACAGCGCTATCATTACGGCCTCGAATACTGCTGCAACAAACCTGGTGCACGGAGTTATCGGTCGCACGAGTTCCTCGACTGCAGATGCGGCCGGCGTTCTTGGTGAAGCACTTGCAACCACAGGTGGAACAACAGGCGTTATTGGCAGAGGCACGGCAAGCTCCAATGGCACAGGAGTCGCAGGTTTTGGAGGAACGCGAGGTGTGTATGGAACAGCAACCGCAAGTTCAGGGTCAATTTATGGTGTGCGCGGCGTTGCCACGAGCAGTTCACAAGGAACAGGTGTCTATGGCGAAGGGACGCTCTACGGTGTCGCCGGCGCGAGTCCCTCGGCATCAGGAGTAGGAGTGAACGGCACGGGTGGACTTTATGGTGGAACATTCACTGGAGGAACTTATGGCGTGCAGGCAAACGGTCCCTATGTTGGCGTGCTGGGAATGACGCTCTCAACCCTGTCCGGTTCACAGGGTGTTCGCGGTGTGGCAGCTGGATCATCCGGATTGATCTACGGAGTGCAAGGGATAACAAACTCTACAACGTTTCTCTCATCCGGCGTTCGAGGCGAAGCAACAGCAAGTTCAGGGCAGACGATTGGAGTAGAGGGAGTTTCATACGCAAGCCCGATTGGCACAGGTGTCTCAGGAAGAGGGGGCGCCGTCGGAGGTTACTTTGAAGCATTTTCATCTTCCGGCACCGGAGTTTATGGTTTTGGAAGCACGGGTATATATGGCCAATCGTTTACAGCAGGTGGAACCGGCGTCCAGGGAGTGATAGAGCACAACATTACCGTCAGTTCATGGGGAGTTTGGGGAAGGACATCGGCCCCCGGTCAAGCGGGACACTTCTCAGGTAATGTGGAAGTGGCTGGCAACCTGAGTAAGACCACAGGCTCGTTCAAAATAGATCACCCTCTCGACCCGGCAAACAAGTATCTCTATCATTCCTTCGTCGAATCGCCTGACATGATGAACATCTACAACGGCAACGTCGAGCTCGATGGAAATGGTGAAGCTGTTGTCACGCTGCCCGCGTGGTTCGAAGCGCTGAACAAGGAATTCCGCTATCAGTTGACTTGCATCGGTGGCTTCGCGCCTGTGTATGTTGCAGAGGAAGTTCGTCGCAACCAATTCAAGATTGCGGGCGGCAAAGTTGGAATGAAAGTCTCGTGGCAAGTCACCGGCATTCGGCACGACGCGTATGCAGAAAAGCATCCCATACCAGTTGAGGAAGAAAAACCGCACATAGAAAAAGGTCACTATCTGCATCCCGATGTGTTTAATCAACCTGAAGAAAGGAGCATCGAATGGGCAGTGAGGCCGGAGGCGATGCGGCGGTTGAAGGAAATGCGGGAGAACCCGAAGCGATCAGAGATTCCATCCCTCCCTACGACCCCACAAGCAAAAGAGCAGTGGTGAAAAAATGAAACAGGCACTTGCCGTGATACTTTTTGTTGCAGCATCACAACCTTACAGGAGACGACCCATGCAACGCTTTACGTTAATGACGATTGTTCTCGCGATCAGCTTTCTGGTGTACCCACTTGATGTCGCGGGCCAAATTCCCCGCACGCTTTCCTACCAGGGAATCCTCAGCGATACCAGCGGCACACCGAAACCCGATGGAGTGTACGGCATGACGTTCCGGTTGTACACTGTCCCCCAAGGTGGTGGGCCTCTCTGGAGCGAGACGAAGGCTCTCGCAACAAAGCGCGGACTCTTCAATGCCGTGCTTGGAGATGTTACGCCTTTCCCCGACTCACTCCGGTTTAACCGTCGCTACTGGCTCAGCATTCAAGTCTCGCCTGATCCTGAGCTTACTCCTCGCATACAGCTCACTGCGGTTGGGTACAGTCTGAACGCAGCAAAGGCAGATACGGCGCTGTACGCACGCACCGCACCCGGCTCGGCAATTGCTGATAGTGCGAGGATTGCCGGGACCGTTCCCAACAACTCCATCACGAGTGCGAAGATCGCTCCTGGGCAAGTGGTGAAGAGCCTCAACGGCATGCGAGATGGGATTACGTTGCGTGGACAAGGGGCTGCAACAGTAACATCGAACGGCGATACCATTACGATTACCACTCCTCCACCGAGTGGTGGCACCGGAGTACAGTCGCTGCAGAACACCAACAACTCCCTCGATATTCTCAACCCGACCGGACCCAATGTCACTGCGAACGTGAAAGTCCCGCTCTCACTGAGTGCATCAGTGAGCTCGCAGTCTGCGGTTTTCTCTGCAACGAACACGATCGCGACCGGCCTTCTTCACGGGATCATTGGCCGCACAAGCTCAACAACACAAAATGCAACGGGAGTGTATGGGGAAGGGCTTGCGAACTCGGGATTGACATCGGGTGTCCAGGGATGGGCGACCAGCAGTCCACTGGGAACAGGAGTGGTTGGGATTGGAACGGCGAACGGTGGATATTTTCGTTCTGAGAGCGGCACAGGAAATGGAATCATTGGAACCAGCGCTAACAGTATCGGCGTCTATGGTGAAAGCAACACAAACTTTGGCGTCCTCGGGCGCGCAACAGGAGGAACGGGTGTTTATGGCGAAGGTGGGTCACATGGCGGATCGTTCTCCGGTAGCAGCTTTGGTGTGTACGGCTTGAGCAGCAGCGGCACAGGCATCTTTGGCCAGGGTGGAACACATGGTGGTTCGTTTTTTGGAAGCGACTTCGGCGTGTATGGATCAGGTGCAAATACAGTCGGCGTATACGGAATCAGCAATAGTGGAGTCGGACTCGTCGGAACGAGCACGAATGGTGATGGAATCGAGGGCCATTCGACCGGTGTGAATAAGAGCGGCGTCTGGGGACACAATGATCGTTCGGATGGTGTAGGCGTTTCTGGAAGCAGCATTGGCGGGAAGGGAGTTTCCGGGACAAGTACGAATGGTGACGGAGTTGTAGGAGCTACAAACGCAGCAAACAAGAGCGGTGTTTGGGGACGCAATGATGCTTTCGGAGGTGTTGGAGTCTCCGGGAGTAGCACCAATAGCATTGGTGTCAGAGGCACAACAAGCTTTGCGGACGCATATGCTGTGTATGGATCAAATACTGCAAATCAGGCCTTCGGTGGGATTGGAACACAAAGAGTTTATGGCGGGATACTCCGGCCGATCGGCGTATACGGAGCTGCCGCAAATGCTTCTGGTCCCTATGGGATTGGTGTCTATGGTGTCGCGGTACCTAATCAATTCAATGAAACGCATGCAGGTTTCTTTGAAGGAAGGGTGAGAGTTACAGGTGACTTCTCAGTCGGTGGTGACAAGAACTTCATGATTGACCACCCTTCCGATCCCGCCAACAAGTATCTCGTCCACTCCTGTGTCGAGAGCAACGACCGCATGAACATCTACAACGGCAATATCATAACTGATGCAAGTGGCAACGCAACGGTGGAGTTGCCGGGCTACTTCGCTGCGCTCAATGTTGACTACCGTTATCAGCTCACGGTCATCGGACAGTTTGCTCAAGCCATCATCTCAAGCAAGATCAACAACAATCGGTTCTCCATCAAAACGGACAAGCCTAATATCGAAGTCTCATGGCAAGTCACGGGTGTCCGCAACGATGCGTACGCCAAGGCGCATCCGATGCAGGTAGAAGTCGAGAAGCCGGCTCATGAGAAAGGTACATACACGCATCCCGAGTTGTACGGCTTGCCGCCGAGGACATCTGACTTGAAGTTGGAAGACACCAAAGAGTCTCCAAAGGAATCCGAAGCCAACAAATGAGTCTCCACCACAAAGGTACAATTATGAGAACAGCAACAATCATCATCTTCCTCTCGATCCTGGCCTCTGCTCATGCAGTCGCTCAGAACACGGCCGTCCTCTGGTCTGCATTTGATCAGGGCTTTGCAGTGCCTATGTCGGGGAGGACGGCTGTCAGATCAGCGACAGGACAGTCTTTCGTCGGTCTCATGCAGCACACAATGTCAATCGTCGAGAGTGGTTTCCTCGCGGATACCTTATTGCGCGGAACCAGCAGTCCTCCA
>DASRUE010000109.1:0-21911 GCA_035687895.1 Bacteroidota bacterium | reverse complement strand
GCCCGAAACCGTGTAGCTCTGCTCCGTCGACGGACTCCCCGCTACACTCGCAAACGGGCTCAACGTCCCTGTCACCGTGATCGTCTGAGCAACACTTGTCGCACCAAGGATCACTAAGAGAAAGACCGAAAGCGAGATGTTTCGCTTTATCATGGTAAACTTCTCCACTTCAATGATTGTCCGAGAAAATCTATGATCAGTTTTGTACGGCAAAAACGAAACTGGAAAGACGACCTGGAGTCAACATGACTCGGTCGAAAAAAACTTGAGGGGTAGTATCCGTGTGATCAATCGCTGCGCAGTAACAACAACTCATGAAGCTTCCCCCAGCGGGTCGAGAACTTAATGCCCCTGACAGTGAATCCGCCTTGCGAACGCGCTGCTACTACAAAAGTGTGATACGTCGGATGATCGCGCTCTAAGATCGAAGACTCGCTGATTCAAACATCAATAGTTATAATATAAATACACCGGGCCCCAATGAAGTTTCATCGGCGTGATCCCGTATCGCAGGTCGTGCTTAGTTAAAGAATGCTTTGGAGGCCACTGCCAATAAGAAGAAAACACTACCGAAAGAATGTTAGCTGGCTCACGAAATGAGAATTCATCGCGATGACCCAAGACAAGATGGGCGCTATCGTGCCGTCACCACGACAGGAAAATCATCAACCACACGAATAAGAGATGGGTCCCCTAGATAGTCTGTTCTTGCGGTGGTGGGCCCACACGTTGACGGGGTTGGCACAGGGCAACGGGTGAGTTTGAATCTGGTTCAAATATAATACAATCCTTGTTGCTTTTCAATGCAAATACATTAGTTTCTAGAAAAAAGGAATGGAAGAGCGGACAACGACAAGTGCGGACAAAGAACCCCCATACTTACAAAAGAGGAGTTGATCTGGTCTTAACAAGAAAAGCCCGTCTCGCTAATCAATGCGACTCAGCGGACTTGCTGGATTGTATACGTCAACAAAGGAGTGGGGCAGAATCAACGAGGGTTGTCGACGCGGCTTTCTTCTGACTGTAGAGAACAACAATTAAACCCTCAGGTACTCAACAAGTTGCTTGCCCGTAGACTGAATGCAGAATAGCTCAGGAAAGAAGGTAATGGTCGAGTAGGCAGCACGCGGTGGGCCCCTCGTCCAGTCATCGGGGAAAAGAAATGCCCTATCTCTCTTCATCAAGATAGGGTATAGTGTTTTGAGACGCCTTCACGCTACTTCAGTAGGATCATCTTCCGCACAGCTGAAAAATCGCCTGCGATCAGTTGGTAGAGATAGATCCCGTTGGAAAGACGACCGGCTGAGAACTCCACTTCATGAATCCCAGCCGACAGAGGACCGTCGATCAATCGCGCAATTTCCTGGCCAAGAGTATTGTAGACAGTTAGGAGAACTCTGCTCGCAGCCGGCAGTTTAAAGCCAATCCTCGTACTGGGGTTAAATGGATTGGGGTAGTTCTGATCAAGTCCGAAATCCCTGGGAACGTAGGGACCACCACCGACGTCCGTCGTGCCATTGTTGAGAACGCGCAGCTCCCCCACAGAAATGAAATACCCGGAACCACCCGGTGCGCCTGCGATACGGATGCCGGTTCCCGTGACCGACGGAAAGGCCAAGTCGTAGGTTTCGTAGTTGATGCCGTTGGTGCCACCATACGGTGGAATGGAAACGACACTGGGAACATCCGTCCAACTTGTCCCGTTTCGCACTTGCACTCTGAGATTGGTGAACCATCCCCCCGTTGCAAAATGCATCCCTTCCTGGAAGACCACTCGCGAAAACGTCTGCGCGCTGGGGAACGTATACCCTATCCAGTCAAAAGTTCGTGAAGATCCATTTGTGTACGTGTCGTATTGCTGCAAGGGGTCACTGCTTCCCACGGGCGGAGTAACACCATCTCGCGCAACTTCGATGCTCGGGTTTCCTGAACCTCCAGGGGTCGTGATGAGGGCAACAGGAGTTCCTTGGATGGTAATATCCTGGGGTCCTTGTCCAGATGGAAGCGCTACACCAACCCACGCGGTGTACGTCTGGCTGCCGGTTGAATTAGTAAGCGTCAGCCTGTAGGTCCTGGTCACACCGACGGTATCGGTGCGAGATCCGCTTAGCGTAACAGTGCCGATTCCCTGGTCTATGCTGGCCGACGTGGCATTCTGCGAAGTCCATGAGAGCGTCACGCTTCCTCCTCCGGCCGGGAGTGTGTCCGGGATCGCGCCAAATGATCCGCTCGGCAGCGGTGTTGAGGAATTCGAACCAATCAGAATGAATGTTGCAAAGCGCGGTGCAGTATGTGGAGGTGGCTGACCTTGAAAATACTCGTCACCCTTCACCTTGCGCCAGCCATGAAGAGGCTGCGGAATGATATTTGTATCCGGCCACACTGGCATCGCTGCCGTCAATCCAGTCATAGGGATGGTGATATTGCCACCATTGTATGTACCGCTTGCAACGCTTGTTCCCCATGGATTTAGAGCATCCTTAACAACATATGTATCGCCATTTCTCAGAATCGTTGCACCAGCATTAGGATTAACGCTGACAGTAGGTGTCTCATCCCAATTCCAGACAATAATATGACCCCTGTTGGACTCATACTTGTTCTTTCTCACGGAAATATCGTCAGCCCTTGCCGAAGGCCAGCTTGAAAGGAATGTATTGCTTGGATAAGTAGCTCTCGGTATAGAATGAGGGCCGACAATCACATTATTCGTAATTGTATTTGGACTGCCAACAAAATCAAAACTTGCCACATCCCTTGGCCCCACCATGTAATTCCCCGTCATGGTCATGTCTGTTATGGCTGTACTACCAAAAAGACCGAAGTAGTTCCCACCAGTACTCGTAGAGATCGTAGCAGGGTCTTGCAGAAAATGGTTATCTTTCATCTGGAACCAACGGCAGAAATTAGTAGGGCCCATGATTAAGAATTGCGGCCCCCATGTTCTCGTGGTAGGATAACTACGCTGCCAGAACAAACCAGACCCAACAACCACGTTCCCTTCAAATACCATGCTGTCGAGAGTACCAGACTCGGTATAGGCTTGCCAATTCCATCCCCAGTTGTAGTATATAAGATTGTCGTAGAACTCTTTTCGGACCCGCGGAGTTGACGGAACGTTTTGGGCATAGACCCCATATCCCACCCCCTCGTCGGCAACCTGTTCGCGTCCATTGTAATTGATGACGTTGCCGTATACTTCCGCCCCCTGCATCTGCTGACTCGTAACGCCAACGGCCTGCCCATCATGGATGTAGTTGTTGATGAGCTTTGAGCAGTTTCCGCCCATGACTACGTTTGAAGCGTCGCCTGCATTTCTAGTGCTGGCATAAATATCCAATCCCCACACCCAAAGATAATTACCTCGGAGAAACACTGTCCACTCGGCAGCTGGATGGCTTGTTGTGGAGACTAGGATCACATGTTCGTTATTCCAGTTTCGTACAATCACCGGTTGCACATTGGACGTCCCAGAAAGTTCAATGTCCCAAATAGTTGACGTGGTGTAGGTCCCTCCGTGAATCCAAAGCGTATCGCCGCCAACAGGGTGCGGCGTTCGATCCACGTCAATCCCACGAGCAAGGCTCCAAGGACTGGCAATGGTCCCCGCGCCACTGGATGTGCCGTTCACTGTCACATGGTACTGGCCGCTATTGGCCAACTCTACGAAAAAGAGGAAGAGAAGAACTGATGTGCGGGTCACTATTCTGTGCATCGAGACCAATGAAGATTTCATCGCCTCCATGTCAGCCCCCATTGCTTGATGAATCGCTCATTATCTTGCAGGTGATGGGTATCACCAGATTTCAAGATAATAAAGAAATCGAGAAAAGCAAGTAAAAAATAATTACAACGTATACTACTCCCTATGAGAATCGACTATTCTCAGCACGTTGTGGGCTTTTGTCAATCGTGTTCTTGGAAGACGAGAACGGGATGTAAGAGTAACAACGAAGATGGATCGAAACCGAAGGTAACCATAGGCGATCTGTTACCCAAGCGAGTAAATCAAATTTACATTATCTGTCGATGTTTGTCAAGGCGGTAATTTCTCTCCGATCGGAGCCGCAGCATTGCATCGTGTAGTCTTGAAGGAGTCAGCTTATTCGACCGACTTTCTGACGATCCCCGCAAGTGTTCTGATCAGTTGCCGCGCAACGACCCTGCGGCCCAGCGCGTTCAAGTGACCACCATCGCGCGTGTAGTCACTGATGAGGCTGTACGCGACCTTGCCGCCGTACTCAAAACTCTTCCGTGTACCATCGGGAAACGTCGATTCAATGGCCGCCAAATCAAAGATCGTTTCTTCCTTGTAGCGCTGAAGAACAAGGTCATTGAATTCTGTCCTTTTCACACTCGCCACATCCCACACGTCCTCTTTGCCAATAACCCACTTCGCCAACCGTCTCCACGCGGCACTCCGCTCCGTCACCGGCACTGTCACGTGTACGAATGTCACGCCCGGGAACCTCTCTTTCAGTCCCTCCATTGTGTTCACATAGTAGTTGAACATCTCCTCAATATTCGTGTGTGCCTTGATGTCAACGTAACAGAACTTCATCAATGCAATGTCGAGAGAATCCTTTACAAGATTGGCAACGACATTGTCGAACGCATCACATTTGGAGTTCGGTTCAGAATTCTTTCCAACATATCCCTCGGCAAAGAACGCCTTGCCCGACGGTGTTACCGTGTCCGCGAGGGCAACTACGTTCAATCTCGCGCTATCCGCCTCCTGGCAAAGCTCCCTTATCCCTTGCATGATGTCCACGCCGACCGATTGGTGGCCAAAGAAGATGCGCTTGTTTACCAACAGCCGCAGATCTTCAGACAACGTCTGATCATTCATAAACGATTCCTTGGGTTCTTGTTCGCTTGAACACGACAAAAGTGCTGTGGTCGCGACGAACAGCACTCGAATATTCTTGATCAAAACCATATCTCGCTCATCATTTATGGGCCTGAGACAATTCGTGATCCCTGAACAACTCAAAATTTAGTCTTTCGGCAGATAACACAACGACCCTACCAGAAGCGTCTACGTATCGGATTGAAACTGAGAAAAGACAAAGGGTTTTTTGAGCAGTATGCTATAGCCGGACGGCAATCAGTTGTCCGGAAAAAGATATGCAAAAGCCAAGCACGATGCAAGTTGGTTCTAGGAAGTGATATCCATATCGATCAAGCCAGGCCTTGTGGCTTTTCGTAATTTGGATATTACTCCCACGGCAATTATATTCTCAAAGCTTGAACGACATCGGGTCCTTCTTACCGGTAGCGTGCGCACAAATCCGTTCTCAGTTTTCCACTCACAGAAGATCGCAACTTTATGCTAAAGCAGGATCTTGCACGTTCCTACAGTTTGACTCATGGGAAGGCCATTCGGAGGGTTGTGGAATGTTATCGCTCCCCGGGTATACACGCGGTGGTTGTTTTTCGATTTGGCCAGTGGATACTCAGGCAACATTTTGCTATTCGGATTCTGCTGAAGCCCCTCTACGCCTTCTTGAATCACCGGACAAAGGCGAAGTGGGGTATTATGTTGGCACCAACAGCAAGGATCGGGAAAGGGTTCCATATCTTTCACTTCGGAGGGATTTTTGTCGGAGAACAGGTCATCATAGGGGAGAATTGCTCGCTCTCTCATGATGTAACGATCGGCCTGGCCGGCGAAGGAAAGCGCCGCGGAGCGCCCATGATCGGAAACAACGTCTACATTGCACCAGGCGCGAAAATCGCAGGCCGTGTACATATCGGCAACAACGTAAAGATCGGTGCAAATGCGGTGGTAAGCAAAGATGTTCCGGACAATGCTCTGGTTCAAGTACCGTCGATGCAAGTAGTCAGTTTCCAGGGATTCTATGGAGAATCATCAGGCAAACCTTTTACATCAGACGAATCTTCTGCCACACGGTCACCGGAGGGTTGACCCAAATCACTTGAACTCATCTCCATTTTGGCGTATCTTGGACTACCTAAGAGTTACACTTCCCATTACTATTCTCCAGACCAATGTCGTTTAGCAAAGACGTCCTTCGAATCGATGCGGACGAGACTATCCGTTCGATCACAACCACTGTGCAAACCCAGGTCCATCGTGCCCTCCGCCGCAAGGGCGCTGTGATAGGAGTGTCGGGGGGGATCGACAGTTCCGTCTGCGCAGCACTGAGTACTCGCGCCCTCGGAAAGGACAATGTCCTTGCCGTTTTCATGCCCGAACGTGATTCGTCGGGTGACTCTCTCCGGCTTGGCAAAATGCTCGCTGTAACATTCGAGATGCCCACGGTGACTGAAAACATCGCCCCCATTCTGGAGAGTGCGGGATGCTATCGGCGCCAGCTGGAAGCAATCCGGATGGTGTTCCCTGAATATGGACCGGGATGGAAAAACAAGATCACGATCCCCTCCATTCTCTCCAGCGATCGCCTCAATGTCTCTCGCCTCGAAGTTGAGACACCCAGCGGAGAACGGAAGTCCGAGCGGATGCCTCTCCCAGCATACCTTCAACTTGTCGCGGCAACCAACTTCAAACAGCGGACGCGCAAGATGATGGAATACTATCACGCCGACCGTCTCAACTATGCGGTCTGTGGAACTCCAAATAGGTTAGAGTATGACCAAGGATTTTTTGTGAAAGGTGGCGATGGAAGTGCAGATTTCAAGCCAATTGCGCACCTCTACAAGACGCAAGTGTACGAGCTTGCACGGGCCCTCGGTGTTCCCGAGGAGATCTGCAAACGGCCACCCACTACAGACACATTCTCACTCGCTCAGACTCAGGAAGAGTTCTATTTCGCACTTCCGTATGAGAAAATGGACCTTTGTCTGTACGGACACAACCATCAGATCCCTCCCTTCGAGGTTGCTCCTGTGGTGGGCCTGACTCCTGAGCAGGTCGAGCGAGTGTACAAGGATATCGACTCCAAGCGCCGTGGTACGCTCCCCCTCCACATGATGCCTCTCCTGATTCAGCCGGTGCAGGAGATCTCCGATCTGTTGAAGACAGCCACTGCCACCAGGAACTGACGCCATGTGCGGCATCGCGGGCATCGTCCATACAACTGACAGGTTTGAGCCACCCTCGATGGAATTGCTCCGCTCGATGGTCGGGGCGATCCGACATCGTGGGCCTGACGAGTACGGGGTGTACCGCGATGAGCGCGCAGGGCTCGTGCATGCGCGACTCTCGATCATCGACCTCGCCTCGGGCCAACAGCCTCTGACGTCGGAAGACGAAGCGCTCTGGATTGTATTCAACGGCGAGATCTTCAACTATCTGGAGCTCCGGAAGGAACTTGAGGCAATCGGCCATCGGTTCCGCACACACTCGGATACGGAAGTGATCGTCCACGCGTACGAGGCATGGGGCACGCGCTGCTTCTCCCGATTCAACGGGCAATGGGCACTGGCCATCTGGGATAGTGTATCCCATCGCCTGATCCTCTCGCGCGATAGGATTGGCGTTCGCCCTCTTTTCGTGCGGGAACATCAGGGAAGGATCTGGTTCGCGAGTGAAGTAAAAGCAATGTTCGCAGATCCTTCTGTTCCCCGTGAGATCGATCTGCACGGCCTGGATCAAACGTTTACCTATTGGTCTTCACTCGCACCAACTTCTCTCTTCAAGGGGATTGAAGAGCTTCGACCCGGCTCGGTCAGAGTGTACGGCAGCGATGGGATGCACGAGGATACTCTGTTCTGGCAACCGGATTTTCCTGGTGGTGATCCTGATTCGTTCCCCTTCACCCTCCCCGAAGCTACCGAGCTGCTGCGCGAGAAACTCTCCAAAGCAACGGAACTCCGGATGCTCAGGTCGGATGTTCCCGTCGGCAGCTACCTGTCGGGCGGTCTGGACAGCTCCCTGATTGCCTGGATGGGACGGATGGCCAAACAAGGAGAGTTCAGAACATTCTCGCTTCGCTTCGAGGATGCAGAATACGACGAGACCGAATTCCAGCGGGAGATGGCGTCGACCATAGACAGCTCACACCAGGAACTTGTGGTCAAGCGGGGTGATATCGCGCGCGTGTTTCCGGATGTCGTTCGCCACGCAGAGCGCCCGATCCTCCGAACCGCAGCGGCCCCGATGTATCTTCTCTCCGGTCTTGTTCGCGATGCGGGCATCAAGGCAGTCCTCACCGGCGAAGGTGCAGACGAAATGCTGGCCGGTTACGATTTGTTCCGGGAAGCAAAGATCCGGTTGTTCTGGTCGCATCAGCCGGAGTCGAAGAGTAGGCCCGCCCTGTTCGATCGCTTGTACCCCTATCTGGCTCGTGGGCCACAACAGGCCAAAGGAATGGCGCTTGAATTCTGGAAGAGAGGATTGGATCGGGCAGGACAGCCTGGTTTCTCGCACGAACCGCGGTGGTGGACAACGTCACTTCTCAAGAAGTTCTTCTCGCTGGATGTCCAATCCTCACTCCGGAACGATCCCGCGCCGGGGGCCCTCGATTCCCTGCCATCGGAATTCCATCGATGGGACCCCCTGGCACAAGCTCAATATCTCGAAGTGACAACGCTGTTATCGGGATATCTGATCTCCTCGCAAGGCGATCGGATGCTCATGGGACATTCTGTTGAGGGAAGGTTCCCGTTCCTCGACGCAGAGGTGATGGAATTCTGCAACAGTCTGCCGCCTCACTACAAACTCGCGGGGTTGAATGAAAAATTCATCCTGAAACAGGTCGCACGGGGAGTAATCCCGGACCGCATCGTCAACCGGCAAAAGCAAGCGTACCGGGCACCGGACGCGATCAGTTTTGTGGAGCCACATGCGCCGGAGTATGTCGCGGAGTTGCTCTCAGAAGACTCTCTCCGTGCTTCGGGACTGTTCGACCTCAAAGCCACCCGTGGCCTCTTCACCAAATGCCTAAGCCGCGCACAGCGACACGGGCACGAAGAAGGCGTCTTCAGTAACGCCGACAACATGGGACTTGTGGGGATCCTTTCCACACAACTCCTCTTCTCGCAACTCGTGCAGAAGTCCGGTGCCACTGCCGGACCGCCGATTCATTTCCAAACGATCATCGACCGCATCCCGGTCCCTTCACATTCATAACAAAGGAAAGGCATGACACACGAGGAACTCCGTACAGCAGTGCATCAGTTTATTCACAAGAACTTTATTTTTGAAGACAAGACACAGCTTGGCGACGACCAGTCCCTCCTGGGAACAGGCATCGTAGATTCCACGGGGATACTGGAACTTATCACATTCCTCGAAGAGACATGCCAGATTAAGTTCGCAGATAGCGAACTCGTTGCCGATAATTTCGATTCGGTCGGCAAGATCACTGCATTCATCACAAAAAAGCGCTCCCTGCCGAAGGCATAGTCACGTGCTACTGCATGAATACCTCCATCGATCCGCACACATTTTTCCTGAAAAGGTCGCGCTCGTCTGCGGAGATTCTCGCACAACGTACAAGACTCTCGCAACTTCAGCTGGCTCATTGGGCGGGTACCTCATCGCATCCGATCTCAAAAAGGGGGACCGCGTTGCAGTATATCTTGAGAGCAGCCCACAGGCAGTAATAGCAATCTTTGGGATCCTCCAGGCAGGGGGCTGCATCGTCGTCATCAATCCGGCAACGCAGGCGGAGCGGCTTGGGTTCATCCTGGAGAACTGCAAGGCGAGATTCCTCATCTCGTCCAGAGAAAAGGCAGCTACTGTCAAGCAGGCTGTGAGCCAGTGCACCATGCCACCTCGCACACTCTGGACTGGCTCAGGCGATGTGCGTGAGGGTAAGGATCTTGACGCCATTTGTCTGGAGAACCACCCATCTCCTGGTGTGCGGTTGATCGACATGGATCTTGCCGCCATTATCTACACTTCCGGCTCGACGGGACGACCAAAAGGCGTCACGATGCTGCACAGGAGCATCGATACTGCCGTCCAATCCATCAGCGGGTATCTCGAGAACAATTCTGACGACGTCATTCTCGGCCTGCTCCCACTTTCCTCAAGCTATGGCCTCCTGCAAGTTCTTGTCACTTTCATGACCGGCGGACGAGTCGTGTTGGAGAAGGGTTTCGGGTATCCATACGAGATCATCAAACGAATCAAGGATGAACGCATCACCGGATTTGGCGGCGCGCCCACGGTATTCGCCATTATCCTTAAGTTGGACGGATTGGAGAAGGAGGATTTCTCTTCCCTCCGCTACATTACGAATGCCGCCGCCGCGTTGCCTGCAAGTTTCATCCCAAAGCTCCGGGCCGTCTTTCCGAAAACAAAGCTCTACCTGATGCACGGTCTTACGGAATGCCTCCGCACAACGTATCTCCCCCCGGGGGAGATCGACACGCGCCCAACGTCAGTCGGCAGAGGAATGCCGAATGTCGAGCTTTGGATTGAAGACGCGGACGGGAAGCGACTGGGGAGCGGCGAAGTTGGGGAGATGATTGTCCGCGGCTCTACTGTTATGCAAGGTTACTGGAACGATCCAGAGGGAACTGCAAAAGCGTTGATCCCGGGACAGTACCCGTGGGAGAAGGTGCTTCGCACACAGGACCTCTTCACCATGGACGATGACGGCTATTTCCATTTTGTCGCGAGGTCGGATGAACTTATCAAGAGTCGTGGAGAAAAGGTCAGCCCGATAGAGGTGGAAGACCTGATCTATACGCTGGATGGGGTGCTCGAAGTACGCGTGATCGGCGTACCGGATGCAGTTCTCGGACAGGCCATCAGGGCCGAGATCGTGCTCAAGGAAGGGCGCACCCTGACCCCGCAAGAAGTGAAGGCCCATTGCCGCAGACATTTGGAAGACTTCAAAGTGCCGCATGCCGTCGAGTTTGTCCCATCTCTTCCGAAAACGCAAGGAGGGAAGATCAAACGGAGCGGGTGAGTACCCTTCCGGCCCCGTCACTGCCTCGTTTGATTACTGTTCCTCTGCCTCTCACCCGTTTCTCTTTAGCAACAGGGTTCCATTTGACTCAAGAATTCGGTACGTTGATCCGGACCACTACTTCTCTATGCGCGTCGCCATCATTTCGGATATTCACTCGAACCTCGAAGCACTACAGAGTGTCCTCTTTGCCATCGACGACCTCCGGCCCGATTCCATTTATTGTCTGGGTGACATTGTGGGCTATGGTCCCTACCCAAACGAGTGCGTTGCACTGGTGCGTGAACGGTGTGCAGCAAGCGTGAAGGGGAACCACGACAGCGGCGTCCTCGGCGAGACCCCACTCGCATACTTCAACCAATATGGCAGAAGAGCAGTTGAGTGGACCAAAGATCGGATCACGTCGGGGAATCTTGCATACCTTGAACGCCTTCCCCTGACGCAAGTGATCGACGATATCACGCTTGCACATGCCTCACCTATGAAACCCGAGCAATGGAACTACGTTTTTGCCTGGCCGGAGGCGAAGAAGGCCTTCAGGGCATTCGCGACCACACTCTGCTTTATCGGGCACACGCATGTCCCGGTCATGGTTGGCGAGGACTCAAAGATTAATATCTTCCGAAAGAACTGTCGCCATCTCATCAATATTGGAAGCGTGGGGCAACCCCGCGATGGGAACCCGCGAGCATCGTTCTGCCTCCTTGATACCGAAGCATGGACGTGCGAGATCCATCGGGTGGAGTACAACATCGAAAGAACCGCACAGGCCATTCTGGATGCGCACCTGCCGGAGTTTCTCGCGCGACGCCTTTTTCAGGGGATATAGAGGAAGGTTGCAAAGAAAGATCGTTTTTTGTATCCTTCAGCGGTTTTTCCGGAGGGACACCTTCGACACTGGACCGAGACTCCACCACCTGACGCATCCTTGATGATACCAATCCGCAGCTACCTGAAGCTCATCCGCCCCAAGCAGTGGCTGAAGAACTTCTTCATCTTTGCCCCTTTGATTTTTGCAAAAGAGCTGTTCCAGGAGAAACCCCTGCTTGCAACGCTGGAGGCGTTCTTCGCCTTTTGCTTTACGGCAAGCGCTGTCTACATTATTAATGACATTGCCGACATTGACGCAGACCGCGCCCATCCGGAGAAGCGGCACCGTCCCCTCGCCGCGAGGGCAATGCCGCTCGCACATGCGTATGGTTTAATCATTGTGCTTCTCGGCCTCGTCGTTGTGCTCGCCTTACAGGCCCGGTTCCAGTTTGTGGTCTGTCTTGGAGCGTATTTCGTGATGAACCTCGCGTATTCCTTCAAGCTAAAGGAAGTCGTTCTGTTGGACGTATTTATTATCGCCACGGGTTTCATGTTGCGCGTTCTAGGGGGAGCATACGCAATTGATGTGGAAGTATCAAGCTGGATTGTTCTGTGCACACTCTTCGTCTCGTTGTTCCTGGGGTTTGCAAAGCGACGGGGGGAGATTCTACTCAACCAGGAGATCGCACCTTCCACCGAGCGGACAGTGTTGTTTCACTACCGGGTCGAGTTCATCGATCAGATGTTGACGATTGCCGCAGCCGGCACTGTGATCTCATATGCGCTGTACACCGTTGCACCGCGGACGCTGGAATTATTTGGGACGGACAAGGTAATCTATACAACGATGTTCGTCATCTACGGAATCTTCCGTTATCTTTACCTTATTCACACCACCAACTCCACCGAAAATCCCACAAATGCCGTTACAGCGGATCTCCCCATCCTGGCCACGGGAATCCTGTGGATTCTCTGCTGCGTGCTGCTCATATACTATTACGGACACTTGATCCCGGGAAGCTGAATGTAGCTTTCATTTGGAGAGTTGAGGAGGGGGAAAAGAAAGAGGAGATAGGCTCTAGTGTCTCGATTCGCGGACTACCGGTAGCTTCTCTGTATTCCACTTGAGCATACCTCCTTCCATGTTCATTGCACTGAACCCTTTCCTTGTCAAGATTGCGGCCGCCGTGCCGCTCCGGTTGCCCGAACGACAGTATGCAATGATCGTCCTTGCTTTGTAAGGAGCCAGTTCATCGATTCGCTGCTCAAGTTCCTGCAACGGAACCAGAACGGAATTCTCCAGGTGGCCGGATTCACCGCGGTATTCATCAGCGGTGCGAACGTCAAGCAGTAGAACCGATGAATCCCTGCGGACAAGCTCCAGTGTTTCCCCAGTAGAAATGAGTTTGCAGGTTGGAGCGTTGTGCGTCGGCATGGCGACTCCTCTGTTTTCAGGTCGTTCTATACTTGTGTTTTCAGCGTGGGTCGTTTGACGACCGGAAACCCGCTCCTGATCCATCCTGCGGTTCCGCCAGTAAGATTGAAGACGCGTGGGTATCCTCGTTGTTGCAGCAGGTGAGCTGCCTCCAAAGAGCGACTCCCGCTTTGACACACAACGATGATATCCCTCTGGGCATCATTCGGTATTTCAGCGATCCTGGCAGGTAGCGAACCAAGCGGGATGTTCATTACGTCTTCAATGGCCCCGTGCATTATCAGCTCCGACGGCTCGCGGACGTCGAGAATGATTGGCCTCGAAGAACTCCTGAGCATATCGAAAAGCTGTGCCGGCAGCACGTTGTTGATTGTGTTGCCCGGTTGAGGAACGCGCTGGACCCCGCATTGGAGCGTCATCTTGCCACCGGATGCGATTCCTTCCGCCAACGGAGGGAAAAAGTCCTTCACAAATTCAACATACTCCTTCTTTGTCCGCTGTTGCAGAAACGGGTTGGTCAAACGCTCATCACGAAGGTACGCATATTCATTGCCCGCATAGTCATGGCCCGGGAAGACCCGCATGTGATCAGGAAGCGGAAGAATCTTTGAGAAGAGACTATCGTATTGCTCCTCTGCATTTCCACCCGGGAGGTCACTTCGCCCCGCTTGACCGATAAGCAGCAGGTCCCCGGTAAACACTGCATCCTCGACGGCAAGAGTGATATGATTGTCGGTGTGGCCGGGAGTGAACAGAACTTGGACATCAAGAGGGCCTGCAACGATGGTATCACCGTCCTGGACATAACGGTCGACGGGAATTGCTGCATTCGCCCGCAACGTGTCACCGATACCGAACTTGTCCCCTTGATCCACCACCTTCCATTTGTTTTTTGTATTCTCATGCATAACAACTTCCGCATCGAACAACTTCTTAAGTTCTCCGGCTGCAGAAACATGGTCTGCATGGGTGTGTGTGTCTATGACGTGAATACGTGTTGGCCCGAGTTCCACGATTCGCGAACGGAACAGAGAGAGGTCTTCGATATTCGGGTCGATGATAATGGCGCTACCGCCTGGAGAATCGGCAAGTACATAGGAGAGGGTACCTGTACCATCGGTGGAGCGAACCTGTTGAAGTATCATAGAGCATCTCATGATCGTGGTGTCAACACTTATCCCACGGTCCACTGATGACCATGAAAGAAGCCAGCAAGATCGTGTGAGTTTGGTGAATAAAATACGCAATAGGAGTGAAGTCGTCAAGTGACATCGACTAAATGTTCCACTCACAATATCACACAGCGGCCACCGGCATTGACGAAAGTGACCAGAACCAAGTACCAAAGCCCCTTTTTCTCATTGACTTACCTGGCCGATTTCTTTATATTCTGCCAGAACATTCAGGGTTTTTCGTGGCAATTAGAGGAACTAGCAACGCTCCCAAAGGGGTTATTATTGATAGCAATGGTGTTCCTACTTAGCAGTTCACGTTTATACCCATACATGAGGAACCAGGATGGAAGGCAACTTCTCTAATCGAGTTCAGGACGTCATTCGCCTCAGTCGTGAAGAGGCTCTGCGGCTCGGTCATGACTACATTGGGACGGAACACCTCCTGCTCGGTGTAATCCGCGAGGGCGAGGGAATTGCCGTCAAGATCCTGAGGAACCTCGGGGTGGACCTCTACAAATTGAAGAAGGCCATTGAGGATACGGTGCGGACATCGGGAGGGACCCTGACCATCGGGAACATTCCCCTCACGAAACAGGCCGAGAAGGTCCTGAAAATTACCTACCTGGAAGCGAAGCTTTACAAGTCTGACGTGATCGGCACCGAGCATCTTCTCCTTTCCCTTCTCCGGGATGATGATAATATCGCGGCACAAATTCTGCATCAATTCAACATCCATTATGATGTGGTACGGGGGGAACTCGACAATATTATCAGTGGCAAACCTTCATCCCCGGCGCACGCGCAACCCGCGGAAAAGAAGCCCGAGAAATCCAAGACACCCGTGCTGGACAACTTCGGGCACGACCTGACAAAGCTGGCGGCAGAAGATAAACTGGATCCCATTGTGGGAAGGGAGAAAGAGATCGAGCGCGTGGCCCAGGTACTCAGCCGCAGAAAAAAGAACAACCCCGTTCTCATCGGCGAGCCCGGCGTCGGCAAGACCGCAATCGCCGAGGGTCTGGCCATGAGGATCGTTCAGAAGAAAATCTCCCGCATCCTCCACGGGAAACGCGTGGTGACATTGGACCTCGCCGCACTCGTTGCAGGAACGAAGTACCGCGGCCAATTCGAAGAGCGGATGAAAGCGGTCATGAACGAATTGGAGAAGGCAAAGGATGTCATCCTGTTCATCGATGAGTTGCATACTATAGTGGGAGCTGGTGGTGCCTCGGGCTCGCTCGATGCCTCCAACATGTTCAAACCGGCACTCTCCCGCGGCGAGTTGCAGTGCATTGGCGCAACCACACTTGACGAATATCGTCAGTACATCGAAAAGGACGGTGCTTTGGACCGGCGGTTCCAGAAGATCATGGTCGATCCCACAACTGTCGATGAGACGATCCAAATTCTCGCCAACATTAAGCACAAGTATGAAGAACATCACGGGGTCCGGTATGGCACAAAGGCCATTGAAGCTGCCGTGAAGTTGAGTGACCGGTACATCACCGACCGGTTCCTTCCAGACAAAGCGATCGACGTCCTCGATGAATCCGGGTCGAGGGTCCATCTGGCGAACATCCACGTCCCCAAGGAGATTCTCGAACTAGAAGGTGAAGTTGAGAAGATCAAGCAGTCCAAGAACCAGGTGGTGAAAAACCAGAACTTCGAAGAGGCGGCGCGCCTCAGAGACCTGGAAAAGAAATTCTTGAGCGACCTCGAGATCGCAAAACGGGAATGGGAGTTGAAGGCGCAGGATACGGTGCACGAAGTGACCGACGAGCATATTGCTGATGTCGTTTCCATGATGACCGGAATACCTGTCAATAAGATCGCACAATCTGAATCCGAGAAACTCCTCAAGATGGACGTTGTGCTCAAGGACCAAGTGGTGGGCCAGGACGAGGCCCTTAAGAGCCTGACCAAGGCAATACGACGCACACGTGCGGGCTTGAAGGATCCCTCCCGGCCAATCGGCTCGTTCATCTTTCTTGGGCCGACCGGCGTGGGCAAGACCGAGCTCGCGAAAGCCCTGGCTCGGTATCTCTTCGATACGGAAGATGCCTTGATCAGAATCGATATGAGCGAGTACATGGAGAAGTTCAGCGTCTCACGTCTTGTGGGAGCACCGCCCGGATACGTTGGGTACGAAGAAGGCGGCCAGTTGACAGAAAAGGTGCGAAGGAAGCCGTATTCTGTTGTCCTGTTGGACGAAATCGAGAAGGCTCATCCGGATGTCTTCAATATTTTGCTGCAGGTTCTTGACGATGGAATATTGACCGATAGTCTGGGGCGAAGAGTGGACTTCAAGAACACCATCCTGATCATGACATCAAATGTTGGGACGCGTGACCTCAAGCGCGGAGGGGGTTTTGGATTCGGAACGGGAAGCAGCAAGGACGACTATGGCAACATGAAGTCAACCATCGAGGAAGCCCTGAAGCGGGTCTTCAATCCGGAGTTTCTGAACCGCATCGACGATACGATTGTTTTTCATCAGCTCGAAAAGCACCATATTTTGGAGATCATCCAGATTCAGATGCGCGATCTCATGAAGCGGATGGAGAGCATGGGCATCACGGTCGAGCTGACCAAACAGGCGCGGGAGTTCCTTGCGGATAAGGGGTTTGATCCTGCCTTTGGCGCCCGACCACTCCGCAGGGCACTTCAGAAATATCTGGAGGATCCAATCGCTGAAGAGTTACTCAAAGGGAAGTTCGGCGAGAAAACCAAGATCCGGGTGAAGTTGAGTAAGAGGACCGGTGAACTCAAGTTCGCAAAGACCGGCATACAGAAGAAAGGTGACACGATCACCGAAGAGGAAAAACCTGCGGACGTTACATAAAGACGACCTTGCAGGTTAAGAACGACAGAAGGTCTCGCACGCGCGAGACCTTCTGTGTTTATCAGCAGTGGATCCCGATCAGACCTTCTTTCGAATGCTGGGAAGTCCGAACTTCTTCAACCGATACCGGAAGTTTGCCTCGCTGAGGCCAAATACCTGGGCCGTCCTTGACTGATTGTACATGAAGTGCTTCAGTGCACGCTGAATGATGAGTTTCTCAATCAGATCGAGTGATTGATCGAGGATGAAGATTCTTCCCGAGTGAATGTTGGCAATGGCATCCGCGAGATGCTGGTGTTCGTCCAGGAAGTCCGGAGGAAGCTCCAGGTTGTCACCGTGAGAGATCATCACCGCTTTCCCGATCACTGCCACGAGTTGCTGGAGATTTCCAGGCCACTGCCCCTGCGAGAGAATGTGGCTGGTGTTGGGGCTGATTTCCTTCATTGGTTTTCCAAGACTTGCACACAATTGTTTCGCAATGGACGTCGTGAGCGAAGGGATATCTTCGACTCGTTCCCGCAACGGAGGGACTTCGACCGACTCGAACTTCTCAAGGTGGCCAACAAGATCCGCCGCGAACACGCCGCTCTGGGCAAGTCGCTCCAACGGCTGTTGCGTGGTCACAATCACCTTGATACCGCCGAATTTCCTCCTCCCTTCCTTTAGAAAGGAAGAGACGAGAGCTTGGTTGTGCGGAGCGAGCAAGTCTGCGTCCGCCACTGTGACGGTGGCGTTGTCGCTGATGGCAGCAGGCTTTCGGCCCGCCAATGATTCTGCCGATTCAAGATCCTGACCCGTGAAGGTTGCGCGGATTTCCTCCGTCGTCATGGATCTTGCGTCAATTAAAACGTACGGCTTCTTCCTCCCTTTGGCATTGTGAATTTCCCAAGCCACCGTTCTTCGTCCTGAACCGGCCTCGCCCATAATAAAGACGTCTTCGCGTCCTGGACCGAGCTTGGCTACCTGCTTGACGATTCGCTTTGCAAATGAACTGGTACCAACCAATCGTAGTTCCTGCGTCATGGGGTCTAGTACTCCGGAGTGAATGTGTGTGGTGGCTTTTGGCAAATTGATTACTTATGTAACCCGTTAGAGTATAAGACGATTTGACGTAGGAAACAGTTCATAATGCGGCACCGGAGTCCATCAAGCGGGGCATGACATCCTGCACGAGACGAAAGCTCAGTCCAACGACACAATTAATCGTAGGTGGCTGCGATTGGTCGGGGGAACATCTGGAAGGTGCTGGCGTTTTGCACGACAGCAGAGATATGAACAAGACAGGTGAACAGGATGTGTTGACAACCGAGGGCTGTCCGGAATTCGAGATCCTTGGATTCTCGAGATTGCGACTGCTCATGTGGAAATGATTCGCTCGGCGGACTATTGGAATAAATCCACCATTTCGTGGGCATTGGAGAAGAACTCCGCGTGCAGTGCCTCGACAGCAGTCCGGATCCCCTCTTCACGGATCACCAGTGTCAGGTTGATTTCTGATCCGCCGTGCGAAATCAGTTCAACATTCACTCCCACACGATCCAGGGCGGTGAACACTTTCGCTGCAATGCCACGGGTGTATTTCATGTTCTCCCCCACCACACACAGGACGGCCCTGTGAGGCTGCACAGTCACTTCCGCTACTTCCCTCAAGGTGTGAACGATCTCGTCAAGTCCTGAGCTATCGTCCACGGTCAGCGACACACCGATTTCCGACGTCGCTATCACATCAACCGGTTTCCGAAATTGTGCGAACACCTCGAAAAGACGAGCAAGGAATCCGTGTGCCATGAGCATCCGGGTACTTTCGATTGACACAAGGGTAATTCCCTCCTTGTAGGCAACGGATTTCACAACACACCCGGAAGGCTCGGGTGAGCGGGCCGTGATGAGCGTCCCCGTCGAATCGGGTCGCCGCGAGTTGAGCACCCGCACCGGGATTCCCTTTTCCACGGCAGGCAATATGGTCTTCGGATGGAGTACTCGCGCGCCAAAGTAGGCAAGCTCTGCCGCCTCGCGAAACGTCATCTGCTTGATCCGAAACGAATTGGGGAGAATTGTAGGATCGGCCGTAAGGATCCCATCCACGTCCGTCCAGATCTGTATTTCCTCTGCATCGAGAACTGAACCCAGAATTGCTGCCGAGTAATCCGACCCCCCGCGGCCTATCGTTGTTGTTTCTCCCGAGATGGTTGCGCCTATGAATCCTTGTGTCACTAGAATACTCCGGGGACTAACGAGCGGCAATAAGAACTTCCTGGCATTGCGTGCAGTGAGCTCAAAGTCTGGTATGGCGCTGGTAAACTCGTCGTTTGTGACAATGATTGTCCTTGCATCGATGAGATGCACCGTTATCCCCTGCTGCAACAAGTATCTTGAAAAGAGAAGGGTGGAAAGCCGTTCCCCAAATGAGGTCAACTGATCAAGCAGACGTGGAAGATTCACCGGGCGAGCGAGGAGCGGTCCTGCATGGGCCTGTAACTGATCACATAACTCATTCACTTCTGATTGTACAGAGCTACCATTAGTGAACAGATCAGCAGCAATTTTCAAATGCCGGTTCCGAATTAATGTAAGCAAGGAATTTGCCTCTGCTGATGATCCTTGAGCGCTGAGCTTTGCGGCACGGACAAGCGCGTTCGTCACCCCCGCACATGCAGAGAACACAACAAGCGGTGCGCGATCACATTCTCGCGTAACAATCCGTCCAATGTTTTGCATTGCCGCGGCGTCTTCAACCGATGTGCCGCCGAATTTCATGATGAGCATGATGCTACTCCCAATTCGTGATTGAGACTCTGGTTCCCGAAACCAATGAACCGTCCTTTCTGGAAGTTCAACTTCTTGGACCTAGGTTATGCTTGATTTGGTACGCTTTTCTGAGCGATTGTCGAGTAGACAGGGAATTGCTAAACTCCTTCAGACTCGGGAGGAAGCACACATCGAATAAATGAAGATTACCACGCACAGAAGAGAAATGCAACCTCGAAGAGGGTTGTTCCACTCACTGTCATACCATCTCTGCTGTTAAAGTAATTCGCACCTGAGGATTAACGTAACAACACCGTCGGCAACTTTCTTTTGGCATTTGCGTATTGAAAGGAAAATGAGAGCCGGGAGGACATTATGGAACCCTCAGTATTGCAACGATTGAAAGAAAACCTCGTCCAGCAGCGACAAAACCTTGCCGGGTGGCTGACGGGTACTGAAGCGCAGAAACGAGAACTCAGATTGGGTCCTCTGGGGGAAGGGGCTTTGGAGGATCACCTCCGCACGTTGGACACCGCCCTCCAGAAGGCCGATGAAAACACGCTCGGCCTGTGCACGGTGTGTCATGACTTCGTAGAAACCAGTCGTCTTGAAATGGACTACACGGCATGCGTGTGCATCGAGCACCTGACGGGTGAAGAACGTTCACTCCTGGAAAGCGAACTGGAGTTATCGCAGAAAGTGCAGAGGGCGTTGTTGCCGCTCCACGTTCCACAGATCCGCAACCTGGAAGTGGCGGCGTTCAGCCAGCCGGCGCACATCGTAGGAGGCGACTACTTTGATTTCCTGCGTCTCAAGGATGGCTCTCACGCACTTGTGATTGCCGACGTCATGGGCAAGGGAATGCCTGCAAGCATGTTGATGGCAAGCCTCCAGGCTTCATTGCGAATAATCGCGCCGGAGAACACAGAACCTGCGGATGTTGTTGCACGCCTGAACCACCTTTTCTGTCACAACATCCGGCTGACCAAGTTCGTTACACTGTTTCTCGCCCGGTACGATGAGAACACGCACCAGTTGACATACTGCAACGCGGGGCATAACCCGCCTCTCCTTCAACGGCGCGAGGGCTCCATCGAGACTCTCCGCCCAACCGGCGCTGCAATCGGACTCGCGGAGCAAACACTCTTCCACCAGAATGCTACTTCACTGCGGCCAGGCGATCGCCTATTGTTGTATACAGATGGTGTGGTGGAGTCTGTGAACTCTGCAAAAGAGGAATTCGGGGAGAACCGACTCGAAGACTTACTACGGGAAACGATGGGACGATCACCTCAGCACTTTATTACAACACTCAGGGAGCGCCTCCAACAATTTACCGGCGCTGCAACCCCGGCCGACGATACGACGATCATTGCCGTAAATGTTGGGGACTGACGGACGGATCGAATGAAAAGGGCGACCCATGGATCGCCCTACAAATGAGACTTGTACTCAACTCTTACTACTCCAGCTTGCGCGCATCCACTGCCAAAACACGAACGGGCACTCGATCGAGTGCCCGCTTTGTGTTCATTGAACTTCTGCTTTCTTCATTTCAGTAGTAAGAGTCTCTTCACACCCACAAACTCACGCGCCTGCCCGCCGACGCTCGAAGAGCTTGGGCGGGCCTGAAGTCTGTAGAAGTACACGCCGCTTGCGAGCCCGGTCCCCTCAAACTGTACCGATTTGAATCCCGCCTCCTGTACTCCATCCGTAAGCGTGGCAACCTCCTCACCGAGCACATCATAGACCTTGAGAGTTACTTTCGACGGAGTTGGGAGTGCATATCGAATCGTCGCTGTCGGGTTGAAAGGATTCGGGTAGTTCTGCAAGAGTTCAAAGGTCTTCGGCACATCTTCCATTTGTTGGACGGAGGTAGTCCCCACGGCAAAACCTCTTGAGAACTCGGATGTATTGTTCGCTGTATCTGTCGCGGTTGCGGAGATTGAGTGACCTGTAGGCACGCTGACAGGAAAAGTAACGCTGAAGCTCGCTGCACAACCAGCATTCGTAACCACATCCGCGGAACCCAGGAATGTCTTCCCTTCGCCGTA
>DASRUE010000108.1:0-10123 GCA_035687895.1 Bacteroidota bacterium | reverse complement strand
ATGTATGAAGCTGCCGGTGACGCAAGAAATGCCACAGCGGCTGCCAACTCGATGGGTTGACCGAACCGTCCCATGGGAATCTCGGCAATCATTGCCCTCGAAATTTCTGCCACGGTCCGCCCGGCATTCTCTGCCCTTGTCTGAATGAGCGAATCCAGCCGTCCCGTCTGAGTCATACCGGGGAGCACATTGTTCACCGTGATCCCAAATGGCGCGAGCTCACCGGCCAGCGTCTTGGCCCAGGATGCCACAGCCGCTCGTGTTGTGTTGGAAACGCCCAGTCCCGGGATCGGTTGCTTCACTGACGTGGAGATGATATTCAGGATCCTCCCGTACCCCGCAGATTTCATTCCCGGAACGACGGCTTGCACGAGTAGGTGGTTTAAGAGAAGATGGCTCGAGAGTGCACCTACAAATTCCTCCGTCTGCGCGTCGAGGATTGGTCCGCCTTGGGGGCCGCCGGCGTTGTTGACGAGAATATGAACCGGGGAATTCTCCGCTAAACAGTTCTTCACTTTTCCTGCCACGTCCCCTGGCCGGGAGAAGTCGGCAACGATATAACTGTGCACTTGTTTCTCCATCGTGCTCAATTCGTCGCGGACTGTCCGGAGCAATTCTTCATTCCGGGCCACAAGAATGACCGATGCGCCGAGACGCGCAAGTTCCACGGCGCTTGCCTTGCCCAATCCCTGCGTGCTGCCGCAGACGATGGCGCGCTTCCCTGCCAGAGAGAGATCCATGGTCAATGTTCGGAATAGTAAAAGCCGAGGTTCCGCTTTACTTCAAGCGGGAGTTCAGGCAGCCGTGATCGCTGAATCAGAAATGTTGAAAGGTTGAAAAGATCGGAGAAGACTTTGTATTTGTCCACCGTAGCCTTCAGGTAATTGTAGCCTGTTGACCCGCCGGTGCCAATCTTGTTTCCGATCATCCGGTGCGCCATCAGTGCGTGCCGATATCGCCACGTTGTGAACTGCTCATCCATGTCCATGAGAACCGTAAGCAAACGGAACGGAATGTGCAGGATTGGCTCATCCCGATATAATGCAATGAGTAACGCTGCCTGGGTGGCGCGGTGGGAAAGCCTGCGGCGGCCTTTGGCAACCAGCTCTTCGTGCTTCTCTCTGTCCAGCAATGCAGCAAAGTTCTCCTCGTTGGCGGAGACTTCCTGCAATTGCTGACGCTTTTCCTCCTCTGTTGAGAGTGGATTCTGCAAAATATTCTCACGGTCGACGCGCAGCATATCATCGACGGCCGAACGATAGTGGGACCAGAAACTGAAGCCGTGGAAATCGAGAAACGGCGTCCGTTCGAGCCATCGCTCAACGAGCTGAAACAGTGAGTGCTCGTGTTCTGATTGCTTGATTACTTCCTGATCGTACGAAGACAGATGCGTGTAGTATGCTTCTTTATTATAGAGAAGTCGCTGCTCAGGTCTCATCCCCAGCTTGTTTTCAATCAGGCGAAACTGCGCGCTCTGAAATCCGGATGCGGGATAGAGAAGGTCGCGGAACTCCAGAAAATCCAGCGCGGTCATGGTTTCGAGAACGCGAAGCTGGTCGATCAGGAGCTTCTGGATTTCCGTGATCCGTCCAAGTCGCAGCACCGCCGTGCCAACGTTCTTCTCATCGACGTAGTCTTTCGCAAAGGTCTCAATCACAGAGTTCAATTCATGTAGGATCTGCTTGAACCAGAGTTCGTACACCTGGTGGACGATGATGAAAAGCATCTCATCGTGCGCGTGGCGATTGTGCTCGTCGCTCTTCAGCGATTGAATGGAAAGAAGTTTTTCAAGATGAAGATAATCGGCGTAATACAGCGGAGAATCGAGTTTGGGCATACCGTCAGATGGACAAGTGGGAATTGTTGGGAGTAGATAACCAAAACTCTATGAGAAAGTCAAGGTTGCCGGAATGCTGGTCACCGACCATTATGCGGCAAGTTCGGCAAGATGGGCATCGACACTGAGGGCAAGCGCATCGAGATGATACCCCCCCTCAAGCACAGAAACAACTGGAGCGACACCTTTCACCTGGTGCGTCATCTTCGCAAAAGAGGATTCATCCAGGAGCATTCCTCCCAGAGGGTCGTCCTTGTGCGCATCAAAACCAGCGGAGATAATCAGGATCTCCGGCCGGAACGCCACAAGCGCTGGAACAATCTTGTTGGTGAACGCGGCGAGATACTCCTCCTCTCCCGTTCCCCCAGGCAATGGAAAGTTGAGCGTGTACCCCACACCATCGCCCGTGCCACGTTCGGTGCTTGCGCCTGTGCCGGGATAAAACGGGTACTGGTGCAGACTGATGTACAGGACTGTCGGATCGGACTCGAAAATGTGCTGTGTCCCATTCCCATGATGGACGTCCCAGTCCAGAATGGCAACGCGGTCGACACCGTGCGCTCGCTGCGCATGCACGGCCGCAATGGCAACATTGTTGAACAAACAGAACCCCATCGACTGGTCCCGCTCCGCGTGGTGGCCCGGAGGTCGGATTGCACAAAACGCCGAGTCGACACGGTGATTAAGTACTGCATCCACTGCGGAAATAGCGGCCCCGGCCGCAAAGAGGGCAACTTCATATGACTGCGCACTGGCATACGTGTCGCCGGAATCCAGCGCGCCACCACCTGAATCACAGACCCGCTTAATGAAGTCAACATGATCCGGTGTGTGCACAGCAATGATGCTTTGCGCAGATGCGCGCATAGATTGGACATGATGAAGACCCTTCCACCGGCCGGAGCTCTTCAGATGCGCCACAAGTTTGCGCAGCCGATCCGGCCGTTCAGGATGACCGACCGGCGTCGCGTGCTCGAGAAACATGTCTTCATAAAGAAAGCCAACCTTCTTCACCTGCATCCACACTCTTATGAGACATCGTCAACCATCAAGATAGTAACGCGGGGGTGAGATTCAATACTGAGGCAGACTACAGATGCGGGACACCTTTTCCTTTGCCATTTTTTTGGGTATATTTATCACATGAAATTCGTCAGCCCCCTTATACCGGGAACTCTGGTCAAGAAGTACCGCCGCTTCCTGGTTGACGTGAAACTCACCACGGGAAAGATCGTCACAGCGCATTGTCCAACAATGGGTACGATGAACGGCTGCTGTGAACCAGGTAGCCCGGTGATGCTCTCGGACAGTAATGATCCATCGCGCCGGAACCAACTCACATGGGAGCTCGTTCAGGTGAACAATACCTGGGTCGGTGTCAACGCAGCTGTTCCGGGAAAGGTACTGTATGAAGCAATCGAGTCGAGAACCCTGCAGGGCTTCACAGACTTCCATGAAATCCAGCGTGATGCCTCCTACGGGAGGGGAAGCAAGATTGCCCTGATGCTGCACGGCATGGAACAGAACTGCTTCATCAACGTCTACAGCGTCACATGGGGCGAGAATGGCATTGCCCTCTTTCCCGATGCACCGAGTGCACGAATAGCAAAATCGGTTCGCGAACTGGCTGAGATCGCAGGAAAAGGGCACCGTGCCGTGGCTTTTTTCTTCATCCAGCGGAGCGATTGTACCATCTTCAAGCCCGCGGAGCAGATCGACCGGGATTTTTTGAAAGCCATACTGGCTGCGCAGAGCGGGAACGTGGAAATCCTCGTGCACCGAGCGCGCATCACGATGGAAGAAATCACGCTCGGCGATCCTCTCCCATACTCACTTCAATAAACAAGGATATGTTGTGAAGAAACTTCGTGAGGTCCTCTCGGACATCATTGAAGGGAAGATTGTGAAGAGGGCGAGACACGAGCTACGCTGGGACATGCGTGATGTCTCAATGGAATTCGTTGAAGTGCTGCGGGAATCGGGGTACCAGCCGATGATTGTCGACCAGGCGAATGTCCAACCCGGGGAGAGGATGCCTGCGTTCTATTTGGAGAATGGTGTGGCGTACTTTGGCTGGGTATTCTGGGAGAAGTTCAGCCAGCTCAAATTGCGCAAACTCTTCGGGTCAGTAGTGCGGAACGCAAAAGGAGACTGGGCCGTTCAAATCCCACCACAGCGGAAGACGATCATCTACGTCAATCCGAGCCTGAAGTCAGAAATGGATATCGAGAGCCCTTCCGGATTCTGAGCATGCCCGAGCTACCCGATCTGGTGTATATAAGAAAACATCTGGCACAGGAGATCGTTCACTCTGCAATCGCGCAGGTGACGATCAGGGAGCCGATTGTCCTTCGCGTTGCAATCGACATGCCATTCGAAGCAACCCTGATAGGATCCGAGATTACCGCAGTAGATGTACATGGCCCGTTCCTTCGATTCGGTCTGTCCCGTTCTGTCGAACTCATTCTTAATCTCATGCTTGCGGGCAAGCTACAGTTACAGGGAGGAGACGAAAAGCCTTTCGGACATCTCTGTGTTGCGCTTCATCTCAGCAGTGGCCAGCGACTCAACCTCTGTGATGATCAGAAGATGGCGAAAGTATATGTCGTTCGGAGCGATGATTACCGGCAGATCCCGCGGTATCGAGAGCAAGGTGTGGATATTCTCTCACCCGAGTTTACACCCGACCGTTTCCGGAACCTTGCCAAGCAGAACTCACGCAAGCAGGTCCGTGTGTTTATCAACGACCAGAGTATTCTCAGCGCAATCGGAAACGCGTACGCCGATGAAATTCTGTTCGAAGCGGGGATTCATCCGAAGACCTTCGTGAACAAACTCTCGGCAGAAGAGCTACAACGGCTGTATGAAGCCATCATAAACGTGATCAAATGGGGAATTGAGAAAGTCGAAGCGGCGCATCAGCCCATTCATGTGAAGGTCCGGGATCATATGCGAGTCCGGAACCGCCGGGGCGAACCCTGTCCCCGTTGCGGAACGACTATCCGGCGTGAAGGGGTACGCGGCCACGACGTGTTCTTTTGTCCCTCTTGTCAACCTGCATCGCGGAAGATGTTTATCGACTGGAAGAGAACACAACCAGTAATTAAGACGTGACTGGCGCTGTGGAAGACCTCCAATTGATCTATCTCGTCGGACTCACCATCGCCAACGACAATATCATACCCGTATGGAATAAGTGGGGTGAATTTGAGGGCATTCACCTCCGATCTTCCAGAAGGTAGATTGAAAAACGTCTGCGTAACAGGTATATTGGAAGCGGCGGGCGAGGTAACGTCCCTGTAACTACCATGGAAACCGAAAGTTCGACTTATGAATCTCTCTGAATACCTACACACACATGGGGACGACATCGTTCGGAGCGCGTGCGAAGCGATGACACGCGCACACCTGAAGCATTACGATCATGCGGGTGAAGAGCACGTCCATCAGCGAATCAAGGCGCTCTTCGTTCTGACCGCACGCGGTGTGAAGGAGAAGAACCTTGGCCCAATGATCGCCCATGCGGACACGATTGCTGGAGAACGGTTCCAGGCCGGATACGATCTCTGGGAAGTGCAGACGGCATTCAACGTTCTCGAAGAAGTGATCTGGCAGAACATCCTCCGGGACCTTCAGCCCGCGGACTATGCAGAAGCGTTGGGTCTTGTCAGCACGGTTCTCGGTGCGGGGAAGGACGCTCTTGCCCGGCAATATGTCTCGCTTGCCAGCAAATCCAAGTCGCCGTCGCTGAATCTCCATTCGCTGTTTACCGGTTTGGAATCCTGATCGAAATGCAGTGCCCGGATTGCTCTTCACCTCTTCCTTCCATTCATGTCGGAGGCTTCATGCACAACACCAGGTCCATGCTTGTTATCTTCATCTGTCTCTTCTTTGTCACGCTTGCCGCCCGGTCGCAGGAGAATCTCCGCGCCCAGCTCTTCGGTGAAACGGACAAGGTTCTTGCCCAGGCGAGGGAGAAGAAAGCCAACCTCTACGGACCGACAAGCTTCAAAAAGGGGATGGAGTATTACGCCGACGCGGAAGATGATTTCAAGCGGGGACGAAATCTGGAAGATATCCGGGGGAAACTGCGGGGTGCATCGAGCTATTTCGCCAAGGCGATGGAGGCGTGCAAGCTCGGTGAGGTGACATTCACATCTGTCATGGCCGCCCGGACGGATGCCATCAGCGCAGACGCGCCAAAACATTCGACACAACTCTGGAATAGCGCCGAGGCCGGATTTCGGGATGCTGCAGAAGAACTGGAAGGTGGCGACGTCAACGCCGCAAAGAAGGAGGCTGGGGAAGCGGAAGTCCTCTACCGCAACGCCGAGCTGGAGGCCATCAAGACAAACTATCTTGCACCCGCCCGCGACCTTTTGAAGAAAGCAGAGGACGCAGACGCCGGAGATAATGCCCCGAAGACGCTTGACAAAGCCCGCAAGCTATCCTTACAGGTGGAGACACTCCTCAAGCAAAATCGGTACGACACCGATGAAGCGCGACAGCTCGCCCAGGAAGCAAAGTACGAGGCCGCACATGCACTCTCGCTGCATCAGCGTATTACCCAACTCAAGAAAGAAGGCAAGGGTTACGAGGAGATCCTTCTTGCTGCCGAAGGTCCTCTGCGCGCCGTCGGTAGCGCCCTGGAAATCACCACACGTTTCGATGCCGGGTTCGACCCTCCCGTAAAAGAACTGGTGCGTGAGATCGAAAAGCGTGGAGAAACCGCAACGCATTCCGCCGACGTCATCAAAAGACAAGAAAATGAAATCGCCAACCTAAAACAGCAGGCGGCCTCCATGGAGGGACGCCTTGGTTCACTCACAGAAGCCGAAAAGGCTCTGCAGACCAAGCTGAACGAACAGAAGAAGCAGGAGGAGACCGTTGCACAGGTTGCGGCGATGTTCACACGCGACGAGGGAAATGTCGTTCGGGATGGCAACAACATTATCATCCGGCTGTATGGGCTCACTTTCCCGGTAGGGAGGAACACTATTGATGCCCAGTTTTTCCCGCTCCTTACCAAGGTGCAGGACGCCATAAAGAAATTTGCGGGATGCCAGGTTGCCATTGAGGGCCATACGGACTCCCAGGGAGGTGACGAGACGAACCAGCGCCTCTCCGAAACCCGTGCGGAAGCTGTCACCTCATATGTCAAGGCAAACATCGGCACGAACGTGCCTCTTACATCACATGGGTACGGTGAGAGCAAACCTGTTGCCAGCAACGACACATTCGAGGGTCGGGCAAAAAACCGGCGAATCGATGTGGTGATTGTTCCGGCATGGGCCATTGTTGGCAGGTAAGTGCACATCGATTCCGGAATGTAGTTTTGGGAGATCAGCAGCGCGTTCAATACACGACACACAATTCTATCATGATTCACACTATTTCTGAGTTCGAACATATTTGGGAGCCGGAGCTTGAGGCAACGCAGAAGATCTTCAAACATCTCAACAATTCTTCCTTGTCACATGCCGTCAACGCCGAAGGGCGGACGCTTGGCAGACTCGCTTGGCACATTACCACGAGCATTTCTGAAATGATGGAACGAACGGGGTTGAAGCTGAGGGGCCCTCATCCCGATGCACCTGTTCCCGCCACTGCGAAAGAGATCTTTCAGGCATACAATGACGTCGCCATCTCATTGCTGGAACAGATCAAGAAAGAGTGGAAGGATGATACGCTCCAGGTTGTGGATGAGATGTACGGAGAAAAATGGAAGCGTTCATACACTCTCCAGGTTCTTGTGTTCCATCAGATCCACCATCGCGGACAAATGACCGTGCTCATGCGGCAGGCCGGGCTGGGCATGCCCGGGATCTACGGACCTGCCCGTGAAGAATGGGCCCAGTGGGGAATGCAACCGCCGAACGTGTAGAAGGGAACAGGAAACCGTTATTCACCGAAGTCTCACTGAAGAGGGACACCGCTATGTTTATCCTTACGAGCTACACGCTTTCCGTTGTCTTCTGTTTCATTACAATGCTCTGCTGGGGTTCCTGGGCAAACGCACAAAAACTCTGCGACCGTTCCTGGCGTTTCGAGTTGTTCTACTGGGATTATGTAACGGGCATCCTCCTCTTCTCGATCCTCTCGGCCTTCACGCTCGGCAGCATGGGAGAGTACGGCAGGGGCTTCCTGTCTGACATCGGTCAGGCCGACATGGCGAACATTGGTTCGGCCTTGCTCGGGGGAGTCATTTTCAACGCGGCAAACATCCTCCTGATTGCGGCGATCGCAGTGGCCGGCATGGCAGTTGCGTTCCCGGTTGGCATCGGCATTGCGCTGGTCTTTGGCGTCCTGCTCAACTATCTTGGCTTTCCCATCGGGAACCCACTCGTGCTCTTCCTGGGGGTAGCATTCGTCACCGCCGCAATCCTGCTGGACGCACGCGCGTACAAAAGTCTGACGGCTGCAACTAAAGGCGTTTCCACCAAAGGCCTCACACTATCGGTTATCAGCGGCGTTATGATGGCGACATTCTACCAGTTCGTCGCGCGTTCAATGTCGGGGAATTTTGAAGTACTCGATGCGGGGAAACTTGGTCCATATGGAGCAGTGTTCCTCTTTACGCTCGGCATTTTCTTCAGCAACTTCATTTTCAATCCCATCCTGATGAAGAAACCGGTTCAGGGAAATCCCGTGAATTTCGGGGACTACCGGAGCGGATCGCTGAAGAGCCACATGATGGGCATCCTCGGAGGCATCATCTGGAATATCGGCATGACGTTCAGCATCATCGCGTCGGGACAAGCGGGATTTGCGATCTCGTACGGTCTCGGACAGGGCGCAACAATGGTGGCAGCCTTCTGGGGTGTGTATGTGTGGAAGGAATTCAAGGGCGCGCCGCGGGGCACCTCAAAGCTTATCACAGCGATGTTCATCTGCTACTTGGTCGGTCTGGTTGCAATTGTTGTCTCACGATTCGTGTAGGTTGCCATGGCAAAAATTGTTGTGGTGGGAAGTTCGAACACGGACATTGTTGTCCGGACCCCGAAGATTCCGGCCCCCGGTGAAACGGTGTTGGGCTCCGATTTTCTTATGGTGGGAGGTGGAAAAGGTGCCAACCAGGCTGTCGCCGCAGCACGGCTCGGCGGAACTGTCGTGTTTGTTGCCAAGGTGGGGAACGACATGTTCGGGAACCAGGCGGTGACGGCACTCGCCGCAGAACGAATTGATACACGGTTTGTCACGCGAGAGAGCCAGCACCCATCGGGCATAGCCCTGATCACCGTTGATCCAAAGGGAGAGAACAGCATTGTTGTGGCTCCTGGTGCGAATGCAACCGTGACCAGGAAGGAGATCGATGCTGCACTGCAGGAGATCCGGGTGGCAGACGCCGTTCTCTTCCAGCTCGAAACGCCTCTGGAGACAGTCCGGTACGGAATTGAGCAATCTGCCGCGGCTGGCCGTCTGGTAATCCTCAACCCTGCACCAGCCCAGAAGCTGGATGCCTCTCTCCTTTCTCATATCTCAATCCTCACACCCAATGAGACTGAGGCGGAAGTTCTTACCGGCATTCACGTCTCGGATGAGCGGAGCGCCGCACGTGCTGCTGCAGTACTTCATCAGCAAGGAGTTAAAATCGTGATCATCACGATGGGCGCTCAAGGGGCATTCTTATCAACAAGTGAACATGTTCAGCTCATCCCATCGAGCAAGGTGAACGCCATCGACACAACTGCCGCGGGCGATGTCTTTAGTGGAGCTCTTGCCGTGGCAATGGCTGAGGGTCAAGGGATTGTCGAGGCGGTCCGATTTGCCAATGCAGCAGCCGCTCTCTCTGTCACAAAACTGGGTGCGCAGAGCTCCATACCCCGACGAGCGGAAGTTCGGGTTACTTACTGATTCGGGCCTCCCTGAATCCCTAAGTACCTTTGCGGAAGAGACAGTCCCGACCCTTGATGAGAAACCACCTTCTGGAGAAATGATCATGATAGTCAAAACGCTATGGACACTCCTGTGCGTGATCCTACCGGCCCTTGTCGCCAGTCAAACACGCCGTCCAGTTCACACGTACTCTATTGTGGCCCGGGACTCGTTGACGGGACACATCGGCGTTGCCGTTCAATCGCACTGGTTCTCTGTTGGCTCGATAGTAACATGGGCTGAAGCAGGTGTAGGTGCAGTGGCAACGCAGTCTTTCGTGGACCCGGCGTACGGCCCCATGGGACTCGACCTGATGCGGGCGGGAAAGACGGCGCAACAGACTCTTCAAGGACTTCTCGCCACGGATCCGGGCAAGGATGTCCGCCAGGTGGCAATGATCGATGCGAAGGG
>DASRUE010000107.1:0-6883 GCA_035687895.1 Bacteroidota bacterium | reverse complement strand
GCTTGGGATCCCTCTCATCATCGGGGTTGATATTATCCACGGGAGCCGTACGATCTTTCCGGTTCCTCTCGCAGAAGCAAGCTCGTGGGACCCCGAGCTGGTCCAGAAATCGGCCCGGGTTGCTGCCGTTGAAGCCTCGGCGGCGGGGATCCATTGGACGTTTGCGCCGATGGTGGATATTGCCCGCGACCCGCGCTGGGGGCGAATCGTCGAAGGATCCGGCGAAGATCCATATCTCGGCTCGGTAATGGCGGCTGCGCGTGTGAGGGGATTCCAAGGGACCAGCCTCGCCGATCCGACGTCGATACTCGCCTGCGCGAAGCACTTCGCTGCGTATGGTGGTGCAGAGGCCGGTCGTGACTACAACATTGTGGACATGTCGGAGCGGACGCTGCGTGAAATCTATCTGCCGCCGTTCAAAGCCGCGTTGGATGCAGGTGCAGGGAGCTTCATGTCTTCGTTCAACGAAATCGCTGGCGTCCCTAGCACCGGAAGCAAATTCCTGATGACCGATGTGTTACGGGGTGAGTGGGGCTTCAAGGGGTTTGTCGTCAGCGACTGGACGGCTATCGGGGAGCTGATTCCTCATGGCGTTGCCGCAAACCGAGCTGAGGCTGGCGCGCTGGCAATCAACGCAGGCGTTGATATCGACATGGTCAGCAAGATCTATATGGACGAGTTACCTGCGCTGGTTCGTTCAGGTAAAGTCAGCCCGGGAACTGTTGATGAAGCTGTCCGGCGCGTGTTGCGGGCAAAATTCCGACTCGGCCTCTTTACGGATCCCTACCGGGGTGCAAGTACAGAACGTGAAAGGAAATCAATACTCTCTGTAGACCATGTGAAAGCGGCGCGCGAGATTGGCCAACGCTCGATCGTCCTGTTGAAGAACGAGGAATCACTTCTCCCAATTTCCAAACAGACCAAGACCATTGCCGTGATCGGTCCGCTTGCCGACAACAAGGACGAGCCGCTCGGCCCGTGGCATGCGGGAGGAAAGGCTGCCGATGTGGTGACAGTGTTGGAAGGGATCAAGAGCCAGGTCTCACCTCAAACGAGGGTACTGTATGTAAAAGGGTGTGAGATTGAAGGCGATTCGGGTGCACGTTTTGTTGAGGCAACCCTCTTGGCAAAGCAAGCAGATGTGGCCATCGTCGTCCTTGGCGAGAGTGAGAGAATGAGCGGTGAGGCCGCAAGTCGCTCGAACATTGATCTGCCCGGTGTGCAGAGAGAACTGTTGAAGCAAGTGCTTAGTACTGGAACTCCCACAGTCCTCGTCCTTATGAACGGACGTCCTCTGACAATCGCATGGGAGGCAGCGCATACCCCGGCGATTCTTGAGACATGGTTCCTCGGCGTTCAGACCGGGAATGCAATCGCAGACGTGTTGTTCGGTGATGTCAATCCATCCGGAAAGCTGCCTGTCTCATTTCCCCGCTCGGTGGGACAGGTTCCCATTTACTACAATTACAAAAGCACGGGTCGCCCGTTTGATGAATTGAACAAGTATACCTCGAAGTATCTCGACGTTACCAACACTCCGCTCTATCCATTTGGATATGGCCTGAGCTACACGACTTTCTCTTATTCGGAGTTGAAGTTGAGTTCGCAGAAGATCCCCCCGGGGAGTGACGTTTCAGTAACGATCCGGGTGACAAACACCGGCAGGAGGAAAGGTGAGGAGATAGTCCAACTGTACGTGAGAGACGTGGTTGCGAGCGTGACTCGCCCCGTCAAGGAGTTAAAGGGATTTCAGCGCGTTACATTGGACCCCGGCCAGCAGAAAACGGTCACGTTTACACTGAAGCCGGACCAACTTGCATTCTATGGTCTCGACATGAAGAGGGTGGTGGAACCCGGGATGTTTAAGGTGTACGTTGGAGGGAACTCGGTAGACGTTGTGGAGTCAGAGTTTGAACTGACTGACGATTGAACGGGGACACCCGATGAGCGGCACCAGATTGAAACTTACGGTGGAGACTCAGCCACATCCTGATGACGACGCCGTTGTCCGTGACGGGCTCGCGTCATTCAACGCTGTTTACCTTGGCGAGAAGGTGCATCACGTGTCGGTCTTTCTCCGGGATGAGAACAATCAGATCGTTGGAGGTGCTCTGGTCTACGTTCACTCCGATTCAATTTTCATTGATACGCTTTGGGTGGAAGAGTCGCGGCGGAACCAGGGGTATGGTGCGGAGCTCCTTATAGCGGCAGAAACGGAAGGACGGGCAAGAAGCTGTCGCTACTCGACACTGGATACGTTCGACTTTCAGGCAGAGGGACTGTATAGGAAACACGGTTATGAACGCATCGGTGTCATTGACAACTGTCTTCTTGGACATCCCCGTATTTTCATGAGGAAGCCCCTGTGATTCACACATGCCTGCAGAGAATATTTCTCGCGGCGTTCCTTACGATGTACTACATTGGCTGCAACGCCGGCGCTGAAAAGGGCGAGGTCGTCTTCTGGGCACTGGGGGCCGAAGGAGAGCACGTCGCCAAGTTGATGCCTGAGTTTGAGCGGAGGAATCCGGAGATCAAGGTGCGTGTACAAATGATCCCGTGGAATGCCGCGCATGAAAAGCTCCTGACAGCCTTCGCAAGTAACTCGCTTCCGGATATCTCCCAGCTTGGGAATACGTGGATTCCTGAATTCCGTATGCTGAATGCAATCGAGAACCTGAATCCCCGACTCGGCAGTTCCAGCACGCTAAAGGAGACAAGCTATTTCCCCGGTATCTGGGACACCAACATCATCGATTCGTCGCTCTACGGCATTCCCTGGTATGTTGATACTCGAGTGATATTCTATCGCACTGACCTACTTGCTTTGGCGGGATATGACCGGCCACCGGTGTCGTGGGATGAATGGTTCGATGTCTCCCGAAAAATCGTCCAGCAGGAAATTGCCGAGAGTGCAATACTCTTACCGACCAACAACGAATGGGCACCACAAGTGATTCTTGGCCTCCAGAAAGGCTCGTCGCTGCTCAGAGAGAACGATACGTACGGGAACTTCCGCGGGACGGAATTCCGCGATGCGATGACAACGTTTCATAAGTTCTTCACAGAGCGACTCGCACCTGTCATGGCCCAGCAGTTCGCCAACATCTATCAGGGGATGACGCAAAGACAGTTCGCCATGCTGATTTCGGGGCCATGGAATATTGGCGAATTCAGCAGACGAATGCCCGTGGAGTTGCAGGACAAATGGATGACGGCACCGCTTCCGGGTCCGGACGGAGGTATCGGGGTCTCATTGGCTGGAGGCTCGAGCCTCGTCATGTTCCGGTCGTCAGAGAAGAAGGAGAAAGTCTGGAAGTTGATAGAGTATCTTTCGGAACCGGAGGTCCAGATGGAGTTCTATCGGTTGACAGGCGACCTTCCTTCACGCGTTGAAGCCTGGAGGAATCCGTTGCTGGCAAAGAACAAGTATGCCTCTGCCTTCTTCACACAGCTCAATCATGTTGTGGCAACCCCAAAGATTCCCGAGTGGGAACAGATCGCCCAGAAAGTCCGGGAGGTCACTGAATTGATTTCCACAAACAGCATGACAGTGGATGAGGCAACCATGGAACTCGATCGGGCGGTCGACCTGATGCTCGAGAAACGGCGATGGATGGCGCAACATGAAGAGTAACTCCACTGCACGGATCGCATTCTTTTTCCTCGCGCCGGCTCTGATTGCGATTGGCGTCTTTTTCTTCATCCCGGTGGTTGCGGCGTTTGTCCTGAGTTTCACGGATTTTGACATCTATTCGTTGGGAAATTGGAAATACGCCCGGCTCGTTGGCATCAAGAACTACATCGACCTTGTGAACGATCCCCTCTTCTGGAAGGCCCTCAAGAACACTCTCTATTTTCTTTTTGTCGGAGGGCCCCTCTCTATTGCCATGTCTCTGGCGACAGCACTGTTGCTCCAGTCAAAGGTTGTTCGGTTCAAGGGCATATTCCGCACGGCGTACTTCGCGCCAGTCGTGACGACACTTGTGGCCGTGGCTGTTGTCTGGCGGTTTGTCTACCATCCGCGTTTCGGCTTGCTGAACTATGCGCTCTCATTCGCCGGGATCGATCCCATCGATTGGCTTGGCGACCCGCACTGGGCTATGCCCGCCATCATCCTCCTGGCAGTCTGGAAGAACTTCGGGTACAATATGATCATCTTCATTGCCGGTCTACAGAACATTCCGCAGGAGTTGTACGAAGCGGCGGACATCGATGGTGCGGGGAAGTGGCAACAGTTTACTGCCATCACCATTCCCATGCTTGCGCCGACGACGCTATTCATCACCATTATCACCATGATTGGCTACATCCAGCTTTTTGCAGAGCCCTACGTGATGACACAGGGGGGCCCGCAGGACGCGACGCTCAGCATCGTGCTGATGATGTATGAACAGGGATTCCGGTGGTGGAATATGGGCTACTCCGCAGCAGTGGCATTCATCCTCTTTGCCATCATCCTCGTTGCGTCGTTGATCCAGACCTGGTTAAGCCGCAGGTCCAGAGCATCATGAAGAAGCTCTGGACCATACTGCTGTATGCAATCCTCGTGATCCTTGCAGCGATCACATTAACCCCACTGGTGTGGATGGTATCGGCATCGTTGATGCCAACGGGTGGAGCGAATACGTTTCCTCCGACGTTCATCCCAAAGGAGGTGACGTTCGAACACTACCTGAGCCTCTTCACGCGTCTGAACCTTGCCAGGTATCTCTTCAACAGCGCATTTCTAGCCGTTGCCGTCACGCTGATTTCTCTGGTAGTCAACTCCATGGCAGGGTACGCGTTTGCGAAATTCAGATTCAGTGGCCGTAATTCGATCTTCAAACTCCTTCTTTCTTCGATGGTGATTCCCGCGCAGGTAACGATGCTTCCCCTGTTTCTGATGCTGAATAAGATGGGGGTCATCAACTCGTATGTCGGTGTCATTATTCCTGGCATGGCAAGCGTGTACGGAATCTTTCTCGTCCGCCAGTTTGCCCAGTCCATCCCCGACAGTTTGATCGAAGCTGCAAGAATTGACGGCGCCACCGATTTCAGAATTTATTGGACGCTTATACTTCCCCTCTGCAAACCAGTTCTGATCACCTTGGCGATCATTACCTTCATGGGGACATGGAATGACTTTTTGTGGCCGTTGATCGTGATGACAGACGACTCGATGTACACGCTTCCCGTGGCGATTGCTAATCTTTCACTCGAGCATGTTCAGGACGTCGAGCTGATGATGGCCGGGTCGGTGATCACCATCGCTCCAGTGCTGATCCTCTTCGCTGCAGTGCAGAAGTACTACATCAGCGGTATCATGGCAGGTGGAGTGAAGGGAGAGTAGACGAACAAGAATGGTACCGTAGGTTATCAGTATAATCAATTCCCCCGACACGTTCACGAGATCCAAGCTTCGATTGCACCCCCGATCTGCAAGAGCGTCTTCCTCGTTCGCCGTTCTTCGTCTCTAACGACTTCCTTTCCACGTGAAAGATTCCTATCTTTAGGCCGGTACTTCACACCTCACGTTCCACTCAAGACTACGACTTCAGCAGATGTCTTTCCTCGGCGAATTAAGTGCTCTCTTTACAGCCTTTCTCTGGTCCGCCAGTTCCATGGTGTTTGCTGCGGCGACGAAACAGGCTGGATCGTTTCAAGTTAACATCACGCGTCTGATTCTTGCTGCGGTCTATCTCGTTTCCTTCATCACGCTCATTGGCCTCGATATTAGGATGTCCGGTGCGCAAATCCTCTACCTTGGCATCAGTGGTGTTATCGGTCTCTCGCTCGGGGACACGTTCTTGTTCAAGGCTTTCCAGGAACTCGGTGCGCGCATCAGCATGCTTATCATGTCAATTGCCCCCGCAATCGCCGCGGTCCTTGCGTATGTTGTCCTTGATGAGTCATTGTCTACCGTCGGTGTCCTGGGAATCGTGATTACTGTTTCCGGGATCGCCATCGTGGTGCTTGACCGTAGCACGGTCGACTCGAAACAGATCCTGATAACGCCGTCGGGCATTGCGTATGGCGTGCTCGCGGCGGTAGGGCAAGGAGCCGGACTAGTCCTTGCAAAAATGGCGTTCCGGGAAGGGGGGCTCGATGGGTTCGTGGCGACGGCCGTTCGCATCATTGCCTCGCTGGTCGTGCTTCTCCCCGTCGCGGTGATGACGAAACGCTTTCGCAATCCCTACCGGATGTTCAACGACCAGAGGAAAGCATTCTGGCTTACAGCCGTCGGCTCGGTGCTTGGTCCTTTCCTTGGAATTTCCTTTAGCCTCATGGCAATTGAATACACGAAGGTGGGTATCGCCGCAACAATCATGGCCATCGTTCCAATCCTGATGCTGCCGATGGTCAGGTTTGTCTACAAAGAGAAGCTGACATGGCGGGCGATCCTTGGCGCATGTGCCGCAGTAACTGGTGTCGCATTGTTGTTCTTGCGGTGAAGTGCCATCCCTATGCGAGGACCCTTTCATGTCTTGATGGAGTCGGACTTGCATGTGTGCTGTTCTTGCCGGAGGCTGCACAGCGTCGCCAGGTGCAGTGGTAACGATGAAAGTGTGGTTTTGAGCAAGATGAGTCAGATTGTAAACACACTCATTGTTTTTCCACGTCAATCGCGTATCTTCTTGATGTCGCGGCAGTTCACCGCCTGGTCGCTCCGCCAGAACCTGCCGCACAATGCTCGCTCGGTCTTCAAACGACAAACTCTCATAGTGATGCGAATGCTCTCGCGCTCTACGCTGTTTCTGATTGCCGCATGGCTTCTGACCGGTGAAGCCGCCGCTCAGCCCTCCCGGTTCACGCGTGCCGATACACTCCACGGTATGTTAACACCTGAGCGGGCATGCTACGACGTTACGTACTACCACCTTGACGTCCGCATCGATCCGGC
>DASRUE010000106.1:0-76178 GCA_035687895.1 Bacteroidota bacterium | reverse complement strand
CGGTATACTATGCTCGATGGGGTTCTTTCATTTACGACTTCCGTGAGTCCGACATTCGGCGACTTCCGCAGAACAGGAGTTGACCTCGGCACGCAATGGTACCCCATGCCATTGATGAGTGTGGAGCTGCAATTCAGCTATTACAACAACAACGGGTTGTCCACCGACAACATCTGGAGTCTCCGGTACCGGTACGATCTCTGACCTTGACTCGAAGCGCATGGCACGCTTGAAACTGACAACGGCGCATCGCAAGTGGGGCGCGAAACTCGGGCTCGCAGCAGCCGTGGCTCTGCTGGTGGTGGTCGTCACCCAGGAAGACATCCTGAAACTCGGGATTATCCAGCGCCTCGAGCTTGCTTCCATCGATTACCGCTTTGAATCACGCGGGACCAACCCTGCTTTCAAAGACACCGGCACGGTTGTCATCGTAGAGATTTCAGAAGAATCCTTCAAGTCCCTCCCCGAGAAGTGGCCCTGGCCCCGATCATACTACGCTCATCTCATTCGCAATCTCAAGAGGGCAGGCGCAAAGGTGGTTGGCGTCGACATCATTCTGAGCGGGCACGATGTCTATTCCCCGGCAAACGACGACGACCTGCGGGCAGCAATCCGTGAAACCGGCATCGTGGTCCTCGCGGGCAAAGCCCCTGAGATGAATGAGATGCATCGCAAGGTTATTGCCAACGAAGACTACGGGAATATCTTCTTTCATGTCGACAGCTGCATCGGAGCAACAAATATCTACAACGACGCTGACGGTGTGTATCGCCGGTATTGCCCGTTGTGGGGAACCAACACCGACCTCCTGATTCCTGCTTTCGGGTTTGCCGTCCTCAATAAGTACTTCGACTACCAGGCGCTGAACATCGTGGAGAATTTCTCCGATGAGTTTATCTTCGGCGGTGTTTCCATTCCCAAGTACGACAGCGAAAATTTCCTCATCAATTTCTTCGGCCCGAGTGGAACGTTTCGCCGCATCCGGTTTGCCGATGTGATAGATGACGAATCGTTCAGGACGATCGAGGAGGACTCCTCCCGGGGAGAAACAAACACTTTCAGCGATCCGGAGTACGGCTATCTTTACGACGGGACTTTCAAGGACAAGATTGTCCTTGTTGGGTCCACGGTGCCGGAAGACCATGATCTGTTTCCAATCTCATTCGCCCGGGGGCAGAAGACGGGAGACAACCTGATGTATGGTGTAGAGATTCACTCCAACGTCATCGAAAGCATCATCCGCCAGGAGTTCATCCGGAAACAATCCGCCGCCACAGAGATCATGCTGATCTTTCTCCTCACCATCGTCACCTTCTTGGTTACCTCCGGATTGAAGTCTTCCAAGACCAGACACCACTTTTTGGTCGAGCTGAACGGGTTCCTCTTTGCCATGTCAGAGATCTTCCTCGTCGGGTTTGTCGCCCTGCTGATGTTCAACAAAGATAACTACCTCGTCACTGTCATCAGTCCTATGCTGGCTGTGCTGGCAGGATATGTGTCGAGCACTGTGTATCATTTTGTCGTGGAGCGAAAGCAACGGATGCTGATCAAGACAATGTTCAGCACGTACGTGAACCCGTCGGTGGTGGATGAACTCATCATGAATCCAGAGAAGCTTACGCTCGGCGGTCAGCGCAAAGAACTGAGCGTGATGTTCACCGACATCGACGGCTTCACAACCATTTCCGAACAGATGGACTCACAAGCGCTTGTGAGTCTTCTTAATGAATACCTGAGTGAAATGACGGCGATTGTTTTCAGGAATGACGGGACCCTTGATAAATTTGAGGGTGACGCTATTGTTGCCTTCTGGGGGGCTCCCATTGCACAAGAAGATCATTCCATGAGAGCGTGCCGATGTGCTCTCGAGATGCAGGACGCCCTTGTTGAAATTAGGAAGAAATGGAAAGAGCAGAACAAGCCATTGCTGAATATCCGCATCGGTGTAAACACGGGCGAAATGGTGGTAGGAAATATGGGGGGGATGGGAAAGTTCGACTACACGGTCATTGGCGACAGTGTGAACCTCGCGTCACGGCTCGAAGGAGCAAACAAGCTCTATCGTACCGGCATCATGGTGAGTCAGCGGACGTTTGACCTGGTGAAACATGCGATCATCGGGCGAGAATTGGATCTTATCATGGTGAAGGGACGATCCGAGCCGCTGAAGACATACGAATTACTCATGTTGTCCAACGGAAAGGTGCCTGCAGACCTTCATCGTTTCCTTGAAGCCTATGCAATGGGACTCCAATTCTACAGGGAACGAAAGTGGGGCGATGCTCGGAAAAAGTTTAAAGAGGCGTTGTTGTATCGACCCGGCGATTATCCAAGCCAGATGTACGTTGAGCGGGCAACCGATTACGCAATTCATCCGCCGCCAGAGGATTGGAACGGCGTCCTCGTCATGACCACCAAGTAGCCTACCATCGGAGTCTCCTCAGAAACTCGTCCTGTGCGGTAAACACTCCGGCAGGAGATCCTTTCTCCGAAGCCAACGCTCGCACCTCGTAAACCCTGGTACCGGTGTCGATCAGTGCAACCCTGATAGCATCGTTTTCCGGTGCAACAAGTGCTTCGTACGCACAGTATTCCTTTCCCTCCGCCCTGATCATTTCCGGACGGCGCGTAATGACTACTTGGGCGTTCAGTCCCATTGTCAGCTCAGCCAACCTCAACACGCCCTCGCGGTGCAGGATGCGTCGTGCATCGTCATCCATGGTCACGATGCGTACTGAGATAGTAGCAGCATAGTCGTTACGCACGAGCCAGATTGTCTCATCGGGGGTGTGCGCGTCATTGGATGCATTGAACCAACCAGGGGGAAGGGAAAACTGGAGAATGCCGTCACGGGCAATGATATATTCTCGCCGGACCGCATCGGTCGTGGTGGGCCTCATGGCACATGATGCCAGAAACAGGGAAAGAGAGAGAAGTGAGGAGCTGGAAACCGTGAGCCAACGGCGGGACATCAATACTCGCCAACCCGCTTGAACTGTTCGGCCTCCAAGGTGAACATCAACGAAATACGATGGGTGTTCCCTAGCTGGTTGGTTCCGTCAAACTTGGCAAACGAATAATCGATGTTGAGTTTGGGAAGTTGCACACCGGCGCCCATGGTGAGTTGCTTCACATCGCTATACCCTACTCGAAGGGCAATCAGGTTCTTGAATTGAAACTCCATCCCCGAGTGAAGATCGAAGCTGACTGGACCAAGATGCGTAGTCGATGCGTACCGTCTGTTCTCGAATCGGATGTCAAAGTCAATTGCCGGAGCAAATCGTCCACCGAACGCTTCAATGAAGTATGCTGAGCCGAGCTTCATTGTGGGGGAAATCAGCTCGTTGGTCCCGGTATTCCACGCAAGGAATGTTGTGGTCACATCCTGGAAGTTCGCGCCAAGGACCATGTTATCGAACGGCGTGTACCAGAGACCGATATCCAATCCAACACCCGTAGCGGAGTTGTCTCCCAACTCGCGGCGGATCAGCTTGATATTGGCACCGTAAGAGAATTCATCCGACTCTTTCCGTGAGTAGGTGAAGTAGAATGCCCAATCCGCGGCATTGAAGTAGGTGACGAGATTCGGGTCGATGCGGCTGAACAGGTTCGGGTCCGTGGTAGGGTTGCCGTTGTTGTCAATGCCGGCAAAGCGTGTATCGGGGATATCATCCACGCCGAGGCGGATGACGCTGAGTCCGAGACTGGTGTTTGCTCCCCAAGGAACAGCCACGGCCCCGTAGTCGTAGTTCACGAGGTTGCCGAACTGCTCGTCGTGCATAAGCGTGACTTGTGGATAGTTGATCCGGCTGAGCCCGGCAGGGTTCCAGTAACCGGCCGTGACATCGTTGGCAAGGGCAACGAACGCACCTCCCATGGCCAGCGCCCGCCCCCCGACACCAAGAGAGATGAACTCACCAGCATACTTTGCAACACCTGTTGCACCCATCGCCGAAGCAGAGATCAGCATCACCACTAGCACCCATCGCGTTTTCATTCTTCACCCCTTGACGAAAAAGCCGGACGGTAAAGCTGTCCGGACGGATTGAACCATGACCGACCTATGAGTACAGCTCGTGAGCAAACTTCCCGGTTTCCTCCTTAACAATTCTACAACCCAAAATCTGAAAAACTGGAGCAAAAGTCAAGGAACGGTCTGGCCTGCTGTGAGGCCTTCCCAGCCCTTACATTGGCTCCGCCCCCAATTCACTCATGAGGGCCTTGATAACGGGGTGTTCATCCTGATCAACAACGGGCGGAGAAGACTGATTATTCCTTTCGCCTGAATGGGATGGTGCCACGTGGCGAAGATTCACCTCTACTTCAAGCCGGACCTTGGAATGAAAGATTTTCTGGAACACCTCCGCCAGCAGTTCCTTGTTCCGTTTGATCGAGGAAGCCTGGAAGTCGTTTCCACAGCCTATTCTTAAAACGGATCCCTCCATGTTGATCACATCTGAAGAATCCATCACCGATCCGAGCGAGATGCGCTGCCGTCGGACTTCCGCGACGAATTCTAACCACCTGGAGCGGACTTCTTCCTTTGAAAGAGATGTAACCGGTTGGTTTCTTTTCTCGAGTGTATCGCTCGCACCGTTGCTGTGCCCGTTTGAACCCGTAGGGCGGTTGAAGGCAAGCGTGGAACGAATTGCAGATGATCCGGACTGCAATGTCACCGCCTGAGGTTGCGTTGTCTCTACAACATGGGTCGGGAGAGTTGCCGTTGGTTCTTGTACACGCGAAGGGGTTTTAAGGAGTTTTTTTTTCAACTCCTCGATCTGCTGCACCATGTCCCCCACCTCGGCTGCTGAGTGCATTGTGATCATTTGGACCATGTCTGCTTCCAGCTTGAATCGGGGCTGCGTACTCCACCGAAGTGCGGCCTCCGTCCCGCTTACAAGACGCTGCAGACGAAGAAGGTCTGCAAGCGCGAATGACTTCGCCTCCTCGGCATAGCGTTGGCGATACACATCGGACGATTCGATAAGCGACGTGCTTTCCGTCGTTTTGGCAACCAGGATGTTACGAAGGTGCTCCGTTAGTCCATTCAGGAATTCCTTGATGTCGTGCCCCTGCGCCATGATCTCCTCAACAAGCGCAAGCCCCCCTTTGGCATCCTTCGCCTTGATGAGGTCGGTCACCCGGAAGTATACATCTTGCCCGACAATGTTCAGCGCCTCAAGAATTGCCTCTTGCGTTATCGTCTTCCCCACAAGTGAAACAGCCTGGTCGAAAATACTCTGCGCGTCGCGTAGTGAGCCATCCCCTTTCTTTGCAATGAGAAGGAAAGCTTCGTCATCAATGCTCAGCCCCTCCTCGCTCGCTATTCCTTTCAGATTGCCGATAATCTCATCGATTGCGATCCGGTGGAAGTCAAACCGCTGACAGCGCGAAAGAATGGTGGCGGGGAGTTTATGGATCTCGGTTGTCGCAAAGATGAAGAGGATGTGCACCGGAGGTTCTTCAAGCGTCTTCAGCAGTGCGTTGAAAGCCTCCTTCGTCAACATGTGAACTTCATCGATGATGTAGACTTTATACGATCCCTTGGCAGGAGCATACCGGACGGACTCCCGCAGATTGCGGATCTCGTCCACACCACGGTTCGATGCACCGTCGATCTCTAGCACATCGAAGCTTCGTCCTTCTGTAATCTCCTTGCAGATGTCGCATGTGTTGTCAGGATTGCTCTCCACCGGATGCAAACAATTGATGGCCTTGGCGAGAAGTCGTGCCGTCGTTGTCTTGCCGACACCACGCGGGCCGGCAAAGAGATATGCATGGGCAAGCCTCTTCGTGGCGATCGCATTGCGTAGCGTGATCGTAACGTGATCCTGCCCGACCACATCTTCAAATTTCATGGGCCGCCATTTTCTGGCGGTGACTATGTATTCACTCATCGGTTTGCTGAAAGAAGATGGCAATCGAAGAACTCATCAATCCTGCGGTACTCGTCATACCATGACTCCGGCTCGGTAAAGGAGTGCGCTTCCGTGGGATACATCATCATCTCAAACGTCTTCCCACTCTTCTGAAGCTTCTTGACCAACTCAACGGCATCCTGAAAGAAGACATTGTCATCTGCCATGCCGTGCAGGATCAACAGCGGCTTGGTCAGGCTATCAGCAAAGGTTATGGGAGAACTTTTCTTGTACGCTTCGGGGTTCTGTTCAGGCGTACCAAGCCGGGCGGCGGTATACCACGGATTGTGGTGATAGTAGTTTCCCCAATCGGTAACAGCGCGGAGAACCGCGGCACAGGCATACGTGTCTGGCGATTTGAGTAGCGCCATCAACGAAAGAAAACCACCGTAACTTCCCCCGTACATACCGATCCGCGTGCTGTCAATATATCCCAATCGTTTCAGATATTCAACCCCGTCGAGTTCATCTTGCAGGTCTAGTCCGCCAAGGTGCATATAGACATCAGTACGGAACTTCCGTCCATGTCCCGCGCTCCCTCGATAGTCAATCTCAAACACCACATATCCTTTGTTCACCAGGTAGGTGTGGAACATGTATTCCCTGTAGTAGTAACTCCATCCGCGGTACACGTTCTGCAAATACCCGGCGCCATGTACAAATACCACGCAAGGATACTGCCTCCCCGGAACAAGGGCCTTTGGTTTGTAGAGCAGCGCGGGAATCGTTTCGTCATTACGGGCTGTGAAACGAATGATTTCCGGAATCACCCATTCGACCGAAAGAAACTCCTTGGGAATGCTGTACGTGATTCTCCGATCCGTTTTCCCGTTGATCACGTGGAGTTCTGCCGGCATTCCCAGATCGGAATAGGAACAAACGACCGTTTTTCCATTCTTGGACATCACAGGCGACTCGTATGTGCCTGCACGCTCCGTGATTCGCGCAAGCTCACCACTTGAGACATTCAACCGATAAAGCTGCCACTGGGCGTGGTCATCCTTGTTGGCGGTGATATATATCGAGCGTCCATCCGGATGGATGGCAAACCATTGGATCTCCCATTTTCCTCCGGTTACCTGACGCAGATCGGTGCTATCTTTCGCGAGTGCATAAAGATGGTTCCATCCGTCGGATTCTGACGTAAAGAGGAGGAATTCTCCGTTCGCGGCCCAGCGAGCCGCAAGAATCCCCCCCTCGATCCATGCGGAATCATATTCAGTATAAACCAGCCGGGCTCGCATGCTGTCGCCTTCGAACACAAACAGGGCGCGATGTTTCCTATCGATGGAAAACCGATCAAAGAGAATCCGTTTCCCATCCGGTGAGAATGATGCGTCCCCGAGAACGAACCGCTCGACATCCGTCTTCAGCCATAAGATGGAACCAGTATCCACCGGGGCAATCCCCAGTCGAACCTTGGAGAATCCCCGCCTTGTTTTCGACGCGGTGACGTGCTTCTCAGAGTATCGCGGTACGACGAACTCCGGCAATCCCTCCTGGTTGTATTCAGCGAACAACACTCTCTTACCGTCGGGGGAGAACTCAAGAATGGAATAGGAAACATCGGGGGATGTGTTATGCGTCAGCTGGTATACCCCGGGATGCGTGGTCGGAAATACAAGAATATTGTTGGTAGCAACAGCGATTGCATCGCTGGCCGGAGACCAGGTGATCTGGCTTTCGGCGGCGGGCGTCCTTGTCAAACGGGTGATTGTCTCGAATGTCGGATCTGCCATAAACAGATCTCCTTCCTGCGTGTACGCAACCAGCTTTCCATCCGGCGACCAGACACACGAAGAGACTGCGGAGTCGAGCACTTGCTTTGTTGTTCCCCCTGCGGTAGCAATAGTCCAGAGACGGTTCCTCCCGTTTGCGTCGGCGTCCCAGTGGTAGAGGAGGTGTCTGCCGTCGGGGGAAAGCGAAGCGATGCTGGGCCTGCTTCCCGCAATATACGGCTTGTCAAAAATGCGCTTGAGGGAAAGCCGTTCTGCAACACCGACGTGCAAAGGAACGGACAACGCACAGAAGAGAAGGAGGGCGACCCCGCACCAACGGATAACCATAGAATACGCGTGCTGTTTATTGTTTTACCTTGCCGCGAGGTTGCTTCAAGCCAAAGAGGTGCGGTATAGCGTCGAGAATCTTCGTGACAGGAATCAGCGAGAGGCCTTCTTTTACCTTTTCGGGTACCTCGGGAAGATCTTTCACATTCTCGCTCGGAATAAGGACGGTCTTGATTCTGTTGCGTTGTGCTGCAAGGAGTTTTTCTGTCAGACCCCCGATGGCAAGCACCTCTCCACGCAGTGTGACTTCACCCGTCATCGCCACATTACTCCGTGCCGGCTTGCCACTGACGGCGGAGTACATGGCCATCGCCATGGTAATGCCAGCGGAAGGTCCATCTTTCGGAATCGCTCCTTCGGGAAGATGAATGTGGATTTCCTTTCCCTTAGAAAATGATGGGTCGAGACGGAGTATCTTTGCATTCGATCGGAGGTAACTCAACGCCGCCTGGGCAGACTCTTTCATGACATCTCCAAGCTGGCCGGTCAGCGTTAGTTTCTCGGGTCCCTTCATGATGCTGACGTCAACATTCAGGATATCCCCCCCAACACTTGTCCAGGCAAGTCCGGTCACCGAGCCGATGCGCAGCTTCTCAGGCCTGACACGCTCTCTGAACTTGGGCACCCCGAGAAAGCGCTCAATTTGTGGCGGATCCACCATCACACCTTTTTTCTTCTTCCGGTCACCGTTTTTCTGCGAGCCGAGCACGATGTCCTTTGCAACCTTTCTGCAGACCGATGCAATCTCTCGTTCGAGGTTCCGTACTCCAGCCTCGCGTGTATAATCGGTGATTATCTTGTCGATCGCCGCATCTGTGACAGAAACGTGCTTGCCTTCGAGACCGTGCTCTTTCAGTTGTTTTGGTATGATATGCCGGCGGGCAATTTCACGTTTGTCGTGCTGGAGGTAGCCGGGAAGCTCAATGATCTCCATCCTGTCCTGCAGTGGCAGCGGTATGGCGTACCGGACATTCGCCGTGGTAATGAACATCACGCGGGAAAGGTCATAGTCAACATCCAGGTAGTGATCATTAAACGTCGTGTTCTGTTCGGGGTCGAGCACTTCCAGGAGTGCGGAAGATGGATCGCCGCGAAAATCCATGCTCATCTTATCCACTTCGTCAAGCAGAAGCACAGGATTTACCACCGCGGCACGCTTCATGGACTGGATAATCTTTCCCGGCATTGAGCCGATGTAGGTCCGCCGGTGTCCACGAATTTCCGCCTCGTCCCGCATCCCACCGAGCGAGATCCGAACGATCTTCCGGCCAAGCGCACGGGCAATAGAGTTTGCAAGTGACGTTTTCCCCACACCGGGAGGACCGACAAAACAGAGAATCTGACCTTTCATTTCCCGGACAAGGTTCAGTACTGCTATGTGCTCCAGGATCCGTTCTTTGGGTTTCTCAAGCCCAAAGTGATCATCGTCGAGGATCTTCCGGACATGTTCGATATCAAGGTTGTCCTTCGTACGTTTGTGCCAGGGAACCGAGACCATCCAATCGAGGTACCCACGAATTACGGTCGACTCCGGTGAAAGCGCGGGGGTCTTTCTCAGCTTTGCAAATTCCTCCAGCGCCTTCTCTTCTGCCAGTTTCGGCATCCGGGATTTTTTGATTTCCTCTCGGAGCTTCACAATCTCGGGCGAGGAGTCCTCGTCCCCCAGCTCATCCTGAAGAATACGGATCTGTTCCTGGATGAAATACTTCCGCTGGGACTTGGCAATGTTGTCGTGAACCTTGGTGTCGATCTCCTTTTCAATTTTCAGGACGTCGTTCTCTGAGTTCAGGATCCGGATGACTTCGTGGAGCTGATCCCGTATACTTGTCAATTGGAGAATTTTCTGCTTTACATCGACGCTCTGAAGAATATTGGAGGCAATGTAGAAGACCTTGCGTTGCGGGTCTTTTGTATTCTCAAACGCAACCAGGACTTCGCTGGGAACGTTCCGGTTCAGGTGGACGTATTCCGCAAAGAGGCTTGAGGTGTGACGCAGCAATGCATCGAGCTCGGAATCGAGGGCGATCCGCTCTGCGTTGACTTTCACCTCCGCTTGAAGAAACTTTTCGTTGGGAACCACACGCGTAATAGTCGCCTGCACTACACCATCAACGAGAATCTTCATCAAACCATTGGGCAGCTTCAGGATCTGGATGATTTTGGCTACTGTCCCCTCATGATAGATGTCTTCCATGCCGGGCTCTTCGGTCACCGAGTTCTTCTGCGCAGCAAGGAAAATATACTTCTCGCGCTCCAGTGCCTGGTTCACAGCTTTGAGTGAGGATTCTCGTCCCACCAGAACGGGGAAAATCATATAAGGGAACACAACAACATCACGCAGAGGGAGAACCGGAAGTTGTTTCGGAATGGCATGAAGCGGGTCGGAAGAGTGAGCGCCGCTCGTGACTGTTTCAGATTGCATGAGAGCCGGGATTACGGTTGAAAAGACGGAAAAAGGTGTCGGTAGGACACCTTTCATCGTTTGCTGTGTGGCAAAAATATACCAAGAATCGGATGGTTTGTCAAGGCAACGAGCATGGGTAGCGTCCAAGGTCGAACGGCTGGAAGGGATAACTTGAGCATTACCCGCGGAGACACAAAGTCACTTTCGATTCGGCTTCACCGTTAACACATGGCACGATGCACGCCGTACAATTTTCTCGGTGACGCTGCCAAGAAGCATGTATTCGATTCCTGTCTTACCTATCGTCCCCATGACGATGAGATCCACTTTCTTCTCCTTGGCTGCTTTAAGAATCTCGTCTTGCGCGGTTCCCTTCCGAAGGATCAATTGGGCGCCTTTCATCGGAAAGCGCTTCGCGGCCTTCCTTAGCTCAGCAGCTGAATGTTCGAGCATTCTGTGTTCAAGTTGCAGTTGCGAGAGTCCCATTTTTACGGCAAGGACCGGCACATCAGCTACGACATGGAGCAGGTAGACGCGGGACTTGAACTTTTTCGCAATGGCTGCTGCGGGAGCGAATGCCACATAGGAGGAACGCGAAAAGTCCGTCGGAACGAGGATACGAGAATACGTGGCCATGAGAACTCCGGGATGTGGGCGTGGAGAAAGATACGTTGCCTGCTAGGGAAAAACAAACATGGGGCAATTAACTACAGAACGGTGGGCGTTGATGCGGAAAAAGAGGGAACGGGGTTGAGTGGAGGAAGGACGATTGCAGTGGAGGATCACCACGCTGGTTTTCCATCTGCGTCGCCGTCCGTCAAGCAGGCAATCAAGTCTTCCTTGCTCATGTGCGCAACTGCCGCACACAGTGTTCGCTCCTTTTTCCAGAGAACCACGGTACGGCCATCGTCGTGGGTTTGCGAGAACCACCCCGTCGTTTCCAAAGCCTGTTTGACGTCATCGGACAGATGAAGTGGCTCTCCCTTCATAACCGTCTCCCAGCACGTTTGATACATATAGACGACCTCGCTGTCATGCGAATAGACGACGTGGGCAAGTTTGGATCCGAAGTATTCATTGAACACCCCCCCGACAAGCTTGCAGTCTTTCATCTTCGGAAAGAGAACGGGAAAGTCTGTCTTGTCGGAGAAAAACTGTGCAAGGGGCTCGGTTTGGCTTGACACCACCTGTGGCTTGATCTCGCCGGCAACCACAGCGCTGTAGTTGGAAAGGGATTGGAGAACGATATCATTCGCTGCGAACCCGGCTTGCAGGGTGCCTTCTTTTCTCCCCTGGTCATTCAACAGGAGTACGATAGCAATGCACGCGACTGCGAACGCGATAGCAGGTTTCGCATAAGCCTTTTGTAAAAAAGAAGAGAACCGGATCGGAGAGGTTGCGGAAAATGGTGCGGCTTCGCGCTCAAGTTGCTGCGAGATTTGTTGAACCAAGGCTCCTGGTGCGCGAACGACCTTTGCCCGTCGCTGAACAATGGCTTTCGTTACAGATTCAATCTCGTATTCGTATCGGCATTGAGGACATTTCCCAATGTGGCCAAGAAATGAGTCCATCTCGTGCCGCAAGAGATTTTTATCGACCGCGCCGCTGATCTGCTCCTGAAAATGCTTGCAGTTCACCTTGTCCTGATCAACTTGTTAACAATCTGCCAAATACTCTGCTATCCTTTAGTCGTTGGCCACATAACCGCGGTTCTTCGCATAGTCCAAGAGCTGTGCGCGGAGGAGTTTCCTTCCGCGATGCAACCGCGACCGCACTGTTCCCAGCGGAATATCCACGAACTCAGCGATCTCCTCATATGTCAAACCCTCAATATCGCACAGGATAACAACCGTGCGGAAATCGTCAGGGAGTGCAGCGATCGCCTTTGCCACGTCGTCGTCCAGAAGATTACCGAAGAGAGTCTCCTGCAGGTCGTTGGTCTCGGACGATTCTCCCCGGACGGTATTGTAGAAATTCTGTACATCATCATAGTCAACCATTTCCGGCTCTTTGGTTTCCCGCCGGTAGCGATTGATGTACGAATTCTTCAAGATACGGAACAACCACGCCCGAATGTTGGTTCCCTTCTCATATTTGTCCCAGAACCGAAACGCCTTGAGATAGGTTTCCTGTACGAGGTCGTCGGCATCGGCGGTATTGTTGGTCATCCGCAGCCCATAGTTATAGAGCAAGTCCATATGAGGAAGGGCTTCTCGCTCAAACTCTTGTTGCTTCTGGTTTTTTATAAAGATCGTCATCGCGCAGTATCGGTAACGTCGTCAAGGTAACACTATCCTGCTCCACTTTCAAGGCTTCCGCAGGGAATGAATGGCTGGAGTTACGAATGAGGGTGGTACATCTGCAAGCGATCGAGCAATTCGTGAAACGGGCGTGAAGCACCGACGCGAAGTTCCGAAGAGGATATCCTTCGTTTGCTGCCGCCAATGTTCTCGAGGCCGGCATATGTGCGGAGATCACCGAGGTCCTTGATCGTTACAACAACAGATGGTGAGTTCTTGTTCAGCAGGGGGTCGATTGTCAATCCGATGTCCGCGCTATGCGACCATCCGTTGCCGTGGTCCAGCACGATATCTTTGATGAGAATGTCGAACATCCACTTGGCGTTGGGCTTGAGGTTTGTGTAGTAGTCAAGATCTACATCCTGATATGAGCCGTTAGCTATGGAACGCAGGGCTGACAAAATAGCAACGAAGTTCAATTTCCGAATGAAGTGCTTATCGCGGTCATTCGGCCAATGTCCCGATTCAATGAGTATGGTGCTTGTCCCCCAGAGTTGCATGCTATCTCCGAATGCCCGCGGTTCAAATGTATCGTCGTACGTTGCCAGGTGTCCTTCGGCAAAATGATCAAGCGTGCGCGCGAGAAGCGCTCCCACACGCATGGCGCGTAGCCGGCCAATTGGTTTGGTATGATTTTCATCAAGTGCGGGGGCAAGCAGCGCAATGGCCGTTACTTCCTTTGAGTTTCCCACGGAACTCAACTCCTGGTCGTGCAGGTTGAATCCAAAAACGGGCTTGAGCCGACGGTGCGCGTCACGCAGGATTCGCGCTTCCGGTGTCACCAATGCAATCGCATCGCGATTCATGTCGATCCCCGCCGCTGTTCTCCGCTCAACGCGCTCTGCGCCATCCGGGTTAAGCATGGGAATGCAATAGATGGAAATATCCGACAGCATCTCATTCACCCATTTCTCTTCCTGATGATGGACGAGGAAATTGATCATGTCCATCAACGCCAGCGTTGCCGTCGGTTCATCGCCGTGCATCTGTGACCAGAGCAACACATGTTTGCTTCCTCTGCCGGCTGTAATGAGATTGATACTCCGTCCTTCCAGTGAGGTGCCGAGCTCTTGCATGGACAACCGCTTCTTGCTCCTGGACACCAGTTCGAGCAACTCCAACAGAATGGGTTCGTGTTTGCATGTTGCGGGGGTGAGATAATGAAGCTTGTATTGCTCGTACGTTGCGAAGAGATGCTTTGCAAGAGCCGCTGGTGTCATTCGAGAATCCGCTTTGTGAAATCGTGGTGAAGAATATAATGCAATTCAAAACGACATGCCACAAACGAAAGAACCCGCTCTCCTGGTGGCGACCAGAAGAACGGGGGGCGGGGGACATCTGAAAAACACTATTGTTCGACTTGCTCGAGAGCTTCGAAGTACTTCTTGATCAGCTCTTCGTAATCCCTCGCATAACCTTCCTCCATTGCCCGAAGCAAATCCATTCTTAGCTTGGCACGCCCTTCTTGCGTGGTAAGATCGATTGCACCGGGACTACGGCGTGCGACGTTCGTGCCGGATTCCGCCTTGCGCCGCTTCTCAAAATCCCGCTCGCGGGCAGAACGTTGTGAGTCAAGCATTCGCGAGAGAATTCGTTCTTGTTTCCTCAGCGTCTCGGGATTGACGTTTCCCTGGGCAAGGTCCGTTTGTACCTCCCGCATGTCCTGAGCGATCTTGTTGAGATCACCAAGGAGCTTGCTTAGTTGTCCGGAGTTTGCGGCTTCCTTCGCCAGTTGCTCAAGTGATTTCCTCACCATACCCTGCTCACCCGCCAAGCGAGCCATCTCCGCCGCTTGTTGCGGACTCATCCCCCCCATCTGCTGGGTAGCTTGATTGATGCCCTGTTGCTTTCCAGTCATCTGTTGCAATCGCTGCATCAAGCCAGCCATCCCCATCCCCTGCCCACCTCCCTGCATCATCGCGTTCATTGAGCCCTGGAGCTGTGACGCGGCTGCGTTCAGCGACGCCATCGCCTCACCTTGCCGTTGTCCTGCCTGTGTCCCATTCCGTTGCTCGAGCGCCTGCATCGCACTATTCATTTCACGCAGTGCATCACCGATTGATTTTCCCATCTCGGGGGAGATGCCAAAAGTTTTCTGAGAGAGACCGGAAAGAGAGTTTGTCACGCTGGCAAGATCGCGCATCACCTGCATCTGCTCCTGGGCGTTCTCTCGAAATTGCTGGGAGTTCTGCTCCAGCCGCTGCGACTCGCCCTTCAATTCTTCCTGACGTTTGGAGAGCTCGAGAAGATCCTGCAACGCCCGCCGCATTTCATTGACAATCTGCCGTTGCTGGTTCTGCTGCATGGATTTCTGCATTTGCTGCATTTGCCGCATGAACTGTCCCATTTTTTGCATCGCTTGTTTCTGTCCCTGCATTGCCTGTTGCATCCGCGACTGTTGCATTTGCTGGGCGATCTGCTCCATCCGTTCGTCGAGGTTGCCCTCCTCCAGCTGCTGCTCGGCATCGTTCAACTCGGACAAAGGCATCTCCGTGGGAAATTCCTTCATCTTCTCTTGGAGGTCGGCGAGCTGTTTTTGCAGTTGCTTCAGTTGTTCCTTCAAATCTTTCTGTTGTTCTGCAAGATCTTTGAGGCTTTCCTTGTCAATTGGGTTGGTTTGTTCCGTTTTCTTTTGAAGCTCCTCTTGCTGCTTTAGCATGTGCTCGGCCCGCTTTACCGCTTCATCGACTTTCTGCTCGATCTGGATCCGTTTCAACAAGTTCATCGTTCGCTCAATGCTCTTCCGGAAGTTCTCTTCAGAGAAATTGAACTGCTGCAGTGCCTGCTTCATCTGCTCTGGGCTGAGCTGCTGCATTGCTTGCTGCATTCTTTTCATTGCTTCCGCGAACTCGGGCGAGTTAAGGTCCTCCATCATCTGTTGCAGCTCCTGGTACTTCTCCATCGTCTCCTTCGAGAGCACCTGGTTCCTCTCCATCTCCTTCGTCATTTGCTCGACAATTGCATTTACCTCATCCATCTTCTTCTGGATTTGCCCGTATTTCTTCGTCAGCTCCTCCGCCTTCTTCTGATCCTGCCAGTCCATCTTCTGCTGATTCTTCTTCAGTTGTTCCTGCCGAAACTCATCCAGCTCACGTTTTGCTTCCTGCGCCTCTTTTAACGCCTCCTGCAGCGTTTCAAGACTTTCCTCGTGTCCCTTGTCGAGATCGGCAAATACCTCCTCAAGCGACGGGAGTCTGAGTGTGAAGATTTCACTTCTTGCCGACTTGGGCCCAGAGATGTTATCATTGTCGAACACTTCAACATAGTAACTCACTACATCTTCCGGCACAAGACTCAGCTTGTCGAGCAGCCACAAATAGGCAATGGTTCCTTCGTTCCGAATTCCGCGGGGAAGCGGGACCTCGGTGATAGTGAACTCGTCCGCGGGTCGCTCATAGCGCGATTGCATGAGCTTGGATGCAAGCCTGAGTTTCGTGAATCCGTAGTCGTCGGTGATTTTGAAAAGCATGTTGAGCGAGGTGTTTTCCGCCACGTCGAGGTTTCGTCCGGGGAGCTCAATCACGGCGGAGGGGAATGCGTCCGGAATGATTTTCAATGTGTACTTGATCGGTTCGGCGTTCGCAAGACTCTCTTCATCGTGTAGCACAATATGATACGTATGATCTCTCGATAGCACGAACGAACCGGTGGCCGTATGGCCATCGATCGAAAGGTCGAGAGGAGGTACGCTTGCGGCTCGACCGGAAACGTCATCGTTACCAAAGACTAATGACCCAGATGTGAGGTTTTTGTTTGCTTCCAAGACAAAGCTTACGCGCGACCCCTTTAAGGCAGTAACGTCACCGATGTTGTCATCCAGATGGCGAACGGGCAGCCCTGCATATGAGGGCGAGGCGACCCGAAGCCGCAACATCCTGACCATAGGTCTGTCGATCATGGTAAGCAGGTACTCGTCGCTCCGAACGTCGCCGGAGCGGGCGAAGTATGTCGTACTGAGCTTGAGCGCTGGAAGGTCGTGCGTAAATCTCTGCCCGTCGTTAGCAGCAAGCTTGTGTTCTTCATACTCGATCTCACCCGCCGGTTTCGTGAACAAGCTGACATGATGTTGGGGTGATCCTTGAACATAGATAGTAATCGAGACGGTCTCTCCTTTGACGATCTCTTTGTTTCCTGGTTCAATTCGAAGACGATATGCAGCAGGTGCTGCGAACGACTCACCATAGTGCAGCAGTCGATCGGCGGAGCCGAAGAACGCCGTAGGAAAGGCCCCCCCGAGGAGCACAGCCGCCCCAACCGCAACAGCAAGGAGCCGGCTCATCCTTCTTGTTGCTGCCTTGCTCACAACCGACGTGAAGTCAAGCGGCTCCATCTCTCGTCGTGCATCTTCAAAAGATGCATCGATCAGATCTGAGGAGTACAGGATTCCTTTTACCCGCTCGCGATAGAGATCTAAAATGTTCACGAGATGATCCTGAATCCTTGGGAATTGCTGCCCGACTTTGCGCGCAGTTTCAGCATTGGTCTCAGTGGGAAGAATTTTGAGCAGGGTAAAAAGGGGGCGCACAATGTACCACGCGCAGAGTCCAACACTGGAAGCAACCAAAATCCAGAAAAGTCCTGTTCTGATCGGGACATCCAGGTAGAAGGTTTCCTCAAGAATCAGAGCGGCAAGAAGGGTCGCGATAAGAACCGCACCGGAGAAGAGAGTGCCATACACAATCCGGACAATGCTCTCCTTCCTTCGTACGGCTGCCAGTCGGGTAAGAAGCGTTCTATAGATGTGTAGGGTTGGTTGGTCCATGCCGAGGCCTTTAGTGCGTCAACGCCCAGACGACAATGTTGGTCCCGAAACGCAGAGCGTCTTGCCGTTTGGGCTCCGGATCGTTGTGAACATCAGGGTCTGCCCAGCCGTCGCTAGGATTTGTCTCGTATGTATAGTAGACAACGAGCCGTCCATTGTGGAACAGGCCAAACCCCTGTGCCGGTTTGCCATCATGTTCGTGGATCTTCGGGGGACCACCGGGGAAAGCAAATTGAGAATGATAGATGCCGTGCGTAAAAGGGAGTTCCACCATTTGATTGCCGGGAAATACCTTCCTCATCTCGCGGCGAAAGGTTTTGTCCATCCCGTAGTCGTCATCGGCGAAAAGAAAACCACCGTTCTCCAGATAGGTACGGAGCCGACGAACCTCGGTTTCGGTCAATACAATGTTCCCGTGACCGGTCAAGAAGACGATGGGGTAGGAAAAGAAGTTTTCGCTGGCAATGTCCACAAATTCGTAACGTGGTTCAACATCGATGCCCACGTGTTGGCGGACGAATGCCAGGAGATTCACTTCCGCCGAAGGATCGTTGTACCAATCACCGCCACCGGAGTACTTCAATCGGGCAATTTTTAGCGCGCTGGTAACGCGGACCTGCTGGGAGTGGACCTCTCGCAACCCCACAAGTAGCGTGAGAACAAGTATAACGACTCGAAACATCTGTTTGGAGATCCTTGTAACAACGGTTGATTGATAAAAGGTATCAAAGGTGGGGAGAAGAATCAACTCTGCTGATTTCACCCGTCCGTTCTCGATCCCCAATCAACGAAGCTGCATAAATCAGCATTGTGGGAATCAACACGACACCGTAACGGGCTATGGCAAAGAATGGCAGATGCCCGAGGTAATACACCGCAGCGAGCCACACGGGCGTTGCGGAGAGCTTTGATAGTCCGTCTCTCTTGATGAGCCGCGAAGCTCCGATGAAAAAGGCGAGGGCGAGCGGTATCTGAAGCACCATAAATGCAAATGTTTGCGTCGGCGCGCTGCCGTATCCCCAAAAGAGCAATGCATTCAGTGCAATCTTGCGAAGAAAGAAGACCGGATCGTGTATGTATCTTTGGAGGGACGTCATGAGAAGTTTGTGATCCTGTGCCGCCCCGCTCTGCGCATCGGCTTCCCGCAGCCAGATGTACGAGCCGGTGTCACGATGACTTGCGTCCGACGCCAGAACGAGCATCAGATAACCGAATGGAGACTCAGTCAGATGCTCGGTCACATAGTCTCCCACCTGGGCGTTGTAACCCGATAAACCATGCACAGCAACAAAGCGATCGGCAACGAGCGCGTTTCTCATCGTCCATGGGATGATGATGAGGCTGGCAACCATGAGTACACCGGCGGCGCTACGGATTCGTTGCTGAGATCCGAGAGCAACAAAGAGAAGCATCGGGGTAACGAAGGCCAAGGGGAGAAAGACTTGCCTCACCAGCGAACTTATCCCCAAAGCAATGCCGAGCAGAATGATCCTGACTGCTGATGGTTTTTCCTGAAGAAAGAGAATCAAGAACACAACCAAGGTAAAGAGGAATACCGAAAACGTCTCAGTCACCACTCTGGCGGAGTACCAGATCAGTGAGGGGTATCCGGCACAGAGCAACGACGCAATAAAAGCCCTTCGGCGGTCAAGCAGTTTCAGACCGATGAGGAAAACCATAACACAAGTAAACCCGTGAAGAACAGCCTGTACCAACTGAACGGAAACGGGGTAGCAACTTTCGCATATGGCAAGAACGAGAGCAATAAGCGCTGGATATCCCGGTCCCCTCATAACGGTTGGCTGTTGATCGGGATAGTAGGAGAATGCGCCCAGAGCGTAGATACTTCTGCCAAGACGATCATACCCATCGGTTCCGACTTCGCTGCCAAGAGGATCCGACACTTGTGGAAAAATGAACTGAGAGAATGTCATGGACAATGCGACGGCAATGCAGAAGAGAAGCGAGACCGCTATATTTCGAGATGGGGAAAGGTCCATTGTGGTTTGTAATGAGATTCAACAGGTACGTGAACGGTCGCGAGATTCCCGCAGACAATCAATGGAAGAAACGAAGAGGCCCGCCCAAGAATGAGCGGGCCTTCAGGAAGTGATTCCTTCTGATACGTCTTCTAGTCCATGATCTTTCTGAGGAACGCTGGTTTTTCGGGGTCTCCCTTGTCGATTTTCTCGCGACCGCCGTGCTCATCACCTCGATACGGAATAGCGATGTCCACGCCCCGCCGCGAGAACGCCGGTTCGTCAAGCTTCTGCAGCTCTTGGGCGCCGGTGGGGATGCGATCGATGAGACGAACGCTCTTCGTTGGTCGTCCTGTGGCGAAGCCCGAGCCCCCCCGCTTGTTGAAGCCAGTAGCAATCACGGTGACCATGATCTCTTCGTCCATATCCTGATCCACTACAGCACCGAGGATGACATTCGCATCCTCCCCGGCCGCTTCATGGATGATCTCGGTGGCCTCGTCAATCTCCACAAGCGACATTGATGTACCGCCTGTGATGTTCACGAGCACTCCCTGCGCGCCAGAGATGGAAATGTCCTCCAGCAACGGACTGGAGATTGCAAGGTGCGCGGCCTCAACTGCACGGTTCTCTCCCTTCGCAACACCCGAGCCCATTACCGCATCGCCCATCTCCTTCATCACTGTCCGAACGTCGGCAAAATCGACGTTGATGAGTCCCGGCACGGTAATCAACTCCGAGATCCCACGCGTTGCCCCGTACAGAACCTGGTTCGCAATGTCAAAAGCTTCCTGGAGCGGCGTGTTTCGTTCAACAATGGAGAGGAGTTTCTGATTCGGGATGATGATCAATGTATCAACCTGCTTCTTCAACTCTTCAAGTCCCATTTCCGCCTGCGCCATCCGCTTCTTCCCTTCACAGTTGAACGGCCTCGTCACGATTCCCACGACAAGGGCACCTACACTCTTTGCGATATTTGCCACAAGCGGGCCACCGCCGGTGCCAGTGCCACCTCCCATCCCGGCCGTCACAAACACCATGTCGCTTCCCGACATGGCACGTGCAATCTCATCGCGATCTTCTTCGACGGCGCGATGTCCGACCGACGGGTCCGCTCCTGCACCGAGGCCGCGGGTCAGGTTCTTGCCGATCTGGATCTTGTTTGGCGCTTCATTCCGTTCCAGCGCCTGCAAGTCTGTATTAACGGCAAAGAAATCCACGCCGTGCAACCCTTTCCGGATCATGCTGGTGATCGCATTGCCGCCGCCGCCGCCGACGCCGACCACACGAATCTTTGCTCCACGATCGAGGCCGTAATCGAGTTCGATCATTGGTTGTGTCTCCTTCTGTTTGGTGGGATGGAATAATGATACACTTGTTGTGCTTTCACTTCTGTGTTACAATTGGTCGAACCATTCTTTCATTTTCCTTGCCATGCCACTCACGGATTTTCCCCGTGTGCCGGTTGGTTGAGCAACGCCGCTCCGATCCTGATGCTTGAACCCGTGATACACCAGGCCGACCGCTGTGGAATAGGCGGGATGCTCAACCTCGCGTACGAGTCCGCCGGAGAACCCGGTGGGTATGCCGATCTTCACCGGCATCCCCAGGACTTCCTGTGCCAATTCGGACGTTCCCCGGATAAGGGCACCCCCTCCGGTCAGAACGACACCACCGGAAAGGTGCTTGGAGTAGCCAGAGCGCTTGATCTCAAGAGCTGCAATCTCGAAGATCTCTTCCATCCGTGGCTGGATGATCTGTGCCAGGAGGCGCTTGTCGATCTCAATCGGTGCACGCCCGCCAACACCGGGGAGAATGATGGGTTCACTGCTCGGGACTGCCGGAACGTAGGCATAGCCGTGATCTTTCTTCAACTTCTCTGCCTGCTCGTTGAGTATGCCGAGACCCTTGCGAATATCGTCCGTCACTTTCCGCCCCGCAATTCCGATGACCGCTGTGTGACGGATTGTTCGCTCTTCAAACACCGCAAGGTCGGTTGTTCCCCCGCCAACATCCAGTAATGCGATCCCTACTTCTTTTTCCTCATCATCAAGAACGGCATAGCTCGAGGCAAGTGGCTCTAACACCATATCGCTCACTTCCAGACCCGCTCGTTGGACGCACTTGTAGATATTCTGTGCTGCGCTGACCAATCCGGTAATGATGTGGACATTGGCCTCCATCCTCACGCCAGACATGCCGAGCGGATCATATACGCCATCCTGCCCATCAATGATAAACTCCTGGGGAATGACGTGGATAATTTTCCGATCGGACGGGAGTGCGACACGCTTGGTATCCTCGATCAGCCGGTCAATGTCGGCCTGCGTCACCTCGTGGTCCGGTCCGCTGATGCCGATGACGCCGCGGCTCTGGAAGCTCTGGATGTGGTCACCGGCAATTCCAACGATGACCGACTTGATCACCACGCCCGATTGTGATTGCGCTTCGGCGACGGCATTTGTGATCGACTTGATGGTCTTGTCGATGTGCGTCACCACGCCACGCATCATTCCTTCCGCCGGGCTTCGGCCGACGCCGAGGATGTTCATCCGCCCATTCTCATCCGCCCCGGCAACGACTGCGCAAACTTTGGTGGTCCCGATGTCGAGACCAACAATGATATTATCCATTTTCATTCCTTCGTGAAGGTAGAACAATCGTGGAGGGGCGTTTCAGCCTCCGGCGGCATCATCGAATGACTGCCGCAGGAAGGATGAGCGCGCTCCCTTTGCGTTTCACATCCACCCGGGGTGCATTCCGGGTTGCTCTTGTTTCTTCCTTATCGTGGTTCCAACGGACCACTACCTGGTCTGCGAACCGGAGATCGATATACTCCAGCTCGTGCGCGCCATGTGTCGCGACGAACTGCTTCCAGAACGCGTCGAACTTGACCAACTTCATACCTGTGTCACCTCGGCCGAAAATCACCGGCACACCAGCCTCCGCCGTATAAGCAATGATATCCTTACCTTCCTCCACGCGAACCTCGGAGATCCGTCGATACAATTCGTCGTCCAGGACCAGCGCAATCGCAAGTATCGCTATCCCTTCTTTTGCGGACTCACTGCTGATCTGTTCACCAGGCCGAAATTCTGCCGATGAGAGTGTTCCGGTTACCACCGGCAGGTCGAAGATGTGCTCTGAGACCGCCGGGGGAAGAACGTAACCTTCAGCATCGAGATACAGAATCCGGTCCATGACCGCGGAGGCGATCGGGACGCGCTCTTCCACCGTGATCGAAACCCGGCCCGGAGCCTCGCGGTTTACCGATGCAGACCGCAAAAACTGATTCTTCATAATCCGCTCTTGCGCGGCAAACAAATCCACCCCAAACAGTTTCTCACCCTTTGCAACCCCGGCCAACGAGACGATTTCTTTCGCACTGACAATACCGTTTCCTTTCACCTGCACATCAAGCACCCGAAGGTCTTCCTTCCAAAGATTCGCCCACACCGCGGCGCCTCCAACTCCCACAAAGAGAAAGAACATGAGCATGAAGCTCGTGCGCGAGCGTTTGGGTCGGGACTCTGCAGCCGCTATCGACATGGCATCATGCAAGATTTCAGAACGCGACCTGGTACCACTCTTCTACTTTCCTTTTTTCGCCTTCAATTGCTTTATGAACTCTTCCCCGAACTTCCAGATATCTCCTGCCCCCATTGTAATAATGATGTCGGCCGGTTGCTGAATCTTGAGGAGAAACCCGGGAACATCCTTCTTGTCCGCCACGTAGTGCACCTGCTTGTGCCCGAACGACTTTGCGGCATTTGCAATCAATTCTCCGGAGACCCCCTGGATCGGTTCTTCCCGCGCCGGATAGACATCTGTGACTACAAGAACGTCAGCGTTGAAGAAGGCACGACCGAAATCCTCGTAGAAGTCCCTCGTGCGCGAATAGAGGTGTGGTTGAAACACGCCCACCACACGTCGCCGCCAGCCGGACTTTGCTCCGGCCAGGGTTGCTTTGATCTCCGTAGGATGATGCGCATAGTCGTCTACGACCATGACTCCGTCCACTTCGGCCTTCACCTCCCATCGGCGGAATACGCCGGTGAATTTCTCAATGCCGGTCTTGATCTTGTTAAACGGCACTTTCAATTCAAGGGCAACTGCAACGGCTGCAAGCGCGTTCTGTATGTTGTGTCTTCCGGGTATTTGCAGTTCAATGGCACCAAGTTCTTTTCCCTCCCTTACGACCACGAAGCGGGAAGTGTTCTGCTTGTGGATGATATCGACTGCCTGGAGATCTGCCTGACCGTTTAAGCCGTACGTGATGATCTTCTTTTTGATCTTCGGCATGATGTCCTGCAGAGCGGGCTCGTCAAGACACAGAACGACAAACCCGTAGAATGGGACTTTGGCCGCGAATTGAATGAATGCCCCTTTGATGTCGTCAATATCGCGGTACGTATCAAGATGATCGGTTTCCAGTGTCGTCAACACTGCGATCGTCGGTGTAATCGAGAGAAACGACCGGTCGAATTCATCAGCCTCCACCACGATGAAATCGCCTTTGCCGAGGCGCGCATTTGATCCAGCAAGGCCGCGCAGGCGACCCCCGACAATTACGGTTGGATCAATATTCCCCTCCATCAGTACAAGGCTCACCATGGAAGTTGTCGTGGTCTTCCCGTGCGTCCCCGCAATCCCGATACCGTACTTCAAGCGCATCACTTCAGCCAGCATCTCTGCCCGGCGTATGACAGGAATCTTCCGGCGGTGGGCTTCCACGACTTCCGGATTGTCGGGCGTTACTGCCGATGAGTACACCAACACGTCCACGTCCGCTTCGAGGTTCTTCGCATCGTGGCCGATGTAGACACGCGAGCCAAGCGAGACGAGGCGCTCTGTGTTGTCGCTTGCCGCCTTGTCCGATCCCGTGATAACGAACTTCTGGTCAATCAAGATCTCAGCAATGCCGCTCATCCCGATGCCGCCGATGCCAACGAAATGAAGTTTCCTAATCGATGAAAACACGTGGTTCCTTGTGAATTCTCGCTCTCGCTCGGACGAGACTTACGTATCGGTCACTCGTGGTCGCCGCCACCGCCTGTGTTTCCGTTTTGGCAGATGTACTGCGATTCTATTGACTTCCAGGACCAGTTCTTTCTCCCGTTCGTATCTCCCTACACGTATCCTAAATAGTCGCCGCCGCCCTTTCAGCTTGAAGATGATAGCCTGAAAGCGTCCGCTTGTTTGCACACCGACTTCCCGTCCGATATGAACCCACTCGATCTTGTCCGCCGTGATTTTTCGCTCATGCCACCGATGCCTAAAGATGATGTTGTCCCCGGCGATGACGATCCGCCGGTTGCGAATGTAGTTCAGCGCGAGAGTCGCGAACGACATTACCACGAAGAAGATGATCACGTACATCACCGGGTCATTGAGCACATATTCGAACTTTGCCTCTACAAAATTCCCGCGGATCCCCCCGTAGAGGATCAGGGTAACCAGATACATCAACGCCGACTGATAGTAGAAGTCCAGTTTGTATTTGAATACCTTTTCCGGTTCTGTCATCTCAATTCTTGATGAGCCGAAGAATTGCCTGCGCGATGATCCGGGCCGCGTCCCCCTGGACCAGCGAGCGTGCACGGTCCACCATACCTGAACGACGTTCAGCGCTGCGCATCAGGGTGTTCACGGTGTCCCCCAACTGTGTCTGCAGGTCGTAGTCAGCGATCAACACTGCAGCCCCGGTTTCCACCATGGCTCTTGCATTTTCGGTCTGATGGTCGGCAGCAGCATAGGGATAAGGGACGAGAATCGCCGGCACGCCTGCGCGAGCGAGTTCAGCCACCGTTGTCGCCCCAGCGCGGCAAACGGCAAGGTCGCACGCCGCATATGCGTATGCCATCTGTTCGATGAATTTGAACACCTTCACCATTCTCGACGGGGATGTGGAGGTCGCTGCGCTGGCCCGCTCATAATCGCTTTCGCCGGTTTGCCAGAGAACCTGCATTGTGTCAGCCAGCTCCGGCAGTATTCTCATCATCGCATTATTGATGGATGTTGCACCAAGGCTCCCGCCGAAGACCAGTAGTGTTTTTCGCTCCGGATCCAGCCCGAACCGGCGAATACCTTCTTCTCTTGTTATAGTCCCAACGGTGCTCCGCGTCGGATTGCCGCTCACATGGAGGTTATCCTGACGCGGGAAGTACTTCTTTGAGCTCTCAAACGTCAGGTGCACTTCAGTGGCTCGGCGCGCGAGAAGTCGCGTGGTCACACCCGGATAACTGTTCTGTTCCTGGATCACCGTCGGGATTCCCAGAACCGATGCCGCGTAAAGTGGTGGTCCGCAGACGTACCCGCCTGTTCCCACAACTACATCCGGCCTGAGCTTCCGCATGAGAGTGAACGACTGCACCAGCCCCACCAGCACTTTGAACGGAAAAAGGAGGTTCCCCACGGTCAACCTCCGGCGGAACCCGCTGACGATGATCGGCGCGAAATGGTAACCATGGGCTGGAATCACTCTCGCCTCGATCCTCTCCTTTGTCCCGATGAATGTGATCTCAGCATCTTGCCTCTCACGCTTGATCTCGTCAGCAATGGCAATGGCAGGAAACAAATGTCCACCCGTGCCACCTCCTGCAAAGACGATCCTGAACGACCTATCGTCGACCATGTGTTTCAGTACACTTTCCCAACGGCCGCCGTCTGCCTTGGCTCCAGCGGTCGAACGCCTTCCGGTGTCTGAATCAGCCGTGGATGTATATCCGTTTGCGACGAGATGTTGAGCAGCACACCGATTGCGATCGATGAGAAGAGCATCGAGGAGCCGCCATAACTGACAAACGGCATCGGGAGCCCGGTTGTGGGTAGGATCCCGAGCGTGACACCCGCGTTGATTAGTGCATACAAGCAAATGGAAGTCGTAATACCAACCGCAAGGTAACGTCCAAAATCATCTCGTGCGTATTTGGCGATCTTCATCCCCCGGAGCATGATCGTCAGGAACAAGAGCATGATAAAGAGCGTCCCAATCAATCCATACTCCTCACCAACGATCGAGAACACGAAATCCCCGTATGATTCCGGAAGGAAGAAATCGCGTTGTCGGCTTTGACCGGGTCCCAGTCCGAAAACTCCTCCGTTCCCAAAACCTATGATCCCCTGCCAGAGTTGATAATTGCCCTTGTTCCCGGTGTCGCCGGTCCCGGCAATGAAATTCAAAATCCGCCGCATGCGATACTCTGCGCTGAGCATATAGACAATCAACAGCGGCAGCAAAGCAGCAAAGGTCAGCCCTATATGGGAAAGCTTCGCCCGCCCGATGAACAGCATCACCAGGCTGATCGCAAAGATCATTACACCGTTGCTGAAGTTCGGCTGCAGCAGCACGAGAAGAGTCACGCTCCCGATCCAGATCATCATTGGGATGAACCCGGTCTTGAAGTCCTTGATTCGCTCCTTCTTTTCGGAGATCAGGACACAGAGATGAAAAATGAGTGCGTACTTTGCAAACTCAGAAGGTTGCAGACCGAAACCTCCAAATCGGAGCCAACGCGTCGCGCCCTTGACTTCCCCGCCCAGAACAAGAGTAATAAGCAGAAGAAGGATCGTCCCGAGCAGAATCGGCTTGGTGATCTTCTTGTAGACTCTATAATCAACGCTCATGAAAATAAAAATCGCTGCGAACCCCGCGACAACCTTGATGGCGTGGCTCCCAAGCAGTTTGCCGCTCTCACCAAATTTTTCCAGCGCCCAGGTGGAACTTGCACTGTACACGACCCCGAGACTCAACACCATGAGTACCAGAACAGCAACTAATGTTGCTAGATCAATATGGTTTCGTTGCGTCTTCACAATGCTCTTACCAATTCCTTGAACACGCGCCCTCGATGCTCGTAGTTCTCGAACCAATCAAATGACGCACACGCCGGGGAGAGGAGGACGACATCTCCGACTGCGGCCAGTGATGCCGCAGCCTGCACCGCCGCCTTCATGTCACTCGCGGTCGTAACCTGTGTGATCGTGCTGAAAGCGTCCACCACTTTGCCGACAGATTCACCGATGGCAACGATTGCTTTCACGTGTTTGCGAACAAGGTCGACCAACCGAGAATAGTCGTTTCCTTTGTCCCGCCCTCCAAGCAACAGCACAATGGGCGATTCGAAGCTCTGTAGTGCATACCAGACCGAGTCCACGTTGGTGGCTTTTGAGTCATTAACATAGCTTACACCCTGAACGCTCTGCACGAACTCCAATCGGTGTTCGACACCTTTGAAGTTCTTGAGGGTGGCACGAATCGACGCAGTCGATACCCCCATGACCTGCGAAACAAGGACCGCAGCGAGCGCATTGGATAGATTGTGCTCTCCCGGAATGCTAATGTCCTTCACCGGGATAACATCAGACTCACGTCCCCGTACACGTGCTTTCACCATGCCCTGATCTACAAATGCACCGACCTCCAGTTGTTTTCTTGTACTGAACGGCAGCAAAGTTACGTCCGCGTTGATTCGTTGGTGGACATGCACGGCTTCCACTTCATCGTCTGCGTTGTACACCAGAGTATCTCCGCGTCTCTGATTCTCAAACACGCGGCGCTTGGCCGCGATATATTTCTCGTAGTTATTCTCGTACCTGTCAAGATGGTCCGGGGTCACGTTCAGCCAGACAGCTACTTTTGGCCTGAACGTCTCAATATGGTCGAGCTGAAAGCTGCTCACTTCAAGAATCGCCGTGCTCTGTTCCGTGACTTGATCTACCACTTGCGAGAAAGCCAGTCCAATGTTACCTGCCACCATTGCCGGTTTCTTCGCATCTTCAAAAATCCTGCCCACCAGTGTTGTCGTTGTCGTCTTTCCGTTTGTCCCGGTGATTGCCACAATTGGTCCTGGACAAAACCAGCTCGCCGCTTCGATCTCGCTCACGACGCTGCGCCCCGCACCTTTTGCCTGTACGACAATCCGCGAGTCCGATGGGACTCCGGGACTCAGCACAACGACATCCGCATCCAGTACCTTTGAAGTGTTGCCACCAAACTCATATGCGACATGTAGTTTCTCCAGCTCTGCAATCACTGGTTGCATCTTCGTGGCTGCCGCCTGATCGCTCACGAAGACTTCCGCTCCTCGCGCCTTCAACAGTCTGGCCACCGCAATCCCGCTCCGTGCCGCACCGATCACGCTGAACCGCTTCCCCTGAATCACTCGCTGTTGCAAGGCGTCTATCTCACCTTGAATGTTGCGAGGCTCACGATCATCGTCAGAATTGCAATGATGTAAAAACGTGCCACGATCTTGGGTTCCGGCCAGCCCAGCATTTCAAAATGATGATGCAGGGGAGCCATCTTGAAGATCCTTCGCCCCTCACCGTATCGTTTCTTTGTGTACTTGAAATACGCGCGCTGGATGATCACCGACAGTGTTTCCGCAAGGAACACTCCGCCCAGTGTCGGAAGAAGCAGCTCCTTCTTAATGAGCACACAGATTGCCCCGATTGCACCACCAAGCGCCAACGATCCGGTGTCGCCCATGAAGACCTGCGCCGGATATGCGTTGAACCAGAGAAACCCGAGCGCGGCACCAACGAGGGCAGCACAGTACACGGCAAGCTCACCATTCCCCCGCAAGAACGGGATCGTCAGATAGTTACTCAAAAGAGCGTTCCCGGAGATGTAGCTGATCACTGCAAGGGTCAACGCAACGATACCGACAATCCCAATAGCGAGACCGTCAAGTCCATCCGTGAGATTGACGGCATTGGATGTTGCCGTAATGATGAATACCACAAGGGGGATGTAGAGAACCCCGAAGTCAAACTCCCTGTTCTTAAAGAAGGGCACCGTTGTGGATGAATTGATCTTCCAGAGATCAGGATCGATCCAATGTGGGAAGAAATAAATCACCCCGCCCACCACCAACCCAACGAACACCTGCCCGACAATCTTGTATCGTCCAATTAACCCTTTCGGTTTTTTCTTGACCACTTTCAGGTAATCATCCAGAAACCCAACTGCCCCGAGCACCGCGGTGACAAACACGATCATCATGATATATACATTGCCGATGTTCCCCCAGAGAACCGTCGGGATCAGCACCGATGCAAGCACTATGAGGCCACCCATCGTTGGGGTCCCGGCTTTGGTCAGGTGGGTCTTCGGGGCATCCAACTTGGCAGACTCTCCGATTTGCTTTTCCTTCAGCTTCCGGATGATTTTCGGGCCCAACCAGAATGCAATAACAAGCGCCGTCACCGCCGCCGCCGCCGCACGGAATGTGATGAACCGAATCAGGCCGAAGCCGGGAGGATCATACGTCCGTTCAAGAAATTCTAGGAAGTAGTACAGCATTACTCTCCATAAGGGATTACCCGAACGGAACGACTGCCGATTGCAGACGCTCCTCGAGAAAGAAAACGACATCTTCCATCTTCATTCCCCGGGATCCCTTGATTAACACTGCGTCTCCGGGTGCGATCAGCTCTGCAAGGTACTCCGCCAGCATGTTTTTCTGGTCGTAGTGGAATGCATTGGGAATGCCGGCCGCCTCATAAATCTGACGGCTTAAATCGCCAAAAGTCAACAGATAGTTGATGCCGAGCTTCTTTACATGTTCGCCCACCCTGCGGTGTTCTGCCGGCGCCACCTCACCCAGTTCACGCATGTCCGCCAGGACGGCAATGCGATTTCCTGAAACCCGGGCATTCGCGAGTGTCTGCAGGGCAGCGACCATCGAGTCCGGATTTGCATTGTACGTATCGTTGAAGATGACAACCCCGCCAAAATTAAGCACCTCCATCCGTTTGCTTGTGGGGTGAACGGCTTCCAGCGTTTTGGCGATCCTTTTTGCGGGAACCTGGAATGTCAGCCCAACTGCAGCAGCCGCCAGTGCGTTCAGCGCGTTGTGCTCTCCCGGAATGTTCAACTGGACGGCGACGGGTTTCTTCTGACGTCCACCGGAAAACTGAAACCGGACGCAGCCCTCATCATTCATCCCGATTCTCTTCCCACGGACATCAACGCGACGAGCTGTGAACCCGTACGTGATGCGCTTCTTCATCCCCTTGGAGAGCCCAACAACCCGCTCATCGTCGGCATTGACGAAAGCAATTGCTTTCTTTCTGGTTCTAAGGCGTTCAAAGAGACCGCCTTCCTCGGTTGCAACACCATCAAGCGTCTTGAAGAATTCCAGATGCTCTCTCCCGATGTTGGTAATCAATCCATGGGTCGGCTCGATCATCTGACAAAGATAGTTTATCTCACCGGGATGATTTGTCCCGATCTCCACCACAGCAACGTCGTGTTTCTTGCGGAGGCGGAACAGGGTCTGTGGAACCCCGATATGGTTGTTGAGATTCCCTTCGGTACCCAACGTCATGTAGGTCGAGTTCAAAACCTGTGTTACCATTTCTTTCGTAGTGGTCTTTCCGTTACTTCCGCCGATAGCAACCACGGGAAGATCAAACCTGAGGCGATACACATGCGCAAGCTCGCCAAGCGTCCGTGTCGTATCCTCCACAACGAGTAATGTCCGGTCCGGTGTAACCGCGACGTTGGCCGAGGCGTTGACAATTGCAGCCACGGCACCTCGAGAGAACACATCATTGATGAATGTGTGCGCGTCGAAGTGTTCTCCCTTCAGAGCAATGAAGAGATCCCCGGCCGTAACCGTCCGTGAATCCGTGGACACTCCGACAATCTTAGTTTTCTTCAGCCGGTCCTTCCCGTGAAACTCGATATGCTTCAGCGTCGAAAGGTCTTTTGCGTTGAGCTTCACGGATGGTTTCGGATATACTGTTCCACTTCCTCCCGATCATCAAAATGATGTTTCGCTTCCCCGATTACCTGGTAGTCTTCGTGTCCTTTCCCGGCGATCAGGACAACATCCCCCTCCTGCGCCAACTCCAGTGCCATCACAATTGCCTTACGACGGTCGACCTCCATCATTACCGTTTTCCCCTTCACCACACCAATGTTGATTTCATCAATGATGGTTTGCGGGTCTTCCTTTCGAGGGTTGTCAGAAGTAATGATGGTAACGTCGCTAAGGGATGACGCGATCGCTCCCATCGTTGGCCGCTTCCCCTTGTCCCTGTTGCCGCCGCAGCCAAAGACCGTAAGAATGCAATTGCCTCTGCGTTCTGGAAGGATGTCATGAATCGTCCGAAGGCAGTTCTCCAGCGCATCGGGTGTGTGTGCGTAGTCCACAACGGCTGTCCAACCACGGGTGGAGACAATCTGCTCGAAGCGTCCGCGGACGGAGCGAATCTTCGCGATCCCCACCCGAATGGATTCCGTGGGAATCCCCAGCGCAACACCGGCGGCATAAGCGGCGGAGATGTTGGCCACGTTGAACCTGCCTGTCAACGATGATTGAATCTGTTGCCGACCGCCTTTGTATGCCACCATAAGCGTTGTACCGTGGGCGTTCATCCGAACATCCTCGGCCCGAATATCAGCCACAGAACTTAAGCCATAGCTGAGACGTCCGGCCTGCGTCTTTTCAATCATCTTCATCCCAAATCTGTCGTCGGCGTTTGTCACCGCTGTAGCGCTGCTGTTCAGTTCGTTGAAGAGAATCTGCTTCGCCTTGAAATACTCCTCCATGGTGCCATGGAAGTCCAGGTGATCCTGCGTGAGGTTCGTAAACGCTGCCGTTGAAAAATCCAATCCATGCACACGGCGCATCTGCAGCGAGTGCGAGGAAACCTCCATCACCACAGCAGAGCAGCCATTGTCGACCATTGAGGCGAGCAATTGGTTCAACTCCAGCGATTCCGGTGTTGTGTGTGTTGCTGGGATCGTCTCATCTCCAATTTTGTACTCGATCGTGCCTATCAGACCCACCTTGTCGCCACGCGCTTCAAGAATCGACTTGATCAGATAAGTCGTGGTCGTCTTTCCATTCGTCCCCGTCACGCCGACCAGTGTCAGTCGGCGCGAAGGGTGCCCGTAGAAGTTAGCCGATATCTGCGCAAGCGCTTTGCGTGAATCGTGAACCACGATCTTGACTACTCCGGCATGCATGAACAGAGAGTCTGGTATGGCGGAATCGTCCTCCACCACGACGGCCTTTGCACCCTTGCCGATGGCAGCGTTGATGAAGTTGTGACCATCTGTGGCGGTACCGCGGATGGCTACAAACACCTCATCACGCGCCATCTTCCGCGAGTCGTACTGAATCCCGCTAATCTCCACCTCATGCGTCACCACCATTTTTCCATACATCGTCTGGAAGAGTTTGGTCACGGCAACACCCTCCAGCACCTTTGATAGCGTCATATCTCCCAGACTCTTTTCTCTCCGATACGCTAGCAGGCGGCGGCTTTGCCTGCAACGTACGCTGCATATACACCGTCAAGGAATCTCCAGAGCGCTTCGGTTGTCTCTGTTGACGCGCGCTGCACGGCTTCTGCGAGTTCCGGCGGTGTATTCTTCTCGATCATTTCTCGCTCAGATCGAGAGTGATACACATCTGCTTCCTGGTGGACAGTAAAGAACTTGATCGCGTCAGTATTGGTAATGCCGTAGAATTTCTTCAGTCCTTCGATCTTGGTACGCGATACTTCAGGGATTTGTGCTTCGTATGCATAGAGCGCCGCCAAACCTTCTTGAAACGAACCCTGACGGCACGTGTTCATCATTGTTCCCACAAGAGCTGTCGTTGTTGGCAATGGTATGGTTCTGTCTAGTTCCGCCTCACTTGCACCCATGGCTGTGGCAAACTTCATCCAGAGCGCAGGATGATTCTCATTCCCCTGTTCCTCGTCTATGAGATTCCTTAACAACTCCTGTCGGGCAGCAAGCTCAGGAGTATTGGAATGAACTGCGCTCACCATGCGGGGAAAGTCCTTCACGAAATGGTAGTACTGACACGCGTAGTCCTTGAGCATCTCCTGCGTGAGCGAGCCATTATTCCATGCTTTGTAGAATGGGTGATGGAGCATGTTTCGTTCTTCGAGCACACGGTCAATAACGGAGAAAAGCGACATAGGGAAACCCCTTCACATTGTGATCAGATAGTGGTTACCAACACATGGCTATCGCCCCGGATCACGAGACCCGTGCCCGGAAAGCTCGGGATTGTCAAATAACAGATAAGGACAGGCGACACTCTTTAGTAGAACGTGAACACACCTAGATTCTTTGGCTCACACCAAGCAACTATGCGCGATCCGATTTTGACTACCTCTCCCGCAGGAGGACTTTGCGACTTGACGATGCCGGAGCCGTGGAGAGTCACATCCAGTTGCTGCGTTGTGAGACGGTTGATGGCGCGGCGAACGGTTAATCCACGAATATCAGGCACGCGGGTGTACCCATGAGAAACGGCCCTGCCAACCTCCTCGGTGGAGAGTTTCACCAATCCGCCTCGTTGGATTTTTGTCCCGGGGCTGGGGGATTGCCTCAGAACGATCTTTCCATCCCCCCGTGTTTCCACGCGGAATCCTCTTGCATCGAGCATCGTCGTTGCCACGTCGGCGCTTAAGCTTCCTACATCGGGCACGGCTAATAACTGTCTTCCCGCAATAACCACGGGGCTGGTCTGCATAAAGCGCTCTGATGTCGACGCGACTTTCTCCGCAATTCCTTTGAAGATTGGCGCGCTAGCGAGCCCACCCGTATAGCCCCCCTCCCGCGGATTGTCCAGCATAGCCAGACATACGACTTTAGGACCGTCGGTGGGCAAGAACCCTGCAAATGACGCCGTGTAGTTGCCTGGTTCATACTTGCCGTCGATAACCTTGCGCGATGTGCCGGTTTTGCCAGCGACCCGGATGTGATCGAGGCGTGCCGACACTCCCGTCCCGTGATCAACCACACCTTCGAGAAAAGAGGTTAGAGTCTGTGCCGTTTCTTTCGAGATAACCCGTCGAATGGTCTGCCGACGCGTTTCAGCAACCACTTCACTATGTTCATCCAGTTCCTGCTTCAATATAAACGGCTTCATCAGCATACCGCCAGCAGCCACCACAGAATATGCCGCCGCGATCTGGAGAGGAGTGACAGCAACTTCGTAGCCATATGCCATACTATTCAACGTCGCACCGGACCACTGACTCGGCCTCTTCAACTCCCCATCCACTTCGCCGCCGAGTTCAATGCCGGTTGCCGTACCAAACCCAAAGTCCCGTGCCGTGGTGTAAAGCAGTTCTGCGCCGAGAATGTCGGACACTTTTGCCATTACGATGTTGCTCGAGTGCTCCATCGCTTCGCGCAATGTAATCATACCGTACTGGTGAGTATCGGTAATGGTCCGTTTCTTTCCCCCTGCAAACGTGACAACATACTCTCCGTTCTCCGCGAAGAATCTCTGATCGGAAGTAATAAGCCCATGCTCCAATGCTGCCGAGACGGTTACTATTTTGAATACAGACCCCGGCTCAAACACATCAGTCAGTGTTCTGTTCTTTAACAGCAACGGATCCGTTTTGCTCACGTTGTTTGGGTCAATGCCTGGGTAGTTCGCCATCGCAAGCACCTCACCGGAGGATGGCTCTATCATTACCACCAACCCACTTTCGGCTTTGTTCCGTTCGGTACCCTTCCGAAGCTCATCCTCTGCAATCGCCTGATAGTCGAGGTCAATTGTGAGGACAATGTTGTGCCCGTTGGCGGGCTCAACGCGCGGGTAATCAACAGAGGGACGCTTTCGACCTAGCCCGTCACGCTGCATGATCACGTACCCATCGGTGCCTTTCAGCAGCCGGTTGAATTGAAGTTCAATGCCGCTCAACCCGTTGTTGTCCACATCGGTGAATCCGATCATCTGTCCACCGACGTGATCGTGGTGATAGATCCGTTTCGGCTCGTCCAACTGAATCACACCTTCGAACTCGCTGGCATTGATCTGGCGTGCGATCTCTGGACGGGCGCGGCGCTCAAGCCAGACAAACCGTCGGGATCGATCGTTCAGTTTTGACAAATATGATTCTCTTGGTTTTCCGAATGTTCGCGCAAATCGACTTGCAATTTCCCCCGCGCTTGACCCCACGATCCATGGATCGGCAGCAAAAGAGACGAACATTGAGTTCGAGACGAGGATTCTTCCATTTCGATCATAGATGTTCCCGCGCGTGGCAGGTAGGATCACTTTCGACTCGTATTGGCGCTTTGCAATTCCCTGATACACCGATGCATCTTTTACCTGAATTTGTAAGAGTCGGAGGCCGACCACCACAAAGAAAAGTAGAAATCCAATCTTCAGCGTTAGGATGCGCGCGAGCGATTCCTTCACCGGCAGGACTGTTAGACCGGGCTGTTGGGGCATATTTGGGGAGCGCCTAAACATGGAGGTTTTTTTTACGTGACCGATCACCCGCGATAATCACTCTCTGGACTGGATCTTCTCAAGATCGTCCTGATCAATATCGAAGCGGGTGGCCTGCTCGCTCGGGTATTTCAGACCGAGCTGCTCTATTGCAATTTTGCCGATCCGGTCCCATCCGGATTTTCGGCTGATTTCAGAACTCAAAACAGCGTTTACATTATCAATTTTGTCATACTTCCCCTGCAATTGATTTACTTCGACCGCGAGTTGGTTAACGGCAATGATGTTGCTGATGTAAAGAATAATGGCAAGCGCGCACCCAAAAAGGACCAGGATAATATTGAAGGTTGAGACTTTCCGGCGGGCCGCCTTCTTGTTGGGCCGTATGGCATATCCCGCAGAACCCGACGCCTGGCTTCCGTTATAAATGTATCGGTTCTCTTTCCCCGTAATCTCCTGGTTCCCAAGAGAATCAGCCCGCACACGGTGCATCAGATCCTCAACATCCCCTGCCATCTTGCTCATTGTCAGCCTGTAGTAAGTCACACAGGATAACTATGAATCCGTTCCGCGGCCCGCAACTTGGCACTACGCGCCCGAGGATTCTGTACGATTTCCTCTTCCCCGGCCACAAGCGGTTTCTTGGTGAGAATCCGAAGGGACGGGTTGACTACTGTGTCCTTGATGTATTTATGGCCCGACGGCACTCTTTCTCGTGCATTCTGCCTGAAGAATTCTTTCACTATCCTGTCCTCCAAGGAATGGTACGAGATCACAACAACTCGACCGCCCGGATCGAGAATATCGATAACATCATTCAAGACTTTCTCCAGATTTCTCAGCTCGTCGTTCACAGCGATCCGGATCGCTTGGAAAACCCTGGCAAGGGTTTTCGTCAGGAACTGTTTTCCCACAGTTGCCTCAATCACCTGACGAAGCGCCCCCGTGGTGTCAACTGGCCGTGAGGCAACTATCTTCTTCGCTATCCTCCGGGCGTTTCGCTCCTCTCCGTGTTTCCACAGGATATCTGACAGCACTGATTCCGCGTACGTATTCACGACCTCCCATCCGCTCAACAGCTGTCGCCGATCCATCCGCATGTCAATCCGCTCATCGCCGCGAAAACTAAATCCCTTCGTTACATCATCGAGCTGGTATGAGGAGACTCCAAGGTCGAGCAACATCCCACGGATTGTTGGTACCCGTTGTTTCTGCAGGTATTCCTTCAGTGTGCTGAAATTGGAATGGATCAAGTGAACACGGTTCCCAAGGGTGGCAAGCCGTCTTCTTGCTACCCTGATGGCATCCTCGTCGGCATCAAAGCCGATGAGTTGACCCCCGAGCTCTAGCCGCGAACAGATCTTTTCGGCATGTCCTCCACCACCGATGGTTCCATCAACATAAGTACCGCGGGGATCTGTGATGAGCAAGCGAACAGCATCATCGCAAAGGACGGGAGTATGATATGTTGTCACCGCACAGTAGAATCATGAACGATAGCTGTACGGCAACCGACCCGGCTATTTCTCGAACACCTTTTGTGCAACATTCTCATAGCTCTCAGCCTGAGTCTTTAAGTACTCGTCATGATCTCTCGGGTTCCACAACTCGATTCGCTCCAGCACTCCAAGAATCAAGACCTGATCCTGAATACCGCCGAACTGCAGTAGCTCTTTGGGTACGGCGATCCGTGATTGGCCATCAAGTTGAGATTCCGTAGCATATTGCAACAAGGTCCGCGTAAAATACCGGTGCTGAGGATTTGATGGCGACAATTGTCTGATGGATCGCTCCAGCGAATTCCATTCGTCGAGCGGATAGACGGAGAGGCACTTCTCGAAACCACGTGTGATCACAAAGGTATCATTCGCCTCCGCGGACACGTACTTTCTCAGCTTCGCCGGAATGTTGATACGGCCTTTGCTGTCGACTGAATAATTGTATGAGCCTTTGAACGATGACAATGAATGAGCCTAGAAATTCAACGAGGCACTTGCTTATCTTTACCCACCCATTACCCACTTTTACCCACCACGCAGAGCTAAGATACTCATTTGGGTTTGAAAGTCAAGGACAAAATACAGAAAATGGCTCAGATTTGCGGAATTTGATGAGGTGTGGTTTTGCGGGAGGAAAAAAGGCGACTCGGAATCCCCACTAGGTCAGGCGGGGACAAGGTTTGGTGATTGGTCGCGAGCATCCTCAAAAATTGACTCAAAGAAGAAATCTGCCAACTCCAATGGGTCATTCTCTTTAGAGCCTACGGGAAAATGAATTTTCAAAAGTAGGGTGTCATCCCCTTGCTTCATGTCAACTCCTCTACTTTTCATTCTGGAGACCCGGATCATTATTTCTTGGAACTTCTGATTGTCATAGAACTCCCTGTCACCTGACGGTGGAAACTCGATGAGCATTTCGTCGCCACTCAAGTAGATCCTCTTCAAACCGATCCGGGATGCCCTTAGCTTAAGCCGAATAGCTCTGATGAGGTTCTCTGCCTCGTTCGGAAGAGTTCCGAACCTGTCCTTCAATTCTAGGGCTACCTCCTCAAGTTGCTTAGGGGTCTGCAATGCATAGAGTTGGCGATAAATTTCCAGTCTTTCTGTGTCGTTCTGAACAAAATAGTCGGGTATCAGCGCCGCAACCTCCAGATCGATTTTCGTGTCTGCGGAGGCCGCGGGCTTGACCTGTCCAGCAAACAGCTCGCGGAACTCTTGGTCTTTGAGCTCCTGAACCCCTTCTTCGAGAATGCGGGTGTACGTTTCAAAGCCCATTGTCTCAATAAATCCACTCTGTTCTCCGCCAAGCAGGTTACCTGCACCACGAATTTCCAGATCGCGCATGGCCAGATTGAACCCGGACCCCAGTTCCACAAACTCCTCAACCGCCTGGAGCCGTTGAACGGTTTTGCGCGGAAGGATGGAAATCGGTGGCGCCAGGAGATGGGCATATGCCTGGACGTTTGAACGGCCAACCCTTCCACGTAACTGGTAGAGTTCTGCCATTCCAAACCGATCTGCCCTGTTGATGATGATGGTGTTAACGTTCGGCATGTCCAGACCAGATTCGATGATTTTGGTGCACACAAGAACGTCCACTTTTCTCTCGATGAACTCCAGCATAACTTGTTCTAGCTTGTGCGCGCGCATCTGTCCGTGGGCGTATCGGATCCTGATCCCCGGTAACAATAATTGGAGACGCTCTGTTACCTCCTCAATCCTCTGGATTCGATCATGAACGAAATAGACCTGCCCGCCGCGTTGGATTTCCCTTCGGACGGCCCTGATGATGACTTCATCGCTGTATTCTCTAATCTCCGTGATAACCGGTAGGCGGTTTCTCGGAGGCGTGGCAATGATTGAGAGATCCCTTGACCCCATCAGTGAGAATTGCAGCGTCCGTGGAATAGGGGTCGCTGTTAGTGTGAGCGTGTCGACCTCTGCCTTAAGCAGACGCAGTTTTTCCTTGGCCGCAACACCAAATCGGTGTTCTTCATCAATCACTAGAAGACCCAAGTCCCTAAATCGTACATCCTTGGAAAGGAGACGATGAGTGCCGATCACGATGTCAATACTCCCAGCACTGAGCTGCTCGATGATTGCCGCCTGTTCCTTCTTTGATTTTAATCTGGAGAGAACGGCAACCCTCGTCGAGTATCGTGAAATTCGGTCAACAAAGGTGTTGTGATGCTGGATGGCAAGAATAGTCGTGGGGACAAGAATCGCTGCCTGCTTACCACTCATGACTGACTTGAACGCCGCACGCACAGCGATCTCCGTTTTGCCGAACCCAACGTCGCCGCAAACAAGGCGATCCATCGGGTTGGAGGCTTCCATATCTGCCTTCACTTCAAGTGTCGTTTTTGCTTGGTCAAAAGTGTCTTCGTACATGAACGATGCTTCGAGTTCCTTCTGCCATGTGGTGTCCGGCGTAAACGCAAACCCTACAGATTTCTTTCGCCGAGCGTACAACCGAATTAGATCGCGTGCAATGTCTTTAATCTTCTTCTTTGCCCGCGCCTTCAGTCGATCCCATTCAGCCGAGCCCAGACGCGTAAGCTTGGGGATATGTCCTTCCTTTGAGGAATACTTCTGAATCCGGTTGATGTAGTTCAGGTTAACATAGAGTGTGTCGTTTTGATCGTACACCAACTTAACAACCTCCTGTTCAATACTCCGGACGTGGATTTTCTTAAGACCGTCGAACTTCCCGACACCGAAGTCTACGTGAACAACAAAATCCCCCTTCGTTAGTTGTTGCAGTTCCTGCCTCGAGAATCCGGCGAAGCGCGACTTGCCCTGTTTTCCTCTTCGCTTGAGTCTATTAAAGATCTGATGCTCTGTATACATCGCGAACTGCGATTCGGGCAAGATAAAACCTTCGTGAAGAGAATGAACGATAAATGTAATCTTGTCCAATTCAATGGGTGCCCCCGGTCCTTCGGCTTGTTTTCTCTCCTTCCAATCAGCCTCTTCTCCGCCCAGAAGTTCCTTGAGCCTCTTGAGTTCGGATTGCGCATCACATGATATTACAACCTGTATCCCCTCGGTCTGCAAGTTGTGAATATTGGCCTTAAGAACCGCAACGCTTCCGTTGAATGAGGGCTGGGGAATTGATTTGAAATCAATGCAATCCACGGATGGCCCTCCAAAAGGTTCAATCCAAACTTGTGGAAAAGCAGCAAGTTGATCTTCTAGAATTGCTCTGGAGATCTTCGTCTGTGGATTCTGTGCTATGTGCTCATCAAGCTGCCGCCTGACGATTTGAGGTTCACTCCACACGATAACACTGTTTGAAGGAAGATAGGTCAGAAGAGAGTCGTGGGGTGCAACGTCTGCTTCCTGTTGGGAAAGAATGTGCGGGACAATTGCCGCCCCTTCAAGATGTCGAATCGAGCGTTGCGAGATCGGATCAAACTCCCGAATCGACTCGACGGTGTCACCAATGAACTCCAAGCGAACAGGTGTTTCGCTGCTCGCAGTGAACACATCCAGTATGCCCCCTCTAACCGAATAATCTCCCACTCCTTCCACAAAATCCTTCTTGTCGAATCCGAGCCGATTCAGGGACTGAAGAAGACGGTCGAATGAATACTCAGACCCGGTTTTGATCCAGACTGTTTCACCCCGAAAGGTCTCCGGCCGGGGGAGCATCTCGAGTAACGCCAGTGGGTGGGTGACAACAAAGGAGAGTTTGCCCGAGACCAGAGCATGAAGAACTGAGACACTTCCGGCGGAAGGAGGATCGGAGTTCTGACTATTCTCAACATGAAACGCTATTGACGCTGGGTCGAGGATGTGTTGTGCGTCGTCCCTTACTGTCTCGGCCGACCGACGATCTGAAGCAACAAACAATAGCAGCCTACCCATCTCCTCTTGCAGCACGCAAAATACCGCAGCCTGCAAAGACCCGGAGAGTCCGGTAACAGACACTCGTTCACCATGCAAGAGCTTGGCAGTAATTGCTCCCAGCCGCTGGAACTTGTCGTTTTTTCTTAGGATCTCACGCAGCATCATGGGCCATCCTCGTCCAACAAAAAACAGTCCACCCCTCTACCACGGGGGGACGATCATGGCGGAAGGGTAATTGAGAAATCAACTACATTCAGCTCTGCGCGATTGCTTTCCGAACAAAGCCGTTTGCTTGGTCAAGTCGCTGCCGCGCTTCGTTCAGTGGAACATTAGCGGCAATCATCACGATCGCGGTCTTGACATGTCCCTCGGCATCAGCTAGCACATGTTCTGCCTTGTTGTAGTCAACACCAGTTGCCATCATGATGATGCGCTTTGCTCGCTCAATCAGCTTTTGATTTGTGAGTTGAAGGTCGACCATCATGTTTTCATAGACCTTCCCAAGTTTTATCATTGCGGTGGTTGTGAGCATGTTCAGCACTAGTTTTTGTGCAGTACCGGACTTCATTCGGGTGGATCCCATCACGACCTCAGGCCCGACATCGGGGCAGATTGCAACATCTACCACCAGATTAAAAGAGGATCGAGGATTTGTGGTAATATACACCGTCTGGCACCCCAGCTCCTTCGCCCTCTTGGTTGCAGCAACTACATACGGCGTTCTCCTACTCGCGGCGATGCCACACACAACATCATTTGGACCGGGGTTTAATGATCCCAGATCTTGCCTCGCTTTTTCTTCGTCATCCTCTGCCCCTTCCTGAGTGCGGAAGAGGGCGGGCTGTCCTCCGGCAATCAAACCAACAATCATATCCGGATCTGTACCGTAGGTGGGTGGACACTCCGCTGCATCGAGAATACCGAGCCGACCACTGGTCCCGGCGCCCACATAAATGAGCCTGCCTCCGTTGCGAAACGCGTCTACTATAATTTCAACTGCCTTCGAGATGTATGCAAGCTCTTTTTCAACAGCAATTGGGACAAGTTTGTCTTCGGAGTTTGTTCTCTTCAAGATTGCAAGAGTCGGGAGGCTGTCAAAATCACGTGTGGCCGGATTCCTCTGTTCAGTGGGCAGTGCAGCGAGTTCCTCAGCAAGTAATTTCATGTGTGCTCGCAATAACGGTTCTAGCTATATTCGACGATTACAATCTTCTTTCCCTCTAAGGCAACAATTCCCATCCGGGAAAACCCAATATCCAGCTCTTCAACATTTCCGTCGCCAATAGCCCCTAAGGCTTCGGCAATCTCCTTAGACAGATCTCCTCCTTTTAGAGCTACGATGAATGGGATGCTAATTCCTCTTTTCTCGGTGCCTCCGGCGATCTGGATGTGATCTCTTACCAGCAATGGCCTTGACCATTTTACCAAGTCGTGCAACGGTGCAACGGCTCTGGCAACAATGCCCTCGAATCTACTCCTGTACTTTTTCTTGCCTGCCAAACTCTCAACACGGCCGTTGGTCACGCGTACATTTTGAATCCCGAGCCTGATGACGATCTCGTCAAGCACTACCGTCTTCTTCCCAATGGAATCAACAAGAGATATCGACAAATCAGGCCTAGCTATTGCTATCGGGATGCCCGGCAAACCACCGCCCGTCCCAATATCAAGAAGTCGCAACCCCGGTGCAAAGGAGAGTAACAACAACGGGGAAAGCGAATGCAGTATATGGTTTGTCCAGATGTTATCAACATCTTTTCTGGAAATTAGGTTAACACTCTTATTGTACTCTCTGAGTAAGATCTCATAGAGCTCTAATTTTTTTCTTGCCTCGTCGTCAATAACTAGGTTGTGTTGTTCACAAATGTGAAAAACGTCTTTGCTGCAGAGTGGCAATTTACTCTCGGTTTCACGTGGAACTGACTATTTTCTAAGGCTAACGATTAGTACAGAAAGATCGGCAGATGTGACTCCGCTGATCCTTGATGCCTGCCCAATGGACCTTGGCTGTACGGACTCGAGTCTCTCCTTACCTTCGTTGCTTAGGGAGTTAACTCCAGAGAAGTTGAATCCGTTTGGTATCTGGAGCGCTTCATTCTTGGCAAAGCTCTCAATTTGCTGATCTTGACGCTTCAAATACCCTTCATACTTGATCTCGATTTCTACTCTATCAAGCAATTCCTTGCTCGCTTCCCGAAATAGCTCATTGCTCTGCACACATTCAATACTCATGATATCATAAATCGAAATCCCTGGACGCCGAAGTAGCTGTGAAATTCTAAGTGGCTCCGCAATTCCATCTAGTCCTTTCCGATGAAGCGTGGGGTTTGCTTCATTCGGTAATATACTCCACACGAAGAGTGTATTCTTGATCGCTCTAATCCGCTCCTCTTTCTGCTCCAGCCCCGCTTTCATTTGCTCGTTAACAAGACCGAGTTTGTACCCTGTTCGCATTAGTCTTGAGTCAGCGTTGTCTTGCCTCAGTTTGAGTCGATACTCCGCGCGGGATGTGAAAATCCTATACGGTTCATCCGTCCCCTTGTTTATCAGATCATCAACCATAACACCGATATATGAATTGCTTCGCTCAAGTACGAGCGGATCTTCACCTCGGGTTTTCAAAGCTGCGTTTATCCCCGCCACCAGACCTTGACCTGCCGCCTCTTCATACCCGCTGGTTCCATTTATCTGTCCTGCAAAGAAAAGACCCTTGATTGACTTGGTTTCAAGGGTGTGCTCAAGCTGAAATGGCGGGAAAAAATCGTACTCTACTGCGTAGCCAGCTCTGAGCATCACGCAGCGCTCAAGACCGGGAATAGCCTGAAGGCCAGAAAGTTGAATGTTTGCAGGGAGGCTCGTTGAAAAACCGTTCACATAAACGACTTCTGACTCATATCCTTCAGGTTCGAGAAAGATCTGATGTTGATCCTTGTCCGCAAATCGATGTACCTTGTCCTCAATTGATGGACAGTACCGCGGACCCACACCGGTTATTTTTCCTGTAAACATAGGGGACTCATTGAATCCACTTTTGAGAATCTCGTGTGTTCTATTGTTTGTGTGAGTCAAGTACATCGAAATCTGAGTGTTGCTTACAACATTTGTCGAAAAGGAGAAAGGCATCGGGGGCGAATCGGCGTGTTGGGGCTCTGTAGAGGCAAAATCGACGCTCTTCCTGCTGATCCTTGGGGGTGTACCCGTTTTTAGCCTTCCCACTTTGAAGCCAATATCCTTGAGACGAGCTGCCAGTCTCGACGAAGTTCGCTCCCCGTACCGGCCGCCTACCTGTTTCTTCATCCCTGTGTGCATAAGACCATTCAAGAACGTACCGCTACAGACAACAATTGCCTTGCAGGCAATTGTGCGTCCGCTCTCAAGTATAACGGTTTGGACGCGCTGAGCCGAAACCCCAATGTCCTCCAGGGTGTCCTCCACGACTAACAGGTGCTTTTGGAGAAGAACTCGGGACGCAGCCTCTCTGCTGTACCACTCTCGATCACTCTGGCATCTAGGAGACCACACAGCCGGTCCCTTGGATTTGTTCAGCATTCGAAAGTGAATCCCGGTCGCATCTGCAATTCTACCCATCTCGCCACCAAGGGCATCAATTTCTCTCACTAGGTGTCCCTTTGCAGAGCCACCGATTGCCGGATTGCATGACATTCTACCAATGGACGCGATTTCCATGGTAACAAGGACTGTACTACAACCCATTCTTGCAGAAGCAAGAGATGCTTCAATGCCAGCATGGCCGGCACCGACAACAACAATGTCAAAATGGAGGTTCGATGATAAAGGTTTCATGTGAAACGCTTATTTGCCGACACAGAACTCTGAAAATATTCGATTCAAGATGTCGTCTGATGTAATCTCGCCTGTAATTTCCGCCAGGTAGTCAAGGGAGCCCCTTATGTCAAGCGCAACAAAATCATATGTCACGTTTGACCTTAGAGAAGCCTCCGCATCCAATATCGACGCCAACGTGTTTCTTAGGATCTCTACATGCCTTGCGCTTGTAATCTCAATGTCTGTCTTGGCGGAAGAGTTATCAACGAGTATTGAGTGCACGAGTTTGTTGCGAAGGTCCTCTAGGCCAACACCAGTAACGGCAGAAATACGAAGCGCGTCCACTCCGAGATCACTCGAAAAACGCAAATGACTTGCGGTTGCAACGTCACACTTGGTTAATGCAACAAGCAATCTCTGCTCAGGCCTGAGCTTCTTACTAACTTCGCCAAAAAGATTACCTTGGCCGTCGTCCACTGTAGAGTCCACAACAAATAGAACAGAGTCTGAATTGCTCATCTCTCGCAAAGTTCTGGTCACACCTTCGGCTTCTACCGAGTCAGAGGCTTCCCTGAGTCCTGCTGTGTCCATGAGCTTGAAGAGAATTCCAGAGATGACAATCTCTTCCTCAAGAAAATCTCGTGTCGTACCAGGGGTTGGGGAGACGATGGATCGGTCCTCGTGTAGAAGAGCGTTGAAGAGACTAGATTTTCCGGCATTTGGTTTCCCAATAATCGCAACCGAAACACCGTTTCTGATTATCCTACCAAAATCGTATGAATCGATCAGCTTCTCCAGCTCGTGACTTATCGACGTTAGCTCATCGATAATGGACTTCCTCGGCGCGACACTGATTCCTTCCTCTGAAAGGTCGAGGTCAATCTCCAATAACGAACATAGGGACAGCAGCCTTGCCTTGATTTCCCGCACCCTCTTTGACAAACCACCGTCTAGTTGAACGACTGAAGAACGCTGCGCCTTGCGGCTCTTTGCCGAAATCAAATCTGCCACCGCTTCTGCTTGTGAGAGATCCATCTTCCCGTTAAGGAATGCCCGTTTAGTAAACTCTCCGGGATCCGCTAGTCGTGCACCAGAATGAAGGATGGTCTCAAGAACACTCCTCGTTACCTGGATCCCACCATGGCAACTGAATTCGACCAAATTCTCCCCAGTATAGGAATGGGGTTCCCTAAATACGGTTACCAGCACATCATCAATCGGTTCATTGAACGGATCAATGATTTTCCCGTGGCGAACAGTGTGCCCACCCATTTCACCCACACGTCTCCCGCCGCGGAACACAACGTCGGCAACTTCAATCGCCTTGGGCCCGGTCATCCGGACAACAGAGATCGCTCCTTCACCAAGCGGGGTTGCAATGGCAGCGATTGTGTCATCTGGTCGGAGTTTCATTGGCCGAAAGGAGAGATGGGACGACAAATGGTGAGGAGAACGTACAAATTTTCGGCGTGAGTATCAACAAACAAAAAAAGCCCGTTGGTTTCGACGGGCCTTTGAGTTCGCTGTAACGCGTTTGAAGAATCAACCTGTCATTTGAGTTTCGGAAGGTCCTTTGTCAGGCGAGCCATGATACCCTTAGAACCCTTTTTTGGATCTACCTTCCTCAGTGGTTCATCGCCATGGTGTTTGGTAATCCATACCTGCTGACCAATTGAGAGTATGTTGAACACGAAATAATACAGGTTGAGCCCCGAGGGGAAACTGTTGAACAAAAGTGTCATCATTACCGGCATCATCCAGACCATCGCCTTTTGCCGTGGGTCTGTGACTGTCATCTTCTGTTGAATGAACATCGTAATCCCCATCGCCAAAGCAAGTCCGCTTACTTCCGTTATGCCAAACAATGGAATAGAGAACGGCAGCTTCAGAATCGAATCCGGAATGGAGAGATCGTGAATCCACCAGACGAAGCTTGCCTGGCGCAACTCGATCGAGGATTGGAATACAGAGTAGAGCGCAAAGAGAATCGGCATCTGCAACAACAAAGGTAGGCACCCCGCGGCCGGATTCACGCCGTACTCTTTGTACAGATTCATAACCTGCTGATTCATCTTCTGCGGATCATCTTTGTATTTCTCGCGGAGCTCGTTCATCAAGGGTTGGAGCGCTTGCATCCTTTTCATCGATCGCATACTTGTTTTCGTCAACGGATGCAACGCGAGCTTTATGATGATGGAGAAAACGATGATAACAAACCCGAAGTTCGGGATAAACATCTTCAGAACCTGGAAGAGGGGTATCATTACAAACTCGGTGATCGGACGGATCACCCAAGCGAACCCAAGACTCATTACTTGATCGAGTCCGCGGTTGTACGACTTGACGACATCATAATCCAGCGGTCCCAGGAAAACGGTTACTCTTGATTGCTCCAGTTGTTCGCCCTTGTAAGGCATTTTTAGACTTATGGAGTAGTCTTCTTTGACACCGCGATCCGGTTGAGGAAGGTGTATTCCCTCAAGATAAGCACCTTGACATTTCCCTTCTTCCGGAAGTAGTGCAACTGCGAAGTACTTGGTTCGCGTTGAGACCCAACTCGTGGACCCGTTTATCTCCTTTTTGACGACTTCGCCAACACTGGTGGCGTCTGCTTCAGTCAATTCACCGCCTGAATAGGCAAACGCTTTGGCAAAATTTGACTCGTCCACGCTGTTTCGCTCGGCGTACCGGAGCCCCGTTTCCCATGTTATCTGGTATTCATAATTTGCGATCACGCTCTGCATATTGCTCATCTTGAAATCTACTTCCAACGAATACTTTCCATTCGTGAATACAAATTCCTTGATAATTTTCTTCCCGGGCTCCGGCTCAAGCTCCAACTGGAACGAAAACGAGTCCTCCCCCTTCAACACAACTCGCCTCCAGTTGGGTAACTTTCCAGAAAAGAAAAGGTTGCGTGTATTAATCAGTTTCCCGTCTGTTGTAGTAAATAGGAGACTGAGATCGCCACCATGCCTACCATCTATGAGTTCTACTTTGTTTTGGTCCCATGTTTTGTAGTCCTTCAGCTCCCACCTTCTGATCAATCCGCCTCTGGTGGTTACCTCGGCCACATACCTGTCTGTTTCGACAATCAGGACATTCTCCTTGCCGGCGGCGAGATGGGAGAAGAAACGTCCCAAGGAATCTTGGTTTGTTGAGGACGTGGAGTGTGGCGAATGAGATTCTGTCGGTGGTATCACGGGTTGGGGAGTGGCTTGAATCGCCTTGGTTGTGTCAACTTGTTGTTGACGTTCTGCGGGTGGGGGGGTCTGTATCCACATCCAAACAATCAGAACCAATCCGATGAGAATGAACCCTAATGTAGTTTGCTTATCCATGTCTGTGACTCTCCAAACTCTTGATCGGTGGGGGGGGGCGCGCTGCATTAGGCGGGATCAAACCCGCCTGGATGGTATGGGTGACACTTGACGATGCGTTTCATGGAGAGCCACGATCCTTTAATGGGGCCATATCTCCGGACTGCATCGATAGCATACTGAGAGCATGTGGGGTAGAACCGACATGTGTTTGGTGGCAACAGGGGTGAGATAACAAATCGATAGACGCGGAGAAACTGAATGATAATTCTGGTCATCCGACCCTCCGTTCCATTATCTCAAGTGACCGGCACAACAATAGCACCTCCGGTTCAAACATCACCGGAGCTGTTCTCTTTGTCGCTAACGTCTTAGACAAGCGGAACATAGCCACAATGTCGTAATCCGCCGATCCGGTTGGGTGCGCGGTCGCTTTCTTAAGACCATTGCGAAGGGATTCTCTCATCACTCGTTTCAACCGGTTGCGCTTCACCGCCCCCCCAACCTTACCAGAAATAGCAACACCAACTCTTAGTCGACCCGATCCGTTGACATGCCGAAAAATGAAAAAGCGCACCAACTCACCTTCAATTCGTTCACCTGAAAGGATTGTGCGCCTGAAGCTATCTCGACCGCGAAGGGTTTCCACTCTCACTCAGCAACACGCAACCATCGGTCCCGTCTTCCGGACCGATCAACGCTCATCGCTAACGGTAAGCTTGTGCCGACCTTTTGCGCGCCGAGCCGCCAGAACGCGCCGCCCGTTCTTTGTAGACATCCGCTCACGGAACCCGTGCGTATTCTTCCGCTTGCGATTGTGTGGCTGAAATGTTCGCTTCATGAAACCAGCTCCTGTTTTACTTTGGGTTCGGACGAAAGGTGGGCTTCTGCATATCTGCAGAAGTACCGCGGGCGCCTCGACGAAAACTGCTTTGCAAACAAGGTAGGAAAAATGTGCCACATAAACAAGGAGTTTTTCCCGCTTCAATCATTTTGACCTTGCGAACCGCCGAATCATGTTGTATAATTCAAGGGTCATCTGAGCCACTTTCTATTGTTGATAACGTGTGAGCAAGGTTCGGCCTTCTGCTGTCCCTGATTCTCAAACCGTTGAATGCTCTATCATCTTCGGTGAATAACTCCTTCTTCTTGATTGAGAACCTCCGTTCCTTGCTCTTGCTTGGCTATTCCTCACTTCTGGGAAATGTGGATATCTGTTGAAGATCTTTCAAACACAAAAGCCATCTTAAATGTGATTGTTGATGGAATTGTTGACAACCGACGACTTCTCTGTTGATAACTTTCTCGCTGAACGCTCTATGAACACTGGAAACGATCTTGCGCAACCAACAGAAGTTGAACAAGCGCGTTTTGTTTGGACTGCTTGTCTTGATCTGGTAAAGGAGAATGTGAACACTCAGAGCTTCAAGACCTGGTTCGAGCCTATCATTCCTCTCAGTCTGAATGCAGGCAAACTCACGATTCAGGTGCCCAGCCAGTTTTTCTATGATTGGCTTGAGGAGCATTACTATGGGATGATAAACAACGTGATCCTGCGTGTTCTAGGCCATGATGCCAAGCTTGAATATGCGATTCGTAAAGATGAATCACCCATCGAACTTGACTATCAGCCGGCAGAGCCCCAGGCACAGAGACTGGAGAGGCGTGTTTACCCGCCCCAGCCAGCATCATTCCGGGTACGGTCAACCGGTCCTGATATCCGTTCTGAGGGGGCTGATTCCGTCCAGAGCTTTCTAAATCCACGGTACACGTTTGATAACTTCATAAAAGGGGACAGTAACCAGCTTGCGCGCGCCGCAGCCTCGGCTGTGGCAAACAATCCCGGCGGCACCTCATTCAATCCACTCGTGATTTATGGGGGAACCGGTCTTGGAAAAACGCACCTCATGCAGGCAATTGGCAATTTTGCTCTTAGCAACGGTAAGGCCAAAAGAGTCATTTATGTTTCTAGCGAGAAGTTCACTGTTGAGTTTGTGGACGCCATTCAGGGTGACAGAATAAGTGACTTCTCGAGCTTCTACCGAAGCATGGATATTCTGATTGTTGACGATATCCAATTTTTCTCCGGAAAGGAAAAGACACAAGACAATTTCTTCCACACATTCAACGAACTGCACCAGATCGGAAAACAGATCGTTCTTTCCTCTGACCGGCCGCCAAAAGAACTCAAGGGCCTTGATGATCGCCTTCTCTCCCGTTTTCAGTGGGGGTTGACTTCGGATATTCAGCCCCCCGATCTTGAAACGCGCATTGCCATCCTCAGGAAAAAAAGCCAGGACGACAACATTGAGCTTGCTCAGGACGTGGTTGAATGCATTGCCGCGAACGTAACAACAAACATTAGGGAACTTGAAGGCTGTCTGATCAGTCTTCTAGCAAAGGCCTCGCTTGAGGGAAGGGAAATTACGCTCGACCTCGCCCGTGAAGTTTTGAAGGTTGTTGTCGGTGACATCAAATCACCTATAACTATTGAAGAAATTCAACGTGTTGTCTGTGACTACTTTGGGATACCGGAAGATCTTATTCGTGCAAAGACGCGCAAACAAGAAGTTGTCAATGCCCGGCAGGTGGCAATGTACCTGGCAAAGGAACTTACCAACTCATCACTCAAAACAATTGGCCTTCACTTTGGTGGCCGAGATCATAGTACGGTCATTCATGCCTATCAATCAGTTGAAGACCAAATGCATGTCGATAGCAAGTATCAATCGAACGTACAGCAAATACGTCGAAAACTTAATCTCCTCGGTCGTGTATAATTGCCGGTGAATAAACTATGTGCGTTTATGTTGATTCCCTGTGAATAGTGGTGAATGATTTGTTGCTGAAGTACTCTCAGATTTACGTTCCCCTTTTCTGCTGTTATTAATAGTGCACAACATTCTTCTTTTCCACATCCGTATACTTCATCTCTTCCTTGAAGATTTCTACACATTTAATTATTTCGTGCAACACCAGCGTTTTGATTTCATCTTTACTAACATATCCACCGTTCTTATAACAAATCTTATTCTTAAAATATAGGAAGATCAATAATAATATCAGCTCAACAAACAAGCATATTTCGTAGGGGATTTTCCATAGCCATAATTGTATTTCATTCAAAAAAGACCTAAATTAGATAGGTTTTACATGATAGGAATGGAAAGGTCAATTCACCCCCCAGCATTCACTTTTCCCTCCGAGGAGAGCATAAATGAAATTCGCCGCTAACAGCGCAGACCTTCAGCGCTCACTTGCCAAAGTCGGTGTTGTTGTTCCTTCAAAATCAACGCTCCCAATTCTTGAGAATATATTATTCAATATTCTCAATAACACACTTACTCTCACCGCAACAGACATGGATGTATCCATTACAGCAACGCTGGAAGTAAAGGGGTCAGAGGATGGACATATTGCAATTCCTGCAAAGAGATTAATGGACACAATACGGTCACTTCCGGAAAAGACCGAACCTATAGTTATGGCCGATATTACTACCAATAAGATCAAGATAACGACGAGCAATGGTGAGTTTGCATTAACGGGAGAAAGTGCCAAGGAATTTCCGCCACTACCGCAATTCAAGGGAGTAGATGACGTTGTAATGGATAGCGCCTCGTTGAGAAGAATAATTCATCGTACATCCTTTGCCGTGAGTACGGATGAATTACGGCCGGCAATGATGGGAGTCTTGTTGCAGCCCAAAGGTGGAGATGTGCGTGCAGTCGCAACGGATGGTCATCGTTTAGTCAAGTATGTTCACAAATTATCAAGCGCCACACCGCTGAAGCACGATGTTATCATTCCGGCAAAAGCCCTCAACATTATTGGAAAGTCCATCGAGAGCGGTGATACGACACTCAGTGTAAGTGAAACGCACCTCAAGGTTCAGTTTGACAGGAGCGTTCTGATATCTCGATTGATTGATGAAACGTATCCAAATTACGAGAGCGTTATTCCCCTGGACAATCAGAAAACCATGACGGTTGCGCGTCAGGCAACAGTAGATTCTATCCGACGTGTTTCGCTGTATGCAAGCTCAACAACACACCAGATCAAGTTCAGCGTCAGGAAAGGCGCACTGACGTTGAGCGCCCAGGATATCGACTTCGGCGGAGAGGCAAAAGAGACAATACCATGCGATTATACTGACGACGATCTGGATATTGGGTTTAATTCAACCTACGTGCTTGACATCCTCACACATCTTGATGGCGACCAGGTTGCGTTCAAGTTCAGCACATCTACTCGGGCAGGAATCGTCTCTCCGGCGGGTCCGGCACCCCAGGAGGACGTCGTTATGCTTGTAATGCCGGTGAGGTTGAACAGTTGAAGCTTGTTCCTGAAACGGCTGGACAAGAGCGTAGCCCCGTTAACACCGGGGCTACCGCATTAAATGTGCACCACGCTTGAATGAATATCGTTGGACTGAGTGTTCGGAACTTCCGTAACCACCGCAACAGCGAGTGTACGTTTGGATCGGGGATGAACCTGCTGCTTGGCAGAAACGGACAGGGTAAGACAAACATACTTGAAGCAATATCCTTCCTCAGCCTGACCAAGAGTTTTTATGCTGCCTCCGACGCAACAACGGTTCAACTCGGCACAGATTTTTTTGATGTCCGTGGGATCATTTCCGCTGGCTCAGGATCAACGCATGAAGTCCGGGTTGTGTATGATAAAACAACCGCACAGAAGCAGTTCACGATCAACGGGGCGCGTCCGGAAAACCTCGCCTCGGTGATAGGGAGATTTCCGGTGGTGGTTCTCTCGCCGGAGAATGGAGCGATCACGTTTGGGCCGCCTGCGGAGCGCCGGAAGTTCATCGACTTGGTGCTGGCGCAGTTGAGTCGGTCTTATCTGGTAGACCTGCTTGAGTATCGCCGGGTACTGAGGCAGAGAAACAGAATTTTGTTTGAGGCAAAAAGCAGAGGTGGAACTCCCGGCCCGTCTGCACTCGAACCGTGGACCATCAACCTGGCGAACCACGGTAGCAGGATTGTGCAGCGACGGCTGCTGTTCGTTGAAGAGTTTCACAAATTTCTATTGGACGCATACGGAGAACTGGTTTCGGGCAACGAGGAAGTCGACCTCAAATATGAATCGCTCAAGGGAATTACAAAGGAAAGCACACTCGAGAGGATCACTGAAGTGCTTCTCGGAGAGGTTGCTGCCCGTGGAGCAGACGAGATTCGAAGGGGGGCAACACTGGTTGGTCCCCACAGAGACGACCTCTCTCTTTTCATCAACGGGATCAGCGCACAGCGATATGCTTCGCAGGGGCAACACAAGACGCTCCTTGTCGCTCTGAAGGTTGCCGAGTTCTTTTACCTCAAGGATCGCAGGGGTGAGTCGCCGATGTTCCTTCTGGATGATCTTTTCAGCGAACTGGATCAGGAGCGGAGCAGGAGAATTGTGAACCTTCTGGGAACCCTCAGCCAAACAATCGTGACAACAACAGACGACGCGATGTTTGCCGGAAGCATGATATCGTCCGGACAAAACAAGCGATTCTTTATCGACAAAGGTACATGTCGTGAGGAGTAGAGAGACAAAATCCGTTCCCGAGTCTTTCGGTCAGGCCTTAGGAACACTCGTCCGACAGCTTGGGATTACGAGGACGCTCCGCCAGTACGACGTCATTACGTCGTGGGACGCGATTGTTGGAGAGAAGATTGCCAAGGTAGCAAAGGCACAACGGATGGAAAACGGGATCCTGTTTGTGAGTGTGGCAAGTGCACCCTGGCGGGCAGAGTTGACGATGATGAGGCGAGAAATTATCAAAAAAATCAACGCTGCAATGGGTAACAGGATCGTCAAAGACATTAGGTTTCGATAACAACTCAGTAGAAAGACTTCATGGCAAAAGCAGACGTCGAAGAGAAGAGGAAGACCGCGAAGCACGCAGCAGAGAAGCCAAACGGTAGGAACGGGAACGAGTACACGGCACAGGATATCACCGTCCTGAAAGGGCTCGAAGCGGTGCGCCGCCGCCCCGCAATGTACATCGGCGATGTGAGCATGCGCGGGCTGCATCACCTTGTCTATGAGGTGGTGGATAACTCGATCGATGAAGCGCTGGCTGGCTACGCAAAGAAGATTGATGTTTCCATCAACAAAGATGGATCTGTTACGGTTACTGACGATGGGCGCGGTATCCCGACGGATATTCACAAGGAGGAAAAGCGTTCGGCCCTAGAAGTGGTGATGACAGTGCTGCACGCGGGGGGAAAGTTCGACAAGAATACATACAAGGTGTCGGGCGGGTTGCACGGCGTTGGCGTGTCTGTTGTGAACGCGCTCAGCGAATGGTTGGACGTCGAGGTTTACCGGGACGGCAGGGTCTTCTTCCAGAAATACAAGCGTGGCGAACCGGTGGATGCAGTTAAGGTCACCGGCAAGGCGGAGAAGGGGAGGACCGGTACCAGGGTCACCTTCATGCCGGATGCAGAGATCTTTAAGAACCGCGCATTCAAGTTTGAAACACTGGCGGAGCGCCTGCGCGAGCTGGCATTTTTGAACTCAGGGGTGACCCTGTACATTGTTGACTTGCGCGAGAAGAGCGAACAGGAAGAGACGTTCCATTTCGAAGGCGGCCTTATCGAGTTTGTCAAGTATATCGACGCCACCCGCCCCTCGATTATGCGGAAAGTATTCTATGCGCGCGGAAGCGACAAGGATGAGAACGGACGCGCGGTAGAAGTGGAGGCTGCGTTCCAATACAACGACCAATACAGCGAGAACATTTTCACCTACGTCAACAACATCAACACGCATGAAGGGGGGAGCCACCTTATTGGGTTCCGGACGGCGCTGACACGCACACTGAATACCTACGCCTATAAGAACGGTATCCTGAAGGAAGGTAAAATCAGTCTCACCGGCGATGATTTCAAGGAAGGCTTCTCCGGTGTAGTGAGCGTGAAGGTTCCCGAGCCGCAATTCGAAGGACAAACGAAAACCAAGCTCGGCAACAGCGAAGTGAAGAGCATCGTCGAGGGAGTGATCGGTCCGGCGCTTGCAACATGGCTCGATGAAAACCCCGGTGATGCCAAGCGGCTTATCGAGAAATCGCTCCGGGCTGCAGAAGCACGCGAGGCAGCGCGCAAGGCACGTGATCTCACCCGGCGGAAAAACGCCCTCACCTCGGGCGGACTTCCCGGCAAACTTGCAGACTGTTCGATTAACGATCCGGAACACTGCGAGCTCTATCTTGTCGAGGGTGACTCTGCAGGCGGCAGCGCCAAGCAGGGAAGGGACAGAAGCTTCCAGGCGATTCTTCCGCTGAAGGGAAAAATACTGAACGTGGAGAAAGCGCGCCTTCACAAGATCCTGGAGAACGAGGAAATCCGTAACATCTTCACCGCCATCGGTGCCGGTATCGGCGAGGAGTTCAACGCGGAGAAGATCCGGTACGGCAAGATCATCCTGATGTGCGACGCGGACGTCGACGGTTCGCACATCCGCACGCTTCTCCTGACGCTCCTGTTCCGCTACATGAAGGTGCTGATCGAGCTCGGTCACATCTACATCGCACAGCCGCCCCTCTACAAGGTGAAGAAGGGAAAACAGGAGTTCTACGCGTACGACGAAGAAGAGCGGGATGAGATCGTCAAGCGGTTGAGTGCTGAGAAAGGGAAGAAGGAAGAAGTTCAGCCCACGGCCGGTGACGCCGCGCCGGAAGAAGGAGCCATTGTCGTCGGTAACGGCATTGGCATCTCCCGTTTCAAGGGTCTCGGGGAGATGAACCCCGAACAGCTCTGGGCAACAACCATGAATCCCCAGACGCGCACCATCCTTCAGGTCAATATTGAGAATGCCGCTGATGCAGACCGGACCTTCTCCATCCTCATGGGGGACGAAGTAGAACCGCGCCGGGAATTCATCGAGAAGAATGCCAAGTATGTGCGAAACCTGGACGTGTAATAGACACATGACATTGAACGAGAAAGACAAGTAATGGCAACAGCGAACGAGAAGATACTCCCGGTTGACATCGAAGACGAGATGCGGGGGTCGTACATCGATTACTCGATGTCGGTCATCGTTGCGCGTGCGCTCCCTGATGTGCGCGATGGCCTGAAGCCGGTTCATCGGCGGGTGCTATTCGGCATGCAGGATCTGGGACTCGCGGCAAACCGGCCGTATAAGAAATCGGCGCGCATCGTGGGTGAAGTGCTCGGAAAGTATCACCCGCATGGCGACACCGCAGTGTACGACACGATGGTCCGCATGGCGCAAGACTTCTCCATGCGCTATCCGCTCGTCGATGGGCAGGGGAACTTCGGTTCTGTGGACGGCGACTCGCCGGCGGCTATGCGATACACCGAGGCCCGTCTCTCCCGCATTGCAGAGGAGATGCTGAAAGACCTGGAGAAGAACACCGTCGACTTCACGCCCAACTTCGACGATACGCTGAAAGAGCCGTCGGTACTTCCAGCCATGGTCCCGAACCTCCTTGTCAACGGGGCAAGCGGCATCGCGGTGGGGATGGCAACCAACGTCCCGCCCCACAACCTGACGGAGGTGATCGACGGGTGCATCGCCTTCATCAAGGAAGAGAACATCAGCAACGAAAAGCTGATGAAGTTCATCAAGGCGCCGGACTTCCCGACAGGCGGAATCATTTACGGTTACGAAGGCGTGAAGGAGGCGTACACCACGGGTCGCGGCCGCATTGTTGTCCGCGCCAAAGCCAACATTGAAACCGCAAAGAACGAACGCCAGAGCATCGTGGTGACGGAGATCCCGTACCAGGTCAACAAGGCAAGCCTCATCGAGAAGATTGCCGATCTGGTGAACGACAAAAAGCTGGATGACATCTCCGACATCCGTGACGAGTCCGACCGGGACGGCATGCGAATCGTGATCGAATTGAAGCGGGATGCCAACGCCGAGGTTATCCTGAATAACCTCTTCAAGCACACCCAGATGCAGACCACCTTCGGCGTGATCATGCTGTCGTTGGTGGAAGGTCGCCCAAAGGTGTTAACGCTGCGGGAGATGATCGAGAAGTTCATCGCCCACCGGAATGAAGTGGTGGTTCGCCGCTCGAAGTACGAGCTCGATGAGGCGGAGAAGCGGGCCCACATCCTCGAAGGCTACATCATCGCGCTGGACAACATCGACGCGATTATCAAGCTGATCAAGGCATCAAGAGACACCGAGACTGCCAAGACGGGTTTGATGAAGAAATTCAAGCTCTCCGAGATCCAGGCGAAAGCCATCCTCGATATGCGCCTCCAGCGCCTGACCGGCTTGGAGCGGAAGAAGATCGAGGACGAGTACCGCGAGACAATCAAGCTGATCGAGAAACTGAAGTCGATCCTCAAGAGCAAGCAGCTGCAGATGGAAATCATCAAGGAGGAGCTGCTCGAGATCAAGAAGAAGTATGGCGACGAACGGCGAACGGAGATCATCTACAAGGCGGAGGAGTTTACGATCGAGGATATGATCGCCGAGGAACAGGTGGTCATCACGATCAGTCACGGCGGGTTCATCAAGCGTTTCCCGGTGAGTGGGTACCGCAGACAGTCGCGGGGTGGACGTGGAAGCACCGGCGCGTCGACAAAGGAGGATGATTTCATTGAACATATGTTCGTTGGAGCCACACACGACTACCTGCTACTGTTTACAAACAAGGGCCGGTGCTACTGGCTGAAAGTGTTTGAGATCCCCGAAGCAAGCCGCGCTGCACGAGGGAAATCCATTGCCAACCTGATTGCCAAGGAACAGGATGAGATGCTCGCCTCGTACGTCACGGTCAAGAATTTCGAGGACCCGCTTTTCGTCATAATGGTGACCGAACGGGGACTGATCAAGAAAACAGCATTGACAGAGTTCAGCAACCCGCGGAAGAGCGGCATTGCAGCCATCGGTCTCGACAAGGGAGACCGCCTTATCGATGTCCGGCTCACCGACGGGAAGCAGGATATCGTGATCGGGACGCGGGAAGGTGTGGCAATTCGCTTCCATGAGCAGGAGGTTCGCTCAATGGGTCGGACTGCGGCCGGCGTTCGCGCAATCAAGCTGGAAGGGAAGGACCGTGTGATTGGAGCAGTAGTCTTGTGGCGGGCCGGCACGACGATCCTCGTTGCAACAGATCAGGGCTACGGCAAGCGGAGCGAAACGGGGGAGTATCGTGTCAGCCACCGCGGTGGCAAAGGTATCATCACCGTAAAGACGACGCAGAAAACCGGTAGGATGGTGGCCATTCGGGAGGTGGTGGAGAGGGAGGACGTGGTGATCGTGACAAACGCAGGCATGGTTATCCGGCAGCATGCATCGGAGATCCGTGTGGCAGGAAGAAACACGCAGGGTGTCCGTCTCATCAGGCTCGACCAGGGCGACACCATCTCCGATGTTGCCGTTGTGGTGCCGGAAGATGAAGAACCGACGAACGGAGAGCCTGCGAAGATCACGCCGCCACCGGCAAAGGTTGCAGAGTCTGATGCCGCAGAGCAGGCCACGCTGTTCGATGAGGCGAAGGAAGAGAAGAAGCCGGAACCGAAAGGGACCGCGGCCAAAACGGCAAAGGCCGGCAAAACCAAACCGCAGCCATCTCCACCGAAGAAATCAAAAAGGAAGTAAGTGTAAAGAGCCAGTCGAAGTGACTGGCTCTTGTGTTTCCGGTGGTGTCGCAGGGTTACAGCATCCCGCTCCGTTTGCGGAGAAACCACTCCAACCCAAGAAGCAAAACTATGAGAGCAAGCGTGTACCGCCAATTCCAGAGCTCAAACGCACGGGTGTGGACAACATCCCGTGGTGCAAAGGAAGGTTGCGCGGATAGCTTTGGTGGAAGTTCGGAGATCTGATCGGGTGCGAAGAATTCTCCCCCGGTTCGGTGGGCGAGCTGGCGGAGAAGTCCGGCATTCATCCGTGTATCCTGAAACTCCAGGTTCAGCTCTCCCACAGAAAACCGTCCCCGATCTTCGCCCAGCGGCTGCCCGCCCGTCTGTGCAGTTGCGCGAAAAGTGTAGTCGCCCTCTCCAAGCCCGTCGATTGCCCCTTCATATCTTCCGCTTCCCAGCGGACGCAAGGTGGTCTCGAACTCATTCGTCCCCTGCTGCACGCGGACCCGCATCTCGGCGTTATCGACGGGTTGCGCGTTGGCATCGTACACCTGCCCCACAACCTCGACCGGCTCTCCTTGAGTGTACGCATCCTTCGTGGTGGTGACCTTTACAGGTCTGCTGTCATCCCGTGTTGTCAGCCAGCGGATGCTGTTGGCGAGAAATGTCGAGAGGAGCTGAGAGGTCTCGGGGTTCCCCTGTGCCATCAGCCGCCAACGCCACAATCCATAAGCAAGCACAGCCAGCGACTTCTGCCTGTTCACGTTCCGCGTCAACATGAAAGGCTCACTTAGGGCAACAGTCTGGATCTGCGTGTATCCAAGGATGGTGGCTTCAGGCTTTGCCTTATATGTGGACTGTGTCTTGAAGAGAGGCGGCATGCGGCTCCAAACATCCGGCCCGGTTCCCCCGAGGATAGGATTGCTCTTCTGCGCATCGGCTGGTTTGAAGAACATGTATTGCTCAACGGGGGAGAGGCTGACGGTGGTGAACGGAAGGGCAGGGCCGAGCGTCCGCAACATTGCATCATCCACATTTCTCCCGGCAACGAACAACATCGGCGTGTGATTCTGAATGACCGCCTGACGCACAAGGTCCATTGTTGCGGGACTCGTGGTGGAGGAGGGGAAGTTGACCAACAGCAGACAGTCGGCGGAATCCACAACCGCAGGAGTGACCGATGCTTCATACCACCCCGTTTGTCCTTTCTGAACAAACGATCGTACTTGGATATTCTTTTCCTCCACCAACGTCTGTCGGAGGACGGCAACATCGGAGCCCGGAGCACTGGCGATCATCACAACGCGCACCTTGCTCTTCATGACTTTGGCGAAGAACGACCTCTGGTTGTTGTTGGCCGTTAACTCCTGAGGAAGAGACGACACGCGTACCGTGTACTTTTTCGTTCCCTCTCCCGTCGGGACGTACGAGAGCTGGGTCTGGTATTCCCGGGTTCCTTCTCTCAGCGTGACCGTCGAACGACTCACTTCTTTTTCTCCTTCACGCAGCGTCACCTCCACGCGCTCCCCGTTGTAGCCGGAGCTCCGAATCGTCACATTCACAGGAACGGTGGTCTCGTTGTAGACAAGTTCGTTGGTCACGACTTTGGAGATCAGGACATCCTTCTGTTCTGAGGAATCGCCAATGCCGACGGCATAAATCGGCAACAATAGCTGTTCAGCGGCATAGAGAGGATTCTGTCCGAGGTTGTATGCGCCGTCTGTTAACAGGAGAACGGAATGTATGTTGAGCCGGTCCTTCTCGTCTCCAAGCTGCGTGAGAGCGGAAGAGATGTCGGTTGCATCCTCAACAGTCGTGATCGTATCGGCAGTCGGTACTCCGCTCGATCGCAGCCCGGCACCGAAGAGATAGAATGCGAGATCGCCTTTTGTTCCTACCTGCTTGAGCGCGCTGTTGCCGAGCGTAGCAAGGAGTTGTTCTTTGCGGCTTCCGGCCTTGTCCGTGATCCCCATGCTCTTGCTGTTGTCTACCAACACAGCAAGCACCGGCGGCTGCGTGGATGTGAAGACAAGTCTGAGGAGAGGCTCAAACAGCAGCGCAAGTAAAAGGAAGAGTGACGCAGTGCGAAGAAAGGTGAGAAGGAGTCTCTTGCCGGGAGCAACCGGCGGGAGTGTGTACCGGTAGAAAAACCACGCAATACCAGCAGCAAGCAGGAGCAGGAGGAGGACGGTGACGACAGATGTGGTGAAAGCGAGTTCGATGCTGGGCATGGGAGTGATTGCGGATTGCGGACCTCGAATCGTGGATTCACCAATCCGCAACCCGAACTCCGCGATCCGAAACGCCTAGGTCGTTTCCTTCACGAGCCGCTCGACGATGTCGATGCTCGACACGCCGTCAGCTTCTGCGTTGAAGTTCGGCACGATGCGGTGGCGAAGGACAGGGCCGGCCATCCGTCGCACGTCGTCGATGTCCGGCGTGTGGCGCCCGGTGAGGAGTGCACGTGTCTTGGCGCCGAGGATCAGGTACTGCGACGCACGTGGACCCGCGCCCCAGCTTAACCAATCTTTGATAAACTGCGGCGCATGTTCCATCTTCGGCCGCGAGCGTGTGGTCAGGTGAACCGCGTACTCAATGACGTTGTCGGCTACCGGGACACGTCGGATCAAATCCTGAAACCCCATGATCTGGTTGCCGGTCAGGATGTGGTTGAGTTGTGGAACGAACAGACTGGTGGTGGACTTGACGATCTGCAGTTCCTCGCCCCGCGATGGATAGTCAAGCCAGAGGTTGAACATGAACCGATCGAGCTGGGCTTCCGGCAGGGGATACGTTCCCTCCTGCTCGATGGGGTTCTGGGTTGCAAGGACGAAGAAGGGCTCCTGGAGGGTGTGCGTCTGTCCGGCGGCAGTAACGTGGTGCTCCTGCATGGCTTCGAGCAGTGCAGCCTGTGTCTTCGGAGGAGTCCGGTTGATCTCGTCTGCAAGGACGATGTTGGCGAAGACGGGGCCTTGGATGAACTTGAACGTCTTGGCACCGGTGGAGGTGTTTTCTTCGATGATCTCGGTGCCGGTAATGTCGCTTGGCATCAGGTCCGGGGTGAACTGGATGCGATTGAATTTCAGATCGAGCACCTGAGCGAGCGTCCGGATCAGGAGGGTTTTGGCGAGGCCCGGTACTCCGACCAGCAGACAGTGGCCTCGGGCGAGGAGGGCAATCAACAACTGTTCAACAATCCTGTCCTGACCGACGATGACCTTGGCGATCTCGCGCCGGAGCGCGTCGTAGGAATCCTTCAACTGATGCGCGGCATCAATATCGTTCGTGCTCACAGCTACCTGCATTTTCGCCAACGTCGATTCCTTCCTGCTAAAGGCGTGACTGCCAGTAGATCTTTCCCCTCAACTCCTCAAGCCATGCGCTGTACTCATGTGTCTTTTTGTAGTTCAATGCCAGCGCTTCGAGCCGGTGGTAATCTTGTTCGAGGGAAATAGGATGAGCGGGAGTACGCCGCTTCATGAAGACAATATGGTATCCATCAAAGCCCCCTTCCGCAAGCCGCGCCGGTTTGCTGATCTCACCCTGCTTCATCGGCGCGACGGTGGGGTAGAAACTCTTGTTAATGGATTGCAGCTCCGCAGTCCCCAGACTTCCCCCGAGGATGGCCGTCTCTTCGTTCTCGGAATATTTCTTGGCAAGTTCGGCAAAGCCTTCCCCGTTCAGCGCGCGGGTCCGGAGAGAATCCAGAGATGCGATAATTGCCTGGTTGTCCGCCTCGGTTCGCTCCACCCGGATCAAGATATGGCGGGCGTGGACCGCGTCGCCGCGGCGCTCCAACAGTTGGATGATGTGGTAACCGAAATCCGTCTCGACGATGCCGGAGATCTGATTGGGTTGGAGGCTGAAGACAGCCGTTTCGAACTCCTTCACAAACTGTCCGCGCCGCACGAACCCAAGGTCTCCGCCCTGTGCCGCAGAGCCCGGGTCTTCCGAATACCGTTTTGCCAGCTCCGCAAAATCAACACCGGCCTTTACGCTGTCGAGAATTGTTTGCGCTTTGGCCCGTCCGGCAGCTTTTGCCGCAGTACCAGGTTTCAGCTTGACTGCAATATGGGCGAGGTCGACTTCTTCAGGGACCTGACCGATACTGTCTTTATACTGTGCGAAAAACTCCTCCACCTCCCGCCGGCTGATCTGTGCCTGGCCAAACCGCTGCTGTTGGAGGCGCTGGGCGAGAAGGTTCTTCCGCATCTCATCACGGAACTCCCGCTTAATCCTGCTGATCGGCATTCCGTACACTTCTTCGAGTTTGCTCTCAGAGCCGAACTGCGCCACACGCTGCTGAATGGTGGCATCCAGCTGCTGCTGCACCTCATCATCAGACACCACCACGCTGTCCTCGATCGCCTTTGCCACAATTAGTTTCTCGTTGATCATGGACTGAAGGACCTGCTCTTTCAGTCCCGGCGTGTTGGCGTCGAGCTTGTTGTTGAAGATGAAAAATTGGAGTTGTGCATTCAATTCTGATTCAAGTATCAAATCGTTATCGACCACCGCGACAATCCTGTCCAGCACCTGTCCGGAGACAGAAACGACGCACAACAGGAACATCAGTATCCGCGCACGAATCTTCATCATCCACCACCTCATGGTGTTATTCTTCATTGCTCAGTCACCGCCGCCGTTGTGTCGGCAAGGGGTATGCGCACTTCCACTGTGTGTTTTGCCCTGAGGTCTTTAACCAACTTCTCATATCGCGCCCGGCGTTGTTCGATCAGGATCCTGTCACGTATTTCCATCCGGATGTACTCGAGGTCCGGCATCTCTCCCTGACGCCTCATGCCGTGAACCGTCAGGACATAATAGCCATTGTCAGTTTTGACAACAAAGGAAACCTCTCCCTTTCCCAACGTACGGGCAAGCTTCCAGAGTTCCCGGGGATACAGATTTGATTGTGTAAAATACTGCTTGTCGGCGACCTGTAACAACAGCGACCGCATGAGAGAATCTGTTTGTATCTGGCGAAGTGCGTCGCTCCATTCATTGCCACGGACGAGGCTTGAACGAAAAGCGTTGGCTACATCCCGCTCACCGAAGAGTGCAAAGCTGATGTTGACCACGTCTTCGCGAAGGCGAAACGCATCTCCCCCGGCATTGTACAACGCCTGAATGGCGTCCTCACTAACATCGGCGGTGTCCTCGGTGTAGAGATTCCTGTCCAGCAACGCACCCACGGCAAGGCGTTTCCTGGTGATCTCCAGTTGGCGACGAAGGGATTCCGTTTCCGCCAGCCCCTGACGCACAGCCTCCTGATAGAGGAGCTCGGTGTCAATCCACTCATTGATGTAGTCCCGGGTTTGTGCCCGGACATCCCCCAGCGAATCGTGCACCGCGGCCAACTCCTCCTCCGTAAGAAAGGACTGGTCGACGCGGGCAACATACGGCTTCTGCTGCCTATCCCGGGAACACCCCGCCATCCCGACGACGAGCAGCAGAGCGCTCAGCGTGGAGACGTTCTTAGTTGTGGGGAGCAAATGCGTTCTTCAACACCTCGGGGTATTCAACAACGGGGTACTGTTTCCGTAATCCATCCACCCACTCCTTTTCCAGGCGTTTCGACTCATATTCCTGGAATGCACTCGATACCTCCGTCCCCGCCTCGTCAAAAGTCTTCTGCCGGATGGGGTCTTTCATGTTGAGGCGGACAACAGAATAGCTGTTCTTGAACCTGAACGGTGCCGTGTACTCGCCTGCATCCAGCGAGTCAGCGCGCATCGTTCGTTCATCGGTTGTCACGGCAAGAACATGGCGATCCACGTTGCCGAGCACAAGAGGCTTTCGCTCGATCACCACCACATCCACTCGCCGGTACAACTTCTCGTTCTTATCGACCGCATCAGTCTGCGTGGATTTCACAGCCGGCCTGCTGACAGTGAATATACGTGACTCTGGGATACCGAGTTTCTTTGCAAAGTGTGCCTTGATGGCATCGAACCGTTTGGTTGCAAGCTTGTCGCTTCGATCTCGCTTCGCAGAGGAGGTGTCGGTGTGTGTAATAAGTTGCACTTTCAGCCCCGCATCCTGTTTCAACTCCGCTGCGACGCTTGCAAGAGCCCTGGCGGACTGCGCAGAAACCTTTGCGGAACCAGCTGCGAAGATTGTCTGGAAGCTGGTGGGCATCCTCACGCGCGCGGAGTCGGCCCCTGCAATCTCCTCCATAGTCTTTCCGCTCCTCAGTTGTGTGTAGATCAGCTGTGCGAGGGAGTCGTTGGAGGCACGGATCTCCGTGATATCCACGCGATCGGGAAACATGAACTTCTCCCGGTTTGCATCGAAGAAGACGCGTAACAGAGAATCCTGAACGGAGACTTTGCTCCACACACGATTCTGTTCGATCTGATAAAGGAGGATCCCGTCGTTGTAGTCCTTCATGATGGCGGCAAACTCGGGGTAGTCCCGGTCGATGGTTTCAGCCTTCACACCAAACACCAACTGCTCACCGATCTTGTCGATGGTGGACTTGATCCCCGCTGTGCGCAACGGGAGGTTGGCGAAATCGGGTCGGCTGTTGATGATAGAGACAACACTATCCACACTGACTTTCCTGGCTCCGAAAGAAAACATGGGGGATGTGCGGAGCGAAGCGGGGATGCCGGATGCCCACGCGGTATCCTTTGTGGAGGTGTTGGAGTCCACGGAAGCGGAGAACTGTGCGAGCACATCCTCGTGCAGCTTAAACTGTGTTTCTTGCTTCAACAGGGCGATGTACTTGTTGTATTCGTCCTGGAACCGAACCTGCTGATAGGACTGCTGGACTTCCTTGCGCGCTTCGTCGAGGCTCTTTGGAGGTTTTGTTTCGTAGCATTTGATCAGGTGATAACCGTAAATCGTCCTGACAATCCCTGAAACCCGTCCTGGCTTTAGAGTGAAAGCGACCTCATCGAATGGCTGGATCCATCTGCGCCGTGCAAACCACCCGAGGTCTCCACCGCGGGGGGCAGAACCGGGATCGCCGGAGTTGCGCATAGCCAGTTCTGCAAAATCAATACCCCTTGCCAGACTGTCTTGAATGGCCTTGATTTTATCGAGCGTGGCAATCGTATCTTCCGGAGTCGGATCCTGCTTTTCAAAGCGGATCATAATATGGCTGCACTTGATCTCTCCCTGCACCGGCTTTTTGTCCACCAGCTTGATGATATGCAAGCCGAACTGAGTCCGGACCGGAGCGCTGGAGATCTCACCGATCTTCATTTCCATTACAGCGTCTTCGAACGGGGGCACCATCTGTCCTGCAGTGAAATAGTAAAGGTCGCCATTGTTTTGCTTCGCAGAAGGGTCCTGCGAGTGTTCGACCGCCAGGGCGCCGAAATCAGCGCCGGCCTTTAGTTTCGCAATCAGTTCATACGCTTTCGAATAGGTGGCAGTTGATTCTTCGGGAGTGGCGTTGGCGGTGAGATTGAGAAGGATGTGGCTTGCGCGGAACTCAGTCTGGCGGCGGTCATACATCCGCTTCACCCCCGGCGAGGTAACCTCGCGGTCGGTTAGGAACGAGGAAGCAAGGCTCCCCTTGTACATGTTGATCTCACTCTGAAGCGTCGGGTCTTTGTCAAGTCCCTCCCGGTATGCGTCTGCAAGCTTCAGTCGGAACTTTGTCACGAGCTGGAGGAACTTCTCCCGCTCGTCTTGCGTGGACTTTGCGGCTTGCTCGCGGCTACCATTACTCTTGATGTATAGTTCTTCGTAGTCCGAGAGAGTGATCGGCGTGCTTCCCACCCTGGCCACAATGGCATCGTGCTCTTTCGGAGAGCAACCAGCCACCGTCAGAATAAGACCGCACAGGGCAAAAACGTAGGTTGACTTCACGGCTGAACTCATACTGCGCATACTCCGTAATTGATTGGTACAGATGGGATTTGAGGTTTTTTTGGTTCAGAATAATAACCAAAAACCGTCTGAGAATCAAGGAACGGCGTTCTTCGATCAGAGGCAAAAGGTGTTGAGAGACGAAAGTTCGTTCACCACGAGGTGGTCATCGCGTTTATAGACGGTCCAACGCCTGCGCAAAGTCCCTTTTCAAGTCTTCCACTCCTTCCACACCAACGGAGATTCGGATCATGCCGGGTGTGACGCCGTGGCGCCGGAGCTCTCCCTTTGTCATATTGACGTGGGAAGAGTAGACAGGTATACTGACAAGTGTCTCAACCCCTCCGAGCGACATGGCGTTGACGGCTACGCGGAGAGCGTCGCAAACCTTCACCGCGGATTTCACTCCACCCTTTACCTCGATTGTCACCATACCACCGTAACCTCTGCCGCCAGAGCCAGCCATCTGTCGCTTCGCAACAGCATGGTCGGGATGTGAACGGAGCCCCGGGTAGAGGACACGGTTGACTTTGGGATGCTTTTCCAGGAAGGTCGCAAGCGCGTGCGCATTGTTATTCTGCCGTGAGACGCGAAGCTCGAATGTTTTCAGACTTCTAAGAAGAAGGTAGGCGGCAAACGGATCCGCACAGCCGCCGTAGTACTTGAGTTGGGTGTGAACACCCTTCACGAATTCTGCCGTTCCTGCCACAACACCGGCCATGATGTCGCTGTGCCCGCCGAGGTACTTGGTGCCGCTTTCCACGACCGCATCAACGCCAAGGTCAAATGGCTGTTGGTTGAGAGACGAAGCGAAGGTATTGTCAATCATCGTCAGGATCGGGTTGCCGTGTTTCCGCGCAGCGGTGCGCGTTGCTGACACTATCCCCCGGATGTCAACAATGCCGAGGGTGGGGTTGGTCGGCGTTTCGAAGTAGACCAGTCTCGTTGTTGGCGTCGCAATTTGTGGAATCCTGGCGAGAGCACCGGGATCCACGTAGATCACGGTGATGTCAAAACGCGGGAGAATATCCCGGAAGAATCGGTACGTGCCCCCGTAGAGACCCGGAGTACTTATGATCGTATCGCCGGCTTTCACGACAGAGAGGATAGCCGACGAGATTGCTGCCATGCCGGAGGAAAACAACAACGCACTCTCTGCCCGCATCATCAATGCAAGCCGTTCCTGAGCTTCACGTACCGTGGGATTGTGGTAACGGGTGTAAACGTATACGTCGGGATCACCCTGTGCATACCTAATGGCGTCACCGGAATTCTCAAACCGATACGTGGAAGTTTGCGCGATCGGTGGGGCAACCGGCCCCTGGTAGGGATACAACTTGTTGCCGTGGATCGCCCTTGTTTCGAGAGTCATCTCTTCCGGCGAGATACGTGTGCGACGTGACTTTGGTTTCATGGTTTCCTAACGGCTGACAATGGATGGGATCTTAGTGGCGCACAAGTAACTGTATGTGTTTCAAATGGTACGGAAGCAGGCTGGCGTAGATGGTTGCGTGAATTGGTGTTGCCATTCTCAATTTCTCCCCATAACGGACGATCGTACCGGAAAGAGCGTCGATCTCCATGGGCTTTTCATGAACCAGGTCGTAGTAGAGCGAAGAGCGGGAGTTGTTGTCGAACTTCTTCAGTGTCTCAAAGACGGTGTCGAGGTATTCATCTTCAATGGAAATATTGAGCGCGCGCGCGACCGCCACTCCTTCCCGCATCGCATCAGCAAGGAGGGCTCGTGACACGTCAACGGCAAGGATCTCGCCGAGCGTCAAACGGGTAAGTGCGGTCATCCCGCCAACAGCGGAAATGAAAACGAACTTCTTCCAGAGTGCGGTTGCAATATCTTCGGTAAGCGTTGCATTGATGCCAGCGGCGAGCATGGCGTCGAGTGTCTTCTTCGCACGGGGACTATCTCCGTCACACTCTGTAAGCGGTCCGAACACGATTTTCTTCGGTCCGCCGGTTTCTGAAACCACACCGGGCGAAGTAATCGTTGAGTAGATGTACGCTACGCCGCCAAAGACCGTTCCGGTGGAGACCGTCTGCTGGATCTTCTCCTCGTTATCCACCCCGTTCTGAAGGCTGATGATGATCGTCTCGTTGGTGAGGAGAGGAGCGAGCTCTTGTGCGGCAGATACAGTGTCGTATGATTTTACACAGAAGAGCACCACATCGACGGGGCCGATCTCAGCCGGCTTCCCCGTTATCCTGCCGGGAGGAATGTGAAACCCTCCTCCGGTAGAGACGACACGTAGGCCATGCACCTGCATGGCTGCGAGATGTCCCCCACGCGCGGTGAACCAGACGTCCTCTCCGGATTTCGCCAGCATCCCCCCGAAATAGCCACCTACGCCCCCGGTTCCGATGACCGCAAACTTCATTGCATCGACAACGATGATTGTGAGAAAGAAAAACAAAATCCTCCGGCTACGGCCGGTTGTGTACCGGCAACGCCGGCTCAGCAAAGATGACCTTCTCCCGCTCCAGCACAACCGTCCCTGGGGGAGCCCCTTTGGGTTTGCGAACGTACTTCTTTTCGGTCATGGCGACCGGAACCATCTTTGCATTCTTCATCCTGCTGTAGTACGCGGCGATACCGGCTGCTTGCTCCCTGGCTTTCTTGCCCGGTTCCCCTTTTCCGCTCCCGACCTTCAGCACGACGTGGGAGCCACTCGACCCACGGGCGTGGAACCAGAGGTCATTTGGTTTCGCATACTTCAATGTCAGGAGATCGTTGTTGGCGCTGCTTTTGCCGGCCCAGACTTCAAAGCCGCCGTCAACGGTGAAGATCCGAAATGGCCGCTGCTCGCGCTCCTTGCTCTTCTCCCCGATTCCAAACTCATCAAGCGCATCGACATTGTCAGCCATGAATACTTTCAACTCCGCTTTGGTGTTAAGCAACGCAAGAGCGTCGAGCAGGGTGCTGGCGCGTCCGCTCGATGCGCGGAGATTCTGCAATCGTTCACGGGCCTGCTGATACGCCAACCGGGATTTCTTTGCCTTTTCAAAATAGCGTTGTGCATTCTGAGCCGGTGTGAGTCGACTATCAAGCGGAATGGTGAGATGCGATGATTCATCAGGAACGTTGACGGCCTTCGCTCCTTTTTCAATGATACGAAGATGGGTCATGAGAAGCGAACCGAAGCGCTCATACTCGTTCGCCCGGGCAGTGTCATGCAGGTCGTCTTCGATGGCTTTCAATGTCCGCCGAGCCTTCTCAATAAACCGACGAAGACGAAGCGCGATGGCGGAACGCCCATCGGTCAACGAATCTGTAGCCCGCTGCCGGGAGAGTACGTATCGTATGGCATCATGGATGCTGTCGAACTCCCGCGGCTCGAGTTTGGACAGATGATGGAGCGGAATTAATGAGAAGGCTCTCGGTCTATCTTCTCCCATCTTCTCGATGTACACGCGTGGTCGGGGAGAGGCCAGTTCCTGAAGAACTTGCTGAAGCGATGAGAGAATGGACCTGCTGGTCTCCTCGGTATATTCGGAAGCCGAAGTTAAGCCACTCATCCCGGAGCGGTGAAGAACCTCCTCGACGAGTACGTTGCCAAGAGATGGAAAAGCTTTCTTTATGATTGCTGCTAGAGCCAATTCCGGATTCGCTTTTGCGGCAGCGTCAAGCAGGGCTAAATCATAGACAAGCTCACCATCTCGAAACCGGGGTTCTGTTCCAACCAGTTTCTTTGCTTCCTTGAAGGAATCGCGGATCTTGCCATCAGGACCGATAAGAAGTACATTTGCTTTGGCGCCAAAGAACAACCCAGAGATTGACAACCCAACGTCCAGCTTTAGAGTGACAATCCTATCCGAGGGATGCATCGTAGTGGAGACGACAGTTGCATCAATGGCATCAGGAAACAAATCGACAGCGTTTGTCCGTGCTCTGGTGAAACCGGTGTGGAGATAGAGTGCGTTGGCATGCGGCTGACAGGAAACGATGAGGCTTTCAACATGATTGCGGAACGAGACCACAAGCTCGTTCCTCGTTTGGGAGAAGACACTAGCGACTTTTGCCCCCTTCAATTTGGAATCAAGGCTGGAAGCAACGTAGCGTAAGGCGTGGTAATTACTTAGCATGATGTTATCAACAATATATTGAAAAACGCCAAGATTACCAATGAAACGCAGATTCGGTGTGGATAAGTTGTTGATTCGCGCGTGTGAAAGAGGTTCGAAACTTTCCATTGCAACTGCTGGCCCGTTTTCGTATTTTTGTGTTCAAAGAGTCCAAGAATGAGGTTCCATGATAGCCAGTATGACCGGCTACGGGAGAGGCGAGGCCAGTTCCAAGGGAATAGCCATCGCAGTAGAACTCCGCAGCGTCAATAGCCGGTTCCTTGAAGTAACGACCCGTCTGCCCCGTTCGCTTTCCCTTCGTGAAAATGAAATCAAGGAGATCCTTCGGCGGAGAGTCTCCCGGGGGAAGATTGCTCTCGCGCTAACGGTGGAAAGGGAAACCAATGGCACTCTGCCGCTCAAGATTAACGCCTCGGCGGCGAAGTCATACTACAAGCTTTTGAACCAGCTAAGAAAAACCGTCAAACTGAAAGAAACGGTAAAACTGGAACACCTTCTCCGTTTCTCTGAAGTGATTGAACAACAGGAAATGGAGGGCACCGACGAAGAGGAATGGGGGGTTGCACAACAGGCCCTGGACAAGGCGATCGATCAGGTGGTGGGGATGCGGGAGGATGAGGGGAAGGAGTTGAAGAAGGACTTCACCCACCGCATTGCAAACATTGAGCAGAAATTGACCGAGATTGAACAGATTGCCCGGGAACAGGTTCCCGCTGAGCGACTCCGTCTGCGTGAGAGAATTACGCACCTGCTGGAGAAAGAGCCCGTGGATGAAGGGAGGCTCGAAATGGAACTGGCACTCATGGCTGACCGGCTCGATATCACCGAAGAGTGCGTCCGGTTCCGCAGTCACAACAAGTTCTTCCTTGGAGCCTTCGAGAGCACAGAAGCAGCAGGCCGCAAACTCAACTTCCTCATTCAAGAGATGAATAGGGAGGCCAACACCATCGGTTCGAAGTCCAGCGCTGCAGAGATTGCGCACCTCGTGGTCGGCATCAAGGAAGAGCTGGAAAAGATCCGCGAGCAGCTGCAGAATATCGAGTGACATGGCTCCGGGAAAATTGATCGTTATCTCCGCGCCGAGCGGATCGGGCAAGACTACTATTGCCCACGAGATCATGAAGCGTAATCCCACCCTTGAGTTTTCTGTCTCGGCCACCACCCGGCCGAAACGGAGCGGCGAGATGGAAGGGAAAGACTACTTCTTCCTGACCAGGAATCAGTTCCAGAACAAGGTGGCGGCGGGAGAGTTCGTCGAGTGGGAAGAAATCTATGGGAACTGGTACGGCACACTCAAGCAGGAGGTGGACAAGGCGCTGCAGAAGGGTCTGCATCTGTTGTTTGATGTGGACGTGAAGGGGGGACTCTCGATCAAGCGACAATATCCGGCCGCATTACTGATATTCATCCGTCCTCCGAGTGTTGAAGTGTTGCAGCAGCGGCTGCGGGACCGCAAGACTGAAGATGAGGAAACCACCGCGCGGCGGATGGCGCGCGTCCCCATGGAGTTGGAACTCGGGAATGCGTTCGACCACAAAGTAATAAATGACCAGCTTCGCAGGGCAATTGATGAGGTCCATACAATTGTTGAACACCACTTACACCAGCACTAATCGGGAGTACGATATATGCCTATCAAACCGTTGAACATCCAGATCTTCACCGACACAGCGAAGAACGTCCACGAGGCGATCGTTGCCGCGTCGAAGAGAGCTCGACAGATCAATGAAGAGACGAAGATCGAGTTCAACCAGCGTGTGGAGATGTTTGCCACGAAGACCGAGTCGGAGAATGAGGAAAACGACATCAACCCGGATCAGTTGAAGATCAGCCTGGAGTTCGAGAAGCGTCCCAAGCCGACGGATGTTTCTCTCGATGAATTGCTCAGCGACAAGCTGGAATGGCGGTACAAGGAGAAGGAAGAGGTCCCTCCGCCGGTAGAGGAAGACGAAGAATAATCAGTGCGGGGCCGCCACCATGCTTGCTGGCAAACATATTCTTCTGGGAGTCACCGGAGGCATCGCTGCATATAAGAGCGCCTGGCTGGTGCGGGAGTTCGTAAAGGCGGGTGCCGAGATTCAGGTGGTGATGACGCGGGCTGCCACACAGTTTGTCACGCCGCTCACACTCTCCACACTCTCTCGCAGAGAAGTAATCGTCGAAATGTTTTCCCCATCTCCGGATCAAACCACCGCGCAGTGGACGAAGCACATTGATCTTGCCCTCCGGGGTGACGTAATGCTGATCGCGCCGGCCACCGCAAATACAATCGCGAAAATTGCCCACGGTCTCGCGGATGATTTTCTCTCTACTCTCGTCCTTGCCATTCGTTGTCCGCTGATGCTGGCTCCCTCCATGGATGTAGACATGTTGCAGAACGAGATAACCCAGCGGAATATCAGTTCGCTGAAGGAAACCGGATGTTTCATAGTCGACCCCGAGGCAGGCGAGCTTGCCAGCGGGCTCACCGGACCCGGGCGCTTACCCGAGCTGGATGTGCTGATCAAAGCTGTGGATGGACTGCTTGAAAAGATTCACCTGGATTTGCAGGGAAAGCGAGTGCTCGTCACTGCTGGTCCGACACAGGAACCGATTGACCCTGTCCGCTACATAGCGAACAGGTCGTCCGGCAAGATGGGCTTTGCGATCGCCAGAGCCGCCGCGTTACGTGGCGCCGAGGTAACGCTTGTTAGCGGTCCGGTCACATTGAAGACTCCTCGCAACACCACGCGCATCGATGTTAACACTGCAGTTGAGATGAAGCTTGCGGTGGAGAAGGAGTTCCCCTCCGCGGATGTAGTGATCATGTCGGCGGCTGTGGCGGATTTCGCTCCGGCCGCGCTCGAACAGCAGAAGATCAAACGGAACGCACACGCCGGCGAGGATTATACGGTGCAACTGCGGAGGAATCCGGATATCCTGAAGTCGCTTGGCGAGAAGAAGACACGCCAGGTGCTCGTGGGGTTTGCTCTTGAAACGGAGAACGGTGTAGCGAATGCACGGGAAAAGTTGTCGTCCAAGCGGCTCGATGCGATCGTGCTGAACAACCCCAATGACGAAGGGGCGGCATTCGGAACGGATACGAATATCGTCACCGTAATAACAGCAGCAGGCAAGGTTGAGCAACTCCCGAGGATGTCGAAGTTCGATGTGGCAAACGAACTGCTAAACCGGGTAGTACCACTTCTGAAGTAATCTACCTTCCCAATCAGGTAGTATCCGGTATGCCGGACGATCAAACAATACGCACCAACGGGGAAACCATCGACCCCTTCACCGCACTCAAGCAGTTCTTCCAGATCGAACAGGAGCTCTTCGGTGAGCTGTTGATGGTCGAGCCTCAAACCACACAGAAAGAACCTGACATGCCGGCAAAGAAAACACTGGCGGTTGCAGAGGAACCGCTCCTCTTCGATCTCCCGGCCCCCGCTACCCCGCCCATCACCACAGAGCCTTGGGGAGCGGCTGCATCACTCGATGATTTAGACAAACAGATCTGCACGTGCATGAAGTGTCAGCTTGGTGCGACCCGGACGAAGTTCGTGTTCGGCGTCGGCAACCCGAAGGCGACATTCATGCTGATCGGCGAAGCACCCGGAGCCGATGAAGATGCGCAGGGGGAGCCATTCGTTGGAAGGGCAGGCCAGTTGCTCAACAAGATTCTTGAAGCAATCCAGTTCAAGCGGGAAGATGTGTACATTTGCAATATCCTGAAGTGCCGCCCCCCCGGGAACCGGAAGCCGTTACCGGAGGAAGTAGAACAGTGCATCCCGTACCTCCAAAAACAGGTCGAGCTCGTGAAGCCGAAGGTGATCCTGTGTCTTGGCCTGACTGCAGCGGAGAACTTGCTGGGTACGACGGAAAGTCTCGGAAGGCTGCGCGGGCGCGTTCTCACCTATCGGGGAATCCCGCTGATGGTGACCTATCATCCCGCAGCGCTGCTGCGCAACCCCAACTGGAAACGTCCGGCGTGGGAAGATGTTCAAGCCATCCGCAAGCTGCATGATGAACTGGTGGCAAAGGGATAACGCAATTCAAGAGAGACGAATCACATGGCTGACGCGATCTTACGACGGGGAATAGACCTTGCAGTTGAGCGGCCGTTGCCGGAGGGACGTGTCCCGCCGCAAGCAGTGGACGTGGAGGCCCAGGTTCTCGGTGCCATGCTTCTGGAGAAGGAAGCTATCTCGAAAGTAATAGAGGTGTTGGAGGACGACGCCTTCCACGCCGAGTATCACAGGAAGATATACCAGGCCATGATCGCGATGTTTGAGCGGAGCGAGCCAGTGGATACCATTACACTAGCGGAGGAGTTGCGCCGCCGTGGTCACCTGGAGGTGGTGGGGGGCGAGCAGTATCTGGTGGAACTGACGATGCAGGTGACGTCGGCAGCGAACGTGGAGTATCACGCCCGCATCGTGCTCGAGAAGGCGTTGATGCGTAACCTCATTGCAGCGACCTCTGCTGTGGCCGCACGCGCCTTCGCACCGACGGAGGATGCGTTCGACCTTCTGGATCAAGCGGAACAGGCGATTTTCAGGATTTCGGAGAAGCGGCTCAAGAAGAGCTTTGTCACAATGCACTCTGCGGTCCATGACACGCTGGAGATGTTGGAGAGCATTCACGGCAAGCATGGCGGTGTCACGGGAGTGCCGACCGGGTTCAGGGACCTCGACACGCTTACCGGCGGATTTCAGAACTCCGACCTGATTATCATCGCCGGCCGTCCCAGTTGCGGCAAGACGGCATTCTCCCTCTCGATCGCCCGCAACGCCGCGGTCCACAGCGAGAAACCCACACCCGTCGGCATTTTCTCACTCGAAATGTCCACGCAACAGTTGGTGATGCGCCTCCTCTGTGCCGAAGCCAAGGTGGATGCGCACGCAGTGCGGACGGGCCGACTGCCGGAAGACGACTGGAAGAAGCTGAGCATCGCGGCGGGCCGGCTTACGAATGCAAACATCTTCATAGACGACACGGCAAGTCTTGGCATTCTCGAGCTGCGCGCAAAAGCGCGCCGGCTGAAAGCAGAACGAAACGTCGGTCTCATCGTCGTGGACTATCTTCAGTTGATGCAGGGCCCGAAGGGTTCTGAAAGTCGCGAGAAGGAAATCTCTGCAATCTCCCGCTCGCTCAAGGCGCTTGCGAAGGAGCTGAATATTCCGGTTGTCGCGCTCTCGCAATTGAGCCGCGCAGTGGAGAGCAGGAACGACAAACGTCCGATCCTCTCCGACTTACGCGAATCTGGAGCCATAGAACAGGACGCTGACGTGGTGGCGTTTGTGCACAGACCGGAAATGTACATCGATCCAAACTCGGAGGAAGCAGCCGAGGTTGCTGGCATGGCGGACATCATCGTCGGCAAGCAGCGGAACGGTCCCATCGATGACGTGAAGCTCGCATTCGTCCATCGCTATGCGCGGTTTGAGAATCTGGCGCCGGCGGGATTTGCTGCAATCCCGGCCGGTCCGGACGACGAACCAGCGTTCTAACCACCAACGCATGCAAAAAGCAACCATGTCATCACAACTCACACGGCGTTCATTTCTTGTCACGCTTGCACTGGGCGCAGG
>DASRUE010000105.1:0-13766 GCA_035687895.1 Bacteroidota bacterium | reverse complement strand
TTATCGCCTGGGCAATTGTTCGCGCCCTGCGTGATGCGCCGACGTTGAACGCGTCTTTTGCCCGCGTTGAAGGTATCCCCTACCGCACCGACCGTCCGGAGATCAACATCGGACTTGCCATTGATATGACGAGAAAGGATGGCACCCGCTCTCTCGTTGTGCCGAACGTGAAGAACGCCGGCGCAATGGACTTTGCAATGTTTGTCGCCGCGTATGATGAGATCGTCAGAAAGGCAAGAACAGGCGCGCTGGAACCCTCAGACTTCCAGGGAACATCCATCACGCTGACCAATCCAGGAACCGTGGGAACGGTCGCGTCCATTCCGCGTTTGATGCCGGGCCAGGGCGCCATCCTGGCGACCGGTGCGATCAATTATCCCGCGGAAAACCAAGGAATGTCGGACGAGACCCTCTCCATGCTCGGGCTGAGCAAGGCAATGACGATGACTTGTACATACGATCATCGCGTCATCCAGGGTGCCGAGTCCGGCCAGTTTCTTGCCCGCATCCACGCGCTCCTGCTCGGCGAGGACCAATTCTACGACCTCCTTTTTGCCGACCTGAAGATTCCCTACGAGCCGATACGATGGTCCACCGACCAGCAAACCGCATTCGGCGCCGCTGCTCAAACAACCGATCAGATCGAAAAGCAGGCACGCGTCCTACAACTGATCAATGCTTACCGGGTCCGCGGCCACCTGATTGCACATCTCGACCCACTCGTCGACGAACCACACAATCACCCTGAGCTTGATCCCGGATACTATGGTTTGACCCTCTGGGACCTCGACCGACGGTTCCTTACGGCTGGCATCGGTGGCAAGCCACAAGCCTCGCTCCGCGACATTCTTGATATCTTGCGCGAGACATATTGCGGGACGGTCGGTGTAGAGTACATGTCCATCCAGCATCCCGTGCAGAAGCAGTGGCTTCAAGAGCGGATGGAGCCCTCACGCAACAGAAGTGATCTGACCGTCGATCAGAAAAGGCAAATCCTTCGTACGTTCACAGCCGCGGAAGGGCTGGAGAAATTCTTACATACGCGTTTCATCGGCCATAAACGATTCTCTCTGGAGGGGGCCGAAACGTTGATGCCCATACTCGAAACACTCCTCGACAACGCCGCCGAACAAGAGGCGAAGGAGGTCGTCATCGGCATGGCGCATCGCGGCCGCTTGAACGTTCTGACCAACACCATTGGGAAATCACTGGCCAAGATCTTCTCCGAGTTTGAGGGATATGTCGACCCGAGCAGCACGCAGGGTTCCGGCGATGTAAAATATCATGTCGGGGCAAGTGGCCAACATCGAACGATGACCGGGAAGGAAATCACTGTCTCCGTCGCGCCGAATCCGAGCCACCTGGAAGCGGTCAATCCGGTTGTCGAGGGGATCGTGCGCGCCAAGCAGGACCGGCACGGCGACAACGAGCGGCTTCGTATCATTCCTATTCTCATACACGGTGATGCCGCCTTCGCCGGACAGGGGATTATTGCCGAAACGTTGAATCTATCGCAACTGAGCGGCTACCGCACCGGCGGCACCATTCACATCATTATCAATAACCAGATCGGCTTTACAACCTCACCCGATGACGCACGTTCCACCCCCTACTGTACCGATGTTGCAAAGATGGTACAGGCACCGATTTTTCACGTCAACGGTGACGATGTAGAGGCCGCGGTTCATGTAACAAATCTGGCATTCGAATACAGGCAACGGTTCAAAAAGGATGTGGTTATTGACATGTTCTGTTACCGACGACATGGCCACAACGAAGGCGATGAACCGAGTTATACGCAGCCGTTGCTCTACAAGAAGATCCGTCAGCATCCTTCCGTTCGACAACTTTACGCGGAGCGTCTGGTGCGACAGTCAGTGCTCAGAAAGGAAGAGCTCAACCAGATCAACGCGGATTCCCAGCAGCGATATGAACGTGCATTCGAGGCGGCGCAGAAAAGGGAGATGCATTTCAAGCCTGATGTTCCCCTCGCTGTTTCTCCAGAATCAGTTGCTGCCGCACAGCCTCTCGGAACTACAAGTATCAGCAATGAAACATTCACGGCGGTCGTCCGTGCTCTTACCACGGTCCCAGCTGACTTCACCCTCAACCCGAAGCTCTCCCGGATCATCGACGAACGACGGGCGGTACTGGAAGGGAACACCTCGATTGATTGGGCGTTCGCGGAAGCCCTTGCCTTCGGGTCGCTGGTGTTTGAAGGAACGCCTGTCAGGCTAAGCGGTCAGGACAGCGGAAGAGGAACGTTTAGTCAGCGCCACCTGGTGCTTTACGATGCCGCCAGTGGGAAGGAACATGTGCCGCTCAACAGCATTATGGAAACGCAGGCGCCATTTAGTGTGTACGATAGTCTTCTCTCTGAAGCCGCCGTTCTCGGGTTTGAGTTCGGTTATAGCGTCGCTGATCCCTTCGCACTTGTGCTCTGGGAGGCCCAGTTCGGCGACTTTTCCAACGGTGCGCAGGTAATCATCGACCAATTCATTGCAGGCTCTGAAGCCAAGTGGCAGGAGCCGTGTGACCTTGTGCTCCTTCTTCCCCATGGATATGAGGGGCAGGGCCCCGAGCATTCGAGTGCGCGGCTCGAGCGGTTCCTTCAGTTGTGTGCTGAAGACAACATCCAGGTGTGCAACTGCTCGACACCGGCCCAGTACTTTCACGTACTTCGCCGTCAAATGCGTGACAACCGACGAAAACCCCTTGTCATTATGACTCCGAAGAGTCTCCTTCGCCATCCGAAGGCAGTCTCCCCGCCCGATGATTTTACACACGGGACATTCATGGAAGTCATCGACCCTCCATTGCACGCCAATGGGTCGGGTGTGCGCAAACTCGTGCTCTGCAGCGGCAAAGTGTATTATGATCTCCTCGCAGAAGCCACTCTGCACAAGAACCATGATATTGCCATCGCTCGCATCGAGCAGTTCTATCCCTATCCCGAAGCGCAGGTCTCTTCGCTCCTGGAGAAGTACAAGAAAACCGCGACAGTTGCCTGGTTACAAGAAGAACCGAAGAACATGGGTGCGTGGACCTTCCTACAATCGCGTTTGACCGACCAACTCCTGCCGGGACAGAAACTCGTTTACGTCGGACGGAAGGCAAGTGCGAGTACCGCCACGGGTTCACTGAAGGTTCACACAGCAGAGCAGGATGAAATTGTCAGGACTGCCCTCGCGTGAACAAGGGATCCATTGTTTCATTGATACGTGAATTCATAGGACGCGCTGGAAGTGCGTCTCCGCTTCCTCACTCCAATCTCCAATCATGAGAATGGTCGATCTCCCTTCACGAGCTGCAAAGATCTTCTCTCCGTCCGGTGCACTTGCACGGCAGAAGGGATACGAACATCGACCACAACAAGAGGTGATGGCCACATCAATCGCGAAGGCGCTGTGCACCCGCCAGCACCTCATCGTTGAAGCGCCCACCGGCATCGGCAAGACACTCGCGTACCTGGTCCCCTCCATCCTTCATGCGACAGAAGAGAACCGAAAAGCGATCATCTCCACACACACCAAGAACCTTCAGGAGCAGATCTTCTATAAAGACATCCCGCTCGCGAAGAAGATCACTGGAAAGGACTGCAGTGTAGTCCTCCTTAAAGGGCGGCGCAACTACCTCTGCACGACTCGTTTGAGGAATGCGATGGCGTCCACCAGTTCGATGTTCGAAGAGAAGGCAGCAACGGAATTGGAGCGTATCCATAGGTGGTCGCTGACCACCGTGGACGGGGACATGGAGTCGCTGGGATTTGCCCCCTCACCGGAGGTGTGGAGTATGGTCTGCTCTGAAAAGGAGGTCTGCAGTTCCCGGATTTGCAAACAGGACTGCTTCTTTCAGATGGTCAAGGACCGGGTCAAGTCGGCACGCGTTGTGATCATGAACCATGCGCTCTTCTTCACGTTGATGGCACTGCAGGAAACCGACGAGCATTACGTATTTGAGAATGATTTTGTAGTGTTCGATGAGGCCCATACCCTTGAGGGAATTGCTGGCGCTGGCCTCGGCAAGACACTCTCCAGCACCCAGGTTCTTTGGGCCCTCCACCGACTTTACAATCCCCGTACGAAACGTGGATTGTTGGCAAAGCAAGGGCCACTCCTCAAGAAACTCTGTCACGAGGTGGAGACAGCAGCGGTCGGGTTCTTTGAAGAGATCCAGCGCGCAGCAATGGTACTGCGATCTCCGACTGCAAGAGGGCCTGGGACTGAAGTTCGGATTCGTTCTGCGGGTCTTGTAACGAACAGCCTGCACGGACTGTTGCTCCAATTGCAGTCCGAAGTGAAACGTGCAGAGGATACAATTGAGAGAGAGTTGACACGGCAGGAACTCGCAGCGGTTCGGCGATCATTGTGGGAGGCGGATGTCCTCATCGATGAATTCCTCGATCAACATGACGTTGGTTTTACCTATTGGGTGGAAACTGGGGAAAAGAAAGTCGATAGCGTAAAGCTTTGCGCGACGCCGACAGACATTTCCACAAACATAGGTCAGAAGCTATTCCGCGACGGATCATCCGTTATCATGACGAGCGCAACACTCGCCGTTGACGGCCGGCTCGATTACTTCAAACAGCGCATGGGTGCCTTTGGCGTGTGGGGTGTAATTCTTGATTCGCCATTCGACCATGCCCGGCAGATGCGCCTCTGCCTTGCTCGGGGCATTCCCGAGCCAGATACACCAGGATATGTAGATCAACTCCCGGCGTGGATAGTGCAGAGTATTGACAGGACCAAAGGCAAGGCGTTGGTGCTCTTCACCAGCTCACAATTGATGCGTGCAATGGCATCAGCGGTGGCAGAAGATCTCGAGCAACTCGGGATTCATCTGCTTGTACAGAGTGCCGCGGAGCAACGACATGCTCTTCTTCAGATGTTCAAGAAAGATATCCATTCCGTTCTCTTTGGTCTGGAGAGTTTTTGGATGGGTGTTGATGTTCCTGGTGAGGCGCTGGAACACGTGATTATCACACGACTTCCATTTGCTGTTCCGAACCATCCGTTGATCGAGGCGCGCCTTGAATTGATTCTGCAACGGGGTGGAAACGCGTTCCTCGAGTATACCTTGCCGGAAGCCGTGCTCAAGTTTCGTCAGGGCGTCGGCCGCCTCATTCGCTCAACCACCGACACGGGGTTGGTCACTCTTCTCGATGCCCGTGTCCTTACCAAGCGATACGGTCGCGTTTTCATCACTTCTCTTCCTCGATCTCCGGTAGAGCTTGTCAATGCCGAAGGTGACGTCGAAGAGGTTTCTTCGGAAGACTGGCTATAGTCCCACGTCGGCCTTCGCTCCTGCTAACCCGTTCAATGACAGAGAATTACACCGCTCTCATTCTTCGAACTGATCTTCCGACCGGCAAAGTCCCTATCGCAAATTCTCAATGTTTTCCTGTGCGAAACCTTCATGATGACACAAAGACCCTTGGCATTCCAGCATTTTTTTGATTTTCTTGTTTGAAAATTGTGGGGAATGTACTATCTTCACATCGAAATGTCGCACCACAGATTCTCTGGCGACAGACAAGTGTACGATTCCCCACCAACAACACACAAGGAGGTCCAATGAGCAAAGCGATGTCAAAGTCGGCAATCGTCGCGCACTTTGCAAAGAAGTTTGACATGAAGAAGAAATCCGCGGCGTCAGTGTTCGAGGAACTTGCAAAGCTCGCGTACAAGGAAGCAAAGAATTCGTTTACGATCCCAGGCCTTGGCAAACTGGTATTGGTTGACCGAAAGGCTCGGCTCGGGCGCAATCCTAAGACTGGTGAGACTATCCAGATCCCGGCAAAGACGGTCGTGAAGTTCCGTGTGGCAAAAGCCTGCAAGGAAGCCATCTTGCCGAAGAAGGCAGCGCCCAAAGTAATGGCACCGACACCGGGAATGTAACATCCTATCTAGTTTCTTGGGCCTTTGCTTGAACGGTCCCGCCTACACAAAGGCGGGACTGTTTCTTTTTGCGGGGGCTGCTTCCTCGTGTAATTGAATGTAAAAGCATCGTTTCGTACATTGCGAAAGCATGAGGAACCCGTTATACATTGTCCAGCGCTTTGTGAAGAGCTTGGGCTTGGTCGAGCAGGCACAGGTCGTCGCATCCACGGGCGTCATCGTCTCCATGGCCACGATCATCATCGCCATGGTACTCACCGGACAATCGCCCCGGCTGATGGATTTCATCAGTATTCTTACCATCGGCCTGATTGGTTTTGCAGGCGTATATTTCTCCCTTCAGTACAGCCGCCAGTTGGACGAGCAACGACGGCAACTGCTGGCCATGAATAGCATCGCAGAATCGGTCAATCGTGTGGTGGAACTGGACCAAGTCCTCCAGGCTGCATTGAAGAAAGTCACCGAGCTCCTCAACACCAACTATGGCTGGATTTTCATGCTTGAAGGGAACACCCTTGTTCTGAAGAGTTCCAAGGGAACAACGGCGGATTTCCTCGCCCTGAGCATGGCCACAGGCGTGGATTCCCCTTCCACCTGGCTTCATCAGCCCCGCGTTCAGCGCGAAAGGCTGCATGAACATCTTGGCCTTATTCACCCCGAACTGAAGCTCCTCGGCATCCAGTTCTGGGCGTCAATTCCGCTTCGTGGCAAGGAGAGCGTTGGGGGCACCCTGATCGTCGCCGGCGAGGGGTACGATATGTTCACGGCAAAGCAAGCAGAACTGATGGAGGCCTTCGGCAATCAGATCAGTGTCGCCCTGAACAACGCCCAGTTGTTCGAGCGGCTGAAGCAGTCGGAGCAACAATATATCGACCTTTTTGAGAACGCGCCAGACATCTACCTGAGCGTAAATCGACATCATACGATCGTCGGCTTTAACAAAACGGGGGCGGATATTCTGGGGTACAGCAAACAGGAGATCCTCCGGAAACCCTTCGAGAATCTGTTTGTGGAGGACCGGCGTATTCCCGTTAAGGAACTGCTTGGGACGATGTTCAGTGAAGGGCGCGGGCTGAAGGACGTCGAGGAACAGATGGTCCGGAAGGATGGTGAGGCGATCTATGTCACTCTCAATTCCACGCTCGTGTTTGACGATACCGGGCGAACGGTGAATGCGCGTATCGTCGCCCGCGACATCAGTGAACGGAAGAAAATGGAATCGGCGATCCTTCACGCACAGAAGATCGACAGCATCGGCAGCCTTGCCGGCGGCATCGCACATGATTTTAATAACATCCTCGCATCAATCCTCGGCTCCGCTTCCATCATGCACCGCAAAATCACCGAGAAGGGAAGGTTGTACAAGTATGTCGAGATCATCGAGAGTGCATCCCGGCGAGGTTCGGCCCTTACCCGCCAGCTCCTCACCTTTGCCCGGAAGACGGAGACAGAGATCAAACCCGTTGACGTCAACGCTATCATCAAAGAAACCATTCATCTCTTCGAGCGGAGCGTGACAAAGGAGATCCGCGTTGTCACCAACCTGACCAGTCAACGAACCGGTGTCCGGGGGGATGATGGTCAGATCCAGCAGGCACTATTAAACCTGTTTCTGAATGGGCGCGATGCGATGCCCAACGGTGGGACCCTCACCATTACCACATCCATTACACAAGCGGACGCACACACTGTGCGGCAGTTTGCCTCCGTCAAGCCGGGGGCCTTCATCGCCGTTTCTGTCTCCGACACTGGCGTCGGGATTGCCACAAATGTTCGCGACAGGGTCTTCGAGCCATTCTTCACAACCAAAGACAATGGGACGGGATTGGGACTTTCCGTTCTCTACGGCGTCGTACAGAACCATGGCGGCTTCATCAATCTCGAGAGCGAAGTGGGGCAGGGAACAACGTTTACCATCTACTTCCCCCGCGGTGCCACCGCAGCGCAGGCCTCAGCGCGTACACGCAGACAGCGTCTTCCGCGAGGGCGAGAGAATATTCTCGTCATTGACGATGAGATTAGTGTTTGCGAGATTGCACGGGACATGCTTTCTGACCTCGGCTATTTTGTAACATTCGTCCACGACGGAAAGGCGGGTTTGGATTTTTATACCACCCGGCAAGCCGCCATCGACCTTGTCCTCCTCGATGTAAACATGCCTCACATGGGAGGGCGGCAGGCATTTGAGGGTCTGAAAGCCATTAATCCGGCAACCCGCGTCATCCTTCTGACGGGATACGGTAGGGACTCCATCGAGGCTGCCTCGCTGCTCGCCGAGGCAGACGGGTTTCTGCAAAAACCATTTCAGGTAGAGGACCTGGCAACCAAGGTCCGCACTGTGCTCGACACACGCGGGGTCGCAGCGGAAGCGGCCACGTAGTCCGAAATCCAACAACCTGCTCTGAAGCATCCTTCAGATTTTCGTCATCATAACGAGACCGATGACCATGGAATCAGTCTTTGCTGCACTGAAAAGCGCTCGTGAAGCAAAGCGCCTTTCCCTGGCGGACATTGCCGATGGAACATTGATCAACGTTGATTTTCTCGCCGCCATCGAGCAGGGAAAGACCGACATTCTTCCGCAAACATATGTACGCGCCTTCATGAGAGAGTACGCGAGCTTTGTCGGGCTTGACCCTTCAGAGATCATGATGAGATATGATGAGATGCAGAAACCCCGCGACCCAGAACGACCTCCGGTTCCCCGAGAAGTGCAGGCACCGGTCACCGTGGCAACTCCCGCACCTCAGCCACGTCAAGCACCCGAGCAACGTAAACCCATCAACCCCCAGTCCGCCAAACTCGCCATCCTGGGAATCCTTTCTGTTGTTCTTGGCATAACTCTCTGGAACCTCCTGAGTTCAGAGTCTCCGGTTGCCACGGAGACGTCTTTTGATGCCGTCATCAAAGACAATGAGGCCCGGGAAGGCGTTGATTCCATCCGGGCTGCCAGGGCCGCGCTCACTCGTGGCACGAAAGCACCGGTTGACAGCCTGACGCTCCGAGCGGTCACCACCGATACGGTCTGGATGCAACTTGCCATCGACGCAGCTGCACCGCGTGAGTATTTGCTCCGGCCCAACGCACGCATTTCCTGGAAAGCGAAGGAGCAGTTTGTCCTCACAGTTGGTAAACCTACTGCCGTGGAGTTCACGTTGAACCAGAAGCCGCTCGGGACGTTAGGCAAGCGGGGTTCGGTCATCCGCAACATGACCATCACGCGTGATCTTCTCGCCAAGAAATAAACGGATGCCATCCCCCGTCACACGCCGCCACCTCATGTCAAGGCCCGATGCAAAAGTCATTCAGCGCGTGGAGCACCTCCGGCAAGAACTCCACGACCATGATCATCGGTACTACGTCCTCGCTGCGCCCACCATTCCCGACGAGCAATACGACGCGTTGATGCGCGAATTGCAGGAACTCGAAGCGCATTATCCTGACTTGCGATCGCCTGATTCACCGACCCAGCGAGTCGGCGGTGCACTTACGAAGGAATTTCCGTCCGTCACCCACAACCCTCCAATGCTCAGTCTTGCAAATTCCTATTCAGAACAGGAAATCACGGATTTTGATAGACGCGTGCGTGAATTGTTGAAAGGGGAGCGGCCTATCTATGTGGCAGAGCTGAAATTCGATGGAGTGGCGATCTCGCTCAGGTACGAGAATGGCATTTTCATTCAGGGCGCAACTCGGGGTGATGGTGTGCAGGGAGACGACATCACGCACAATCTCAAAACTATCCGCTCGCTTCCCCTTCGCCTCCGGACGACCGACCGGTCATTGATGAATATTATCGTTCGGGGAGAGGCATTTATGCACCGCGACGAGTTTGAGATGATGAATGAGCAACGTGCTGCATTGCAGGAGAAAGCTTTCATCAATCCAAGAAACGCCACAGCTGGAACGCTTAAGATGCAGGACTCTCGTGTCGTGGCAAAACGACCCATCAGGATGTTTGCCTACGGGCTCCTTGCACCAGATGCGACACTTGGCAGTCACTATGATAATCTCCAGCGGCTTAAGAAACTCGGCCTGCCGGTGAACGACCACACAATGAAGTGCACCACCATCGATGACGTGATTGGGTACTGGAAGGAGTGGGAAGCACAACGTGACTCTCTTCCGTACGATATCGATGGCGTGGTAGTGAAAGTCGATTCGCTGAAGCACCAGGAGACCCTCGGCGCCATCGCCAAGAGTCCGCGATGGGCAATTGCGTTTAAGTTTACATCACGGAAGGCAGAAACAGTACTCAAAGGAATTTCACTTCAGGTCGGTAGGGTCGGGACCATTACCCCGGTCGCGGAGTTGGAGCCGGTTTTTCTCGGTGGTACAACGGTGAGCCGCGCAACTCTGCACAACGTTGACTATATTCAAGAGCTTGATCTCCGCCTTGGCGATACAGTTGTCGTGGAAAAGGGGGGCGATGTCATTCCAAAGGTAAGCGGAGCGGTACAGGAGAAACGACCACGGGGAACAATTCCGTTCGAGATGCCCAGCCACTGTCCGGAGTGTGGATCCAGGATCCACCGGCCGAAAGGAGAAGCAAACTACTTCTGTGAGAACAGCGAGTGTCCCGCTCAAGTGAAAGGCCGTATCGAGCACTTTGCCCACAGAGGAGCAATGGATATCGAAGGGTTGGGCGAAGCCGCCGTGGAGCAACTGGTGAGCAAGGGCCTTGTCAAGAACTACGCCGACCTGTATTCCCTTCATCACCATAAGAAGGCATTATTGGAACTCGACCGGTGGGGTGAGAAGAGCACGCAGAATCTCCTCCAGGGAATTGAGCGAAGCAAGAAGCAACCGTTTCATCGCGTCATTTTCTCCCTGGGGATCCGGCATGTGGGCGCCGGGGTTGCACAAGTGATTGCGGAAAGTTTCCCTTCCATGGAGAAATTGCAGGCAGCCTCTGAAGAGGAACTTCAGACTGTTTCCGCCATCGGGCCCAGAATTGCCGAGAGCATCACTCAATTCTTTCGGGAAAAGCATAACAAGGAAATTATCCGCGTACTAAAGAGCGCGGGTGTCACCATGGCCTCCACACCGGCACGCACCAAAGGGAAACTATCCGGAAAGACTTTTGTCCTGACGGGCACATTGCTTGGATACACCCGCGACGAGGCTCGACGCGTAATCGCACACCACGGTGGTAAGATCGCCGCGGGGGTTAGCAAGAATGTGGACTTCGTTCTTGCGGGAGAGGATGCCGGCTCCAAACTGACAAAAGCAAAGACCCTCGGTCTGCGCGTCATTTCTGAAGAAGAATTCAACACCATGGTTCGCTAGCATGTTAGAGGTGCTTCGTACTTCGATTGGATGGCAAACCGCTCGATTTCGCTTCCGGAAGGAGCGGGACCGCGTAATTCGCTTTACTGACGCGGTGACATCGGCGCGCAGCGCGCTGGTCATCATGCCTTTGAATCCAACAAACCTTCTTCCTACTGTCACGGTATTCGAGATGTTGAAGAAGAAGTTTCAGGAAGAGCACCTCACTGTCATCACCGGCGATCACGGACTGGAGGTCATGCGCTTGCTGCCGCGCACCCAGTTCATCCATATCCTCGCGGCGGAGATCTCCCCTTTTTACTTGCCGCACAAGGATATCATCGCGCGAGTCCGGAAGAAACCGTACGACCTCGCGATCGACCTCAACCTTGACTTAGTGCTCCCCTCAGGGTATATTTGTAAAGCAAGCGATGCCCGTATACGTGTCGGCTTCGTCCGGAAGCGCGCGGACATGTTCTATAATCTTCTGATCAGGCCTGATCCAACACTCGGAACGAAGCTCATCTATGATCGACTGGTGCAGTGCCTACAGAGATTCTAAGCCGGAGGTGACACTATGAAATTTGAAACCCACAAAAACGGATCGTCGGTCACCCTGACGCTCAAGGAACGGAAACTTGATTCCTCAGTGTCCCCGGAGTTGAAGGGTGAGTTCCTGATCCTGTGCAAACCCAAACTGGAAACGTTGATCGTGGACCTCGGCGAAGTAGAGTTCTGCGATAGCAGCGGACTTAGCGCCCTTCTCATTGCAGACAGGAAGATGAAAGAGCACGGCGGGAAGGTGAAGCTGGTGAACGTCCATAAGAAAGTCGCCGGACTGTTGAAGATCTCCATGCTGGACCGCGTGTTCGACATCCAGGAAGCCACCCACTCCGCCAAACACTAACCCCTGCTCCCTTCAACCCGGGACCCTGAATGGGCTTCACCACGGTTGACTACGTCATTGTCGTTGCGTACCTGATCGGCATGGCGGTGCTGGGTGTTATCTCGGGGGGAAAACAGACTTCCATCCGTGATTATTTCCTCGGCAGCAAAACCATTCCCTGGTGGGCGGTCTGTTTTGCTATCGTCGCCACAGAAACAAGCACCCTCACTTTCATCAGCGTCCCCGGCATTGCATACGCCGGCAATCTGAATTTCCTCCAGATTACATTCGGGTACCTGTTGGGCCGCGTGGTGGTAAGCGTCATCCTTCTGCCGGCATATGCAAAGGGCGAGCTTTCAACGGCATATCAGCTCCTTGCCAACCGGTTTGGCCCGGATATGCGGAATGTTGCATCTGTGACATTCATGTTTACCCGCGTTCTTGCTGACGGTGTTCGCTTGTTTGCAACCGCCATTCCCCTCGCAATTCTCCTCAAAGGCTGGCAGACCTTCACGGACGTCCCGAACGAACACGTCTATATCGTTTCGATCCTCGTGATGGCTGCGATGACACTCATCTACACGTTCATCGGTGGAGTCAGGGCAGTGGTTTGGACCGATGTTGTGCAGATGTTCATTTATCTTGCCGCGGCTGTCAGTGCAATGGTCGTCATCCTCAATCATCTGCCGGCAGATGGTGTCTGGATCCCGGAAGAGAAGCTTTCTATACTAAACCCGGGATTCTCACTTTCCTTCAAAGAGTTCTTTGCAACGCCCTATACGCTGGCCGGCAGTATCCTCGGCGGCGCCTTTCTTTCCATGGCGTCTCACGGCACCGATCAGCTCATCGTTCAGCGCCTGCTGACGGTGAAGACACTGCGGGAAAGCCAACGCGCTTTGATTGGAAGCGGCGTGGTGGTCATCATCCAGTTCGCGATCTTCCTCGCAATCGGACTGCTGTTGTACTTGTTCTACGGTGCTCTGCCAGTAGAGAAGCTTGGCTTAATAAAAGCAGACGAGATATTCCCGAAGTTCATCATCGAGAGCATGCCCAGCGGTCTTTCGGGGATCATCATCGCCGGCCTTCTTGCTGCAGCGATGTCCACACTCTCAGGCTCTGTAAACTCCCTTGCCTCCGCTGCAATGAACGACATCTACAAGCCGTACTTCGGCAAAGGAAACACGGAGAGAAAGGATCTCTTTCTCTCGCGGATGATCTCGCTGGGGTGGTGCGTTGTCCTGGTCGGCGTTGCCATTTTCTTCATCAGCAATACCTCGAAAGCCCTCGTGGAGCTTGCGCTCAGCATTGCCTCGGTCACATATGGAGGGTTGCTCGGGACCTTCTTGCTCGGAACACTCTTCAAACGACCAACCCAGCGCGATGCGTTGATTGGGTTCTTCGCCGGCATTGCCGTCATGGTGGTCATATTCTCCCAGGCGTGGGTGGCGTGGACCTGGTTTACAGTCATCGGCACCGGAACAACATTGATTATGGGAAACCTCTCCACACTGTTGAATAGAGATAGATGACGGTGATTGCCGAGAGCTTGGTGAGGAAGAAAATCCGAAGATGATGGAGGGGGGCGGGTGGCTGCATTTCCGCGAGAAAGCACCGGGAGCGGCACGGTAGAGAGCCGCTCCCAATAAAGCTGCTTACAAACCGGTTGCTTCGACTTTGTATGCGAGTAACGTGCCCGGATTGAATCTTGCCTG